>JAYUKZ010000268.1:0-2756 GCA_043763995.1 Fibrella sp.
CAACGTCTTGATTATCTACGTTGGTGGCCAAGAAATCATTGCGGGAACGCTCACGCCAGGCAACATCACCGAGTTTATTCTCTACGTTAGTATGCTCACTTGGCCCGTCATGGCCCTGGGCTGGACCACCAGCCAAACCCAGCGGGCGGCGGCTTCGCAGCAACGCATCAACGAGTTTATGACGCTGAAAACGCCGCTGACTTCCACCAAAAAAATAGTGCGTACACTAGCCGGGCGGCTGACATTCAAACACGTGCGGTTTGTGTACCCCGACACGGGTATTGTGGCCCTGACCGATTTTTCGATGGACGTGCAAGCGGGCGAATCCGTGGCGATTCTGGGCACCACCGGGTCGGGGAAAAGCACCCTGGCTAACCTGATGATGCGGATGTACGACCCCACATCGGGCAGCATCGCCATCGATAACGTACCTGTACCCGACTACGACCTGGGCCACCTGCGGGCACAGATGGGCTACGTGCCGCAGGATGTGTTTCTTTTTTCCGATACCATCAGCAACAACGTGCGCTTTGGCCAGCCCGATATGCCGCAGGAACGGGTGCTGCGGGCCATCGACGATGCCGATTTGACCGACAACGTTGCCGCCTTCCCCGACGGGTTCGAGACGCGCATCGGCGAGCGGGGCATCACCCTGTCGGGCGGGCAAAAACAACGCCTCAGCATTGCCCGCGCCATTGCCCGCGACCCCAAAATCCTGATTCTGGACGATTGCCTGTCGGCGGTGGATACCAACACCGAAAACAGCATCCTGACCAACCTGCGCCGCCTGATGCAGGGCCGCACCACGGTCATCATTTCGCACCGTGTGTCGTCGGCCAAGCTGGCCGATACCATTATTGTACTCGATAAAGGCGAGATTAGGGAGCGGGGCACCCACCAGGAGTTGATGGAAGCCGGGGGAATGTATCGGGATTTGTACGAAAAACAACTGCAAACCGAAGAAGCCTGACCACAACCGGGTGTGGCCGCCGGGTCTACTCTGATTAACCCAACCAACCGGTAACGGCTCACCATGCGACCATCACTGTTCAGCAGAATGGACGGGGCACCGTAAAACAGCCGGTTTTTCGTAAATTTGCCGATCACTGCACCTGCCTGCGGCGAAACGCGCAGACGTACCTGCGGGCCTCCAGAATTGCCATGAAACCGTACCGCGTACTGCTCTATTACCTGTATATTCCCGTTGCTGACCCCGATACCCTGCGGGAAGAACAGCACCAGTTATGCCTGACCCTGAACCTGTTGGGCCGAATTATTGTGGCTCCCGAAGGCATCAACGGCACCGTGTCGGGCCTGTTGGCCGATTGTGAGGCGTACAAAGCCGCGTTGCGGAGCGACCCGCGTTTTGCGCACATCGAGTTCAAGGAGGAGGCCCATCAGACCCACACATTTCGAAAACTGCACGTGCGGGTAAAAGCCGAAATTGTGCATTCCGACCTGCCGGTGAACCCCCTGGAACAAACCGGCACGTACCTGGAACCCGCCGCGTTCCGGGCCATGAAAAACGACCCCGACGTGGTGCTGGTCGATATGCGGTCGAGCTACGAGCATAGCCTGGGTAAGTTCAGCGGGGCCGTGACGTTCGAGATGGAAAACCTGCGCGAACTGCCCGACCACGTGGGCGAAATTGAGCATTTGAAAGACAAGAAAATCATTACCTATTGCACCGGCGGGATTAAGTGCGAAAAAGCCTCGGCCTACCTCCTGGCGCAGGGGTTCGAGAACGTGTATCAACTCCACGGGGGCATCATCAAATACGGCCTGGAAGCCGGGGGCGAAGACTTTGAGGGCCAATGCTACGTCTTCGACACCCGGCTGGCCGTGGATGTTAACCGGGTGAACCCCAGCCAGATAGCTACCTGCTACCGCTGTGGCACGGTTACGCCCCGGATGGTCAACTGCGCTAGCCCCGTCTGCAACAATCACGTACCCCTGTGCGAGGCGTGCGGCCACACCCACGCCGGTACGTGTACCGATACCTGCCTGAACGACCCCGCCCTGCGCCCCTACAACGGCACGGGTTATTACACAAAGAACACCGTGGGATACACCCCCCAACTGGGCTACCGCAGCCGCCAACGGTCGGTGGGGGAAGGGGTGTAACGTACCTGGCATCGGCGCAGCTTCGCGCACGGCCAGGGCAGGGGCAAGCCCAGCCCCTACACAGGAACTCATGAAACCAATGGCCATTTTGGGTGATGACGGCATTGTAGGGGCTGGGCTTGCCCCTGCCCTGGGCCGTGTCCGAATACGCCGCGTCCAATACGCCGGTACCAATCCCCCTCCCAAAAAAAGCCCCCCCCAGGCAACGCTTGCCATTCAAACAGACTCTTTGTGGAAAACCGTCGGTTACGGCATCCAATGCCAGGCCGTTCGCCCGCCTTTTTTGCCTTTCAAACTAATTCAATAGTTAAAAAAGGTTAAGGCCGAAGCTGCTTACCGGGCAACGCTTACTTTTACGCCCGGCAACACTCAACCCTTTGCAGCCATGAAACACACGCTACCGCTTATCCTGACTCTCTGGCTCCTGACCGGTCTGGCTATGGCTCAGAACGTACCCACGCGCT
Source organism: Fibrella sp. (assembly GCA_043763995.1). Taxonomy (GTDB): domain Bacteria; phylum Bacteroidota; class Bacteroidia; order Cytophagales; family Spirosomataceae; genus Fibrella. The sequence continues at coordinate 2,589 of JAYUKZ010000268.1, forward strand.
TTTCGCTGCAAGCCACCATCACCGACACGTTGGGCAACAAACTGAACGGGGCCACGGTGATGCTGCAAACGGCCAAAGACTCGACCCTGACCAACTACGGACGTACCAGCGAGGCGGGCACCTTCACGCTCAAAGGCATTCGGAAGGGGGCTTACTTCCTCAAAATCA
>JAYUKZ010000269.1:0-2753 GCA_043763995.1 Fibrella sp.
ACTGCGCCCCGAACGAAAAGTGGAGATGGACAATGAGATTAAAAAACTGATGAACGGGTAGTTTTTTTGTAAGGTTTGTCCATTTGTGGCGACAAACTGAAGCACTGGTTCAACTGCCTGTTTTTGCTCCTAAATCTGCCCGTCTATGCCGCGCATCGTTCACAAACACCCCTTAGCCATCCGATGGTTTCACTGGCTCAACTTCCCCATCCTGTTCGTGATGATTTGGAGCGGTATGCTGATCTATTGGGCCTACGACCCCTATAAAATCACCGTAGGGTCAACGGTTCTGGTCTCGTTTTTTCCAGACGGTTTCTACAAGTGGCTGGGTCTTTCGCGGCAACTGGCCAAAGGGCAATCGTGGCATTTCATCTTCCAGTGGCTATTCATCATCAACGGGGTGCTGTACGTGAGCTACACGTTTCTGTCGGGCGAATGGCGGCTGCTGTTGCCCAACCGGCACTCCTTCCGCGAGGCATGGCTGGTGGTGTTGCACGATTTGCACATTCGGAAAACGGCCCCGCCACAAGCCAAATACAACGCCGCCCAGCGCATTGCCTATTCCGGCATTTTGTTCATGGGCATCGGCTCGGCCCTGACCGGCTACGCCATCTACAAGCCTACACAGTTTAGCGGGCTAACGTACCTGATGGGTGGCTACGAGACTGCTAGGCTGTTGCACTTTGCCTTGACCATTGGGTATGTGCTGTTTTTTGCCGTTCACATTGGGCAGGTTATCCTGGCGGGCTGGGCCAATTTTCAGAGTATGATCACCGGATTCGAGAAAAAAGATGAGCTTACTAAAGCATAAGCCCTTGCGGGAAGAACTGACCACCGACGCGCAAATTCGGCGACGTACCCTGAAAGCCATGCTTGGTTTTGGCGTGGCCGGGCTGTTGCCCGTTGGCGTGTGGCAGTGGGTAAAACAACAACCCACCGCCGATAGGGTGCCGCTGGTGTTGCGTAACCTGCTGAATACCAACGAGGCCATTGCCAACGTGTATTTCAGCCCCACGCACCTGGCCGCCACCTACCCCGCCAGCCAGGCCGCCAACCCACCGCGTACCAACGGCATGGAAGGGATTCGCCAGGCGGTAGACATGGCAAACTACCAGATAACGGTAAAACAGCCGGGCCGTAACCCGTTGCTGGTGAGCGTGGAAGAACTGAAAAAATTGCCTAAACACGACTTGGTCTTTGATTTTAAGTGCGTGGAAGGCTGGAGTCAGATTCAGCACTGGGGCGGCGCAAAACTGGCCGATTTCATTACGCACTTCGGCCTCGGCACCCGCAGCGGCAAAGCCCCTTCGCCCCAAAACCCGGCTGATTTTTTCCGGTATGTGGGCCTGGAAACGCCCGACGGTGGTTACTACGTGGGGCTGGATATGCCTTCGGCCCTGCACCCGCAAACCCTTCTGGCCTACGAAATGAACGGCCAACCCATCACGGCTTCCCACGGTGCACCCGTCCGCCTGATAATCCCGGTCAAGTATGGCGTAAAAAACCTCAAGCGGATCGGCCTGATTACCTTCGCCGACGAACGTCCCCGCGATTATTGGTTCGAACAAGGGTACGATTATCATTTGGGGCTTTGACCGCAGCACAACGGGACGCAGTTTGTTCGTAGGTTAGTGCCATGAAAATGGTTCGTACCACCCTCTATAAATGGACGCTCTGTACAAGGTCAAGTAGTATCCCCGACAAAACCAACACCAACTTATGACAAAGCACGCACTCGCCGCCTCACTTCCCGATTTGCCGGAAGAATTCTCCATCGATGAGTTGATTGAGCGTTTGCTGATTGTGGAAAAGATCGAAAATGGTCGTCGGCAATACAGCGAAGGAAAAACGTTGACCTCGGATGAAGTAGCCAAAAGAATGGAGTCATGGGGCAGGTAATTTGGACAGAACAAGCCTACCAGGATTTGCACACGATTTATAATTACGTGGCGGAATCGTCCAAATCATATGCTAAATTATTGACAGACAAGTTATTCGCACGGTCTCAGATGCTGGCTGTGTTCCCTGAAATGGGTAGGGCCGTTCCAGAGTATGGCGATAAGCAGGTACGTGAATTGATCGAGGGTAATTATCGAATCATCTACGAAATACTTTCTGAGGATATGGTACTGGTGCAAACAGTCTGGCATAGTTCGCGCCGCTTGCCCGACGGTACGTAGTTTGTTCGTAGGTTAGTACCATGAACATCACCGGCATCACCCTCTACGCCTATAACATTCTCCTGAAAGCACCTATCGCCATTGCCCTGGGCACCATCGACATGGCCCGGAACATACTGGTGCAAATCGAGACAAACGACGGGCTGACGGGCTGGGGAGAAGGTTCGCCGTTTTGGATGATTGTGGGCGAAACCCAGGCATCGGGGTTGGCGGCGGCGCAGGATATGGCCCGTCTGCTGTTGGGAAAAGACCCCCTGGCTCTGGAAGACTGCCTCTTGACCCTGACCCGCTACCTGCCCGGCCACCCCACCACCCGCTCGGCGTTCGATATGGCCCTGTATGATCTGGCCGCCAAAGCCGCCAACATGCCCCTCTACCAATTTTTGGGCGGCACCAACCGGGTGCTCACCACCGACGAAACCATTTACCTCAATACGCCCGACCAAATGGCCGAGGATGCCCGCCGCATTGAAGCCAACGGAGCCGAGGCCATCAAAGTGAAACTGGGCACCACCGCCCGCGCCGACCTGGATCGGCTGGCCCTGATCCGGCAGGTGATCCGGCACGAAACGC
>JAYUKZ010000270.1:0-2749 GCA_043763995.1 Fibrella sp.
CTCAGTTGCAACGCCAGTTCGGTACCCAGCACCAGGTTGGCCCCGCCCCCCAACGAGAGCGTAGGCTGGCCCTGCACCACCACCCGGATAGGCAAGCGGCCACTAGGGCAGCCATTCACGTTTTGTTCCACATAGTACACATCGCCCTGCGAGCTTTGGCTGGCGTTGAGGGTCGAGGGCGTAGGGGCCACAGTGGCGGTGGTGCCGGTGGGGTCTGTCCAGCGGAGGTTGGTGCCGGTGGCGGTGAGGGGTACGCTGGCGGCACCCCGGCACAGTTCCAGCAGGGGGCGTGTGGTAGTGGGCAGGGCTGAAGCCGCCAGCACCGTTACGGTCAGGGCCGCTTTGGGGCCTTCGCACCGGTCCAGCGACTGGCTCACCTGGTACGTTAGGGTGCCGGTTTGGCTGGTGTTGGGCAGGGGTGCCGCGCCCACGGCCAGGGTGCTGCCGGGCAAATACCACAGCAGTTCGGCACCGGGCAGGGTGGTATTGGCCTGCAACACGGCGGCGGCTTGGTTTTGGCAAACAGTTTGCCCCACCGCCGCCACCGTGGGCGCGTTGGGACGGATTTTTATTTCCGTGTTCAGAAACGAAACAAACCCGGCCCTGGCGGCGGCACTGCACCCCCTTGTTGAATCGAGGGTGATATAGCGAAAATTATAGGTGGTCTGGTTCATTGCCGACGTGCTGATGACCGGCGAGGTAAACGACTGCCGACCGGTAGGGGCCAGGCCCGCCCCCACGTCATATTGCACCCGGTAGCCTGCCGGTATTGGCCCCACCAGGTCTGCGAGTACTAACGGGTTGTCGTTCTGGCAAAGGGTGTACTGACTGGTGAAATTGCCGATAAGTTGCGCCGCGAGGGTGGGTGGCCCGGCGGGTTGGGGCCGCACCAGCAGGGGCATGTGGCTACCCAACACGGCGGGGTTGCTGCTCACCACCCGCACCCGATACGTACCTGGCCCCACGGCGGCGGGCAACAGAAACGAGGCCACATATAGCCCCGACCCGGCCTGACCCAGCACCACGCTGGTACCCTGCGAGGCGAACGTCTGGCCATCGCCCAGTTGTATCGTGAACGTGTTGTTGGTCGAAAACTCACCGGCGAGGCTGAACGGGACGTTGACCACTGTGCCGGGGCACACCGCCGATGTGGTCAAGGGGAGGCCGCTGATGGTTTGCCCGTGGGTGTTCAGTGAACCCGTCAGAAAAAGCAAAAAGAGATAACTTAGAAGTAGTGGTTTGCGCATAAAATACCGGTTTGGAAAGTGATGCCAACGCCTTCTGTACCAACCCGGTACGCGCCTGACAAGTGTGGTGAGGTATCCATTAAGACGGACATTTACCAAAAAGTCAACGGCACACAAAAAAAGCCCGTGAAAACACGGGCTTTCCTGCCTGAACAATGGTCAATAAACCAGGTCAAATTTTTTCCCAGGCTAGTTGCCAACCCGTGGCCAGTGCATCGCGCACGGGGATGGGTACCCCCGGTTTACGGTTAGCTTCCACGGCCATCAGGCGCAGGGGAGTGGCCTCGCGGGTTTGCGCCGACACCACGCGGTCGGCCCGGAGGTAGACCCGCCCCGACCGTGTATCCACCACTTCGATGTGGGCGTACACCATGTCGCCAACGGCCAGTTTCACGTGGTCGATGGTTTGGGGGCTGGTTACTTCAAACACAAACAGTTGCCCTTCCGAAATGGCCTCGCGGGTGAGGCTCCGGGTTTGCACCGCCGGCCAGAACCGGCTGATGGATTCGGACACCGGGGCGGGGGCGGGCTTTTTTTCGGCCACGGCTACCACCGGTACCGGGCGCAGGTTGGCGATAGTTTGGGCCGGGGCGGGGGTGTTGGCCACCACCACTACCGTAGCCGTGGCCATTGTGGCAATGGTTTCGGGCTGGGGCTGTTCCAGGCTGGCCAGAATGGTTTCGCGTTCGGCAGAAGAGACCACTCCGGTACGTTGGCTGAGGGCCAAAATGGTGCGGTTGCTTAGAATGTCGCCGTAAAATTCAGGCCGGGTCAGCAGTTCTTTGTAAGCAAGTGCCTGATAAACATACAGTTGGGTTTCGGCTTTAGCAAAGGGTAACATCAGCGGGTGCTCAACCGAAAACTGGCGCGTAAGGCCGGCAATGTAGTTTGGCCCGGCGTTATAGGCCGAGGCCGCCAGCATCCAGGAGCCGGTTTGGCGGTAGAGTTGCCAGAGGTATTGGCAAGCCGCCTGCGTAGACCGTCGCACGTCGTAGCGGTCGTCGTGCCGCCGCCGCACGGTCAGGCCCAGTTCGCGGGCGGTGGCGGGCATCAGTTGCCAAAGTCCCGCCGCACCCCGTGGCGATACCGCCCGGTTGTTCAACTCACTCTCAACCAGGGCCAGGTATTTCAGATCGAGTGGTACCGAATTCTGAATCAGAATGGGTTCGATGATGGGAAACAGCACCGCCGCTTTTCGTTGCAGGGCCAGCAGATCATCGGTGTAGCGGGCGCGGCGGCTCAGGGTTTTCTGCCACCGTTGGGCCACTTCGGGCAGGTAGCCGGGCAGGTGTTCACCGCAAAAATGAACATCGTCGGTGGGGGCATAAAATACCGGCGCGGCGGGTTGGGCCAACAACGCACCAACGCTACCGAGGGTGAAAGTTGCCCATGCGGCCAATGTAGAAACGTTCATAGAGGAAGGGTTAGGGTGAACTACTCAACTAAAAAAACAGCCCATATGCCGGGTTGGGTGATACTGGCGGTATGATGTCGGGAATAGT
>JAYUKZ010000271.1:0-2736 GCA_043763995.1 Fibrella sp.
CCACCGCCGCCGCCCTGCTGCCCGCCGCCGCCGCCCATCAGGCCACCGCCAACGCGCATCAGGTCGCTCATGTCCAGTTTGCCATCGGCCATTGCCGACGAGGCTGCGCCCATCCAGTCAACGCCCTGCGCTGCCTGGTTGCCCGTCACCTGGCTCATCAGCCCGCCCATATCCACGCTGCTGTCGTTGGGGTCGGTAGCTTTCGAGAACAATTTGCCCAGCACCATCGGCACCAGCGAAGAGGCAATGCCGCCCGCAATACCCGGCGACACGCCCAGTTTGCTGGTCAGACTACCAATTACGTTGTCCATCACGCCGCCCACCATGGGGTTTTGGCTGTTGAGGCCCTGCGAGCCGCCCATGATTGAACTGAGCAACCCGCCAATGTTGCCGCCCTGCGCCTGTTGCTTCAGGCCACCCATGATGCCCTCGGTTACGGTTTGCATGGCCGTTTCGTTGTGCTCGTTCGGGATGGCGGGGTTGTTCACAATGGCATCGCCCGATTGCTGACGTACCAGATTCATTAAGGTTTCTAACATAATTTTGTGGGGTAAAAAAAGTTTTTGGACTGTTAAGGAATTGAAAAACGCCCAAATGTAGCAACTTGACAATAAATTCGGGCACCCTTCCTGATTGTCAGGTACGTATACCCGATCTTACCTAGCCGCCCGTTAGCCGATTTTTCTCTATGACGACACCGCCGCCTGATAGTAACCCCCCGCTGCCCCCGGAAGCCCCCAATACTGAGCCAACGGTACCAACGTTTACAGAGCAAATGGCCCCGTTGTTGGCTCCGTTGCTGTACCCCAGCGAATCGGACGAGCCGATTTTGGCCCTGGAGACGTACCTGAGCATGACCGAGCCGCTCACCGTGAGCCACATCAAAGACTGGCTCATGCTGCCCCCTGCCACCGACGTGGCCGAACAGCCCGAAGCCGATTTTTGGGCACCCGTCATTACGGTAGAAGACTGGTTTGGCGAGGAAGAACGGGCCACCGCCGCGCAGTTTCAGCAGCTAAAAACAAGGCTGGAAGCCACCCTCAGCAACCGGCAGGTGTTCCGCGTGGGCCAGACCGAAATAGACTTGTATTTGTTGGGAACCCCCGCCAACGGCCCACGGGCGGGCCTGAAAACGAAGGTGGTAGAAACCTAGACCGGGCTGTGGGGATGGGCCACGGGGCCGCGCCGATAGGTGGGTTCTGTCACGATGACGTGCGGAACGGAGATGCCGAAGATGAAAATCAGGAGCCAGAACGTGAGCGGGTAGTCGGCGTAGAGATGCTGACTGAGCCAGTAGAACCCCCCCAAAAACACAAACGCCAGGCTCGAAATAGGCAGCGCATCGGCGTAGAACCGGCTGAAAAACGCTTTGCTACTGGTGGCATACAGGCTTCGGCTAAAGAGTTGTACCGAGTTCAGGCTGTGCCAGATGCCAAAATAAACGCTGAACGCAAACAGCAGGCGGGTGTGGGCAAAGAGCACAAACAGCCCCGTGGTAAGCACCCACTGCCCCGCCGCCCGGCGCGGGTTCACGCCCAGCCAGGCTACCCCCGCGCCCAACAGCAGTGCTGCACCGGCGGCATAGGGCCAAACCGAGGCCGGGAGCCGCATGAGTTGCTGCACAAAGCCGCCAAACGTATCGGTATGGGGCAGGTACGTAGTCAGTTCGGCGGAGCGCAGGCCAAACAGGGCGGCCAGCATGAGCGCACCCCACAACACATAAAATAGGTTGGTGAAGGCGGGGGCCACCCGGCTCAGGCGCGTGTCGGCATAGAGGTCGCCCTGCCCGAAATGGTAGGCCGTGACCATCAGAAACAACAGGAGGCCCGTCAGGGGCCAGCAAATCATTAGGCCCGAAGCCAGCCCGAACAGCGAAATATAAACCACGAACGCTGTTTTGTACGACAGCACCGGGTAGTTCAGGCGCATCAGTTGCAGGTCATTGGCCCCGTGCGGAATGCCCCCCGTGAGCAGGGCCAGGCCAAGGGCCACCGAATCGATCCAGGGGGTATGGGCAAACCACACCCACAGCCCGCAACCCAGGGCCGTGAGCAGAAGTTGGCCAACCAGCAACCGGTGGTTTTGGGTCATGAGGAAAAGCAACAGACGGTAGGTAAGGCCATAAAGTTAACCTTCTTTCCCGAATAGCGGTGCCCATTGCCTAACGTACCTGGCGTTCGTAGCGCGTCTGGGGGTGCTGTAGAGACGCGATACATCGCGTCTCCGCCGAGCGCGAAGCCATACACCGTTGAAAAAAATGCTTCGCGCATTCCTGAGACGCGATGTATCGCGTCTCTACGCAAACGCAAAAAACCCCCACACCGGAATTTCCGATATGGGGGTTTGCAAAAAAAACGATCTGCCGTTAGTTGGCGATTTCTACGTTTACCTGACGGCCTTTGATGTTGTTGCCGTCCATGGCCTGGATCACCCGGCCCGCCACGTCGTTGGGTACGTCTACGAAGGTGTGCTTGTCGAAAATATCAATGCTGCCGATGCTGCTGCCCGGTATGCCCGACTCGCCCGCAATGGCTCCTACCAAATCGCCGGGCCGAACGTAGTCACGGCGACCGATGCTGACGCTCAGGCGGGTCATGTTGGGTTCGCGCTCGCGCACGGGCCGCTCGTTGTTGCGGGCAAAATAACCGCCTTCCTGACCGCCCTCGCGGGGTTTGCCAAACCGGTCGCCACCACGCGAATCGCCACCGCGACGATCTTCAAAACGACCACCGCCGC
>JAYUKZ010000272.1:0-9629 GCA_043763995.1 Fibrella sp.
CAACGTACCCGGATAGTCCTCAGCGGACTGCAACTTTTCGAACCATGAACGGTACACAAATACCAACCGGGCAGGGGCAAACGGTTTGCGGTAATGTCACAAGGGTGTCGGTAAAGCACCCGTCGACGGTGTAGACCCGAATGGTGTAGACTTGCCCCGTTGCCAGCGCGGGGTTAGCCAGTCCGGCCAGCAGCACGCCGTTGGTTATCGAGGCCAGTGATTGCGTTGAGGCAAACAGGGGGGCCGCTGCCGTGAAGTTGCTGCCCGCCGTAATGTTAAAGCCTGTGGCATTCATACTATTTCCCGCCAGACGTAGGTACGCGTTAGCCTGCGGGGTGATGCCGGTACAGGTGGCAGCAACGGCCAGGGCCGTCAGGCTGGGGGCGGGTAACGCCTCAATCACAAACGGGCAACAGGAGCCGTTCAGGCAACCCTGTTCGCTTTGGGCCGTTACCAGGTACTCGCCAACGTCGGTCACGGTAAGTGTGCTGCTGGTGGCCCCGGTAATGGGTTGGCCGTTGCGGCTCCACTGGTACGTAGCGTGGGTGGTGCTGGTGGGTGCCCGCAACAGAAACTCAAACGGTTCACTGGCGCACACCCGAAACGGAATGGTAGTACAGGCCGTTGCGGTCTGGTTGCCCAATGTGGCCGTATTGTAGTGAATGCCCTCTTGGGTGAGGCTTGCCGAGTAGAGCAGCGTAACGGTGCTGCTGGCGGGCAGGCTGGCCACCGTCCAGGTGCCGCCGCCCGCCGTGGCCGAAAACGACGTACCGGGAGTGACCGAAAACGACCCCGGCACCGGGCTGACCCCCGCCGAATACAGGTCTGAGACGTTTAGTGCCGTGGCACTGCCAGGCCCGGTGTTTTGGAGTGTAACCGTGTAAGAGACTACATCGCCCACCTCGGCCCGGCTGCGGCTTACCTGTTTGGTCAGCAGCACGTTGGCGGGCAGGAGCAGGAAGCCCGCGTCGAGGGAGAGGTTATTTTCACTAGCCGACAGGCTAATGGCGGGCGTAGTGCCGCCTGGGTACGTGGTGGCCGAATAATTGGTGGGTGTGGTGAAGCTGACCGAATAGGGGGTGCCCGGAGTCAGGCCTGTGAAGGAGTAAAGTCCGTTGGCATCGGTGGTGGCGGTGGCCAGTACAGTGCCATCCGAGATCAACGTTACGATCACATCGGCCAGAGCTGCTTCGCCGTTGTTCTGGAGGCCGTCGCCGTTGGTGTCTACAAACGTTTGGTTGCCCAGGCTGGCGGCGTTGGCCTGGCAATCGGGCGCGGGGGTAGTGGCGGTAGTGCTGCACCCGTTCAGGGTAGCGGTGAGCACCACGGCTTGCCCGCTGGGAATGCCGCTCACCTGATTGCCCGCTAACGTACCTGCGCTGGCGGTGAGGCTGGCCCCGGCGGTGGCCGTGAAGCTTACGGTGTAGGTAGTGAGTCCGTTGCAAGTGGTGGCCGTTATAGCCACCATTGGTTTGGGGTTCACCGTGACCGTAGCCGTAGCCGTGGCGGCGCAGCCGTTGGCGGTGCAGGTCACGGAGTAACTCTGGGTCTTGTCGGGGCTGACGCTGATGGTAGCCTGGGTCTCATTGGTTGACCAGTTGATGCTTCCTCCACAGCCCTGAACGGTTAACTGCCCCGATGTTCCGGCACAGATGGTTGGGTTATTGACGGTAATGACGGGAGTAGCGGGTTGGGCGGTAATCGTCACGGGTGTAGCCCCGGATTCACAGCCATTGGTTGATTTAACTTTCACCTGATACGTACCTGGAGCCAATGTGCCACTGGTGGCTGAGGTGCCATAGGTGGCTCCGTTGTCGAAGCTGTAGGTCACGCCCGTGGTAGGGTTGGTGACGGTGATGGTGCCGGTGGGGCTGGTACACGTTGGCTGGTTGACCAATACCGTTGGGGCCGGTGGTAGGCTGGGCGCGGTGGTGATGGCCGTGGTGCTGCACCCACTCAGCGTGGCGGTGAGCAGAGCCGTTTGGCTGTTTGGTATGTTAATTACCTGGCTACCCGATACGCTTCCCAAAGACGTGGTGAGGCTGGCCCCGGTGGTAGCCGTGAAACCAAGTGCGTAGCTGGTCTGACTGGAGCAAGTTGCCATGCCGATAATGAGCTGCGGCACAGGATTAACCGTGACGGTGATACAGTTGCTGGTGGCCGAACACGTACCGGTCTGGCTACTGCAACTGCCGGGCGAGGCGGTGATGACCCGGTAATACGTGGTGGTGTTGAGGGGGCCGGGCGGGTCGTAGGTGGCGGCGGTGGCCCCGCCAATGTTGGCAAACCCGGTGGTGCAGTTGGTGGTGCTGGCCTGCCACTGGTACGTTAGTGGGCCGGTGCCGGTGGCGGCGGTCTGGGTAGTAAAGGCCGTGGGGTTGCCCCCGGCGCAAATGGTTTGCGAACCGGCCACTACCGGAGCCGTTACGTTGGCAAAGCCAATTTTTACGCTGATGGTAAACGAGCCGCAAGCCGAGTTGACACCGCCCGCCGAGGTTAATTTGAAGCCGCCGCAGGCCGTGAGGCTGTTGACCGTTACGCTATTGTCACACACGTTGTAGGTCAGGCCCGAATTGCCGGGGTCGGCTGTCCAGGTGCCGCCGCAGATTGGCCCGTCGCAATTTCCGATGAGTCGTTGCAGAAAGAACGAGTCGTTCACTTTTGCGCCGCACACCACCGTATCAACGCTCATTCGCGAGGTGCCGGGGCAACATTCTGTAACCAGGCGCATTCCTTTGCTCACCGTGCTGGTTACGCCGGGTGGGTTGGCCACGCCGCCCGTGCGGGTCAGGGTAGCCGGGTCTACAATGGTGATGCACTCGTCATCGCGTCCGGCAAGGTAGAGTACATTCAGAACGGGGTTGTAGGTCATGCCCAACGCGCCAGACCAGCCCGTTCCGCCCGCCACATCAAACGCAGAGGCCAGCAACGTACCGGTACTGCTGAACTTGAGGAGCCATGTTCTGTTCGCGGTATAATCGTCAATGATCTGGAAGATATTCCCCGCATTATCACTTTCAATGGCCCAGGCATCGTTGTTGGTGCTGATACCAACGGTGCTGTAGGCAGCCTGGGTAATGAGGGGGGCATATATGGTGTTGGCCGTGAAATCGGCAAGAGTGGGCGTAAACCGGTAGGCCAGGTAGTTTTTGGTGCCGTCGTAGTCGTTGTAGCCCGCTGAGACATACATCGTCCCGTTTTTGTCAATTTTGAAGCCCCAGTCTTCCAGCGCACCCGCAGTATAGTTGGTATTGTTGGGAAGATCCCTTAATGACACAAAGCCCAGCAGCACCCCGTCGCAAAGCCGGTACGCCACAATACGGTTCCGGCCCGGCGGGTTGAGGTAAAGTATGCCGTCTTTGGAAACGAAGTTGTACCCGCCGGTAGCAATCCTGAACCCGCCCGTGCCTGTTTCGGGAACAAGGGTACCATCGCACGTTAACTTGCGAACATCGCCGCCTGTTGTTTCGCCGATATAAATGTTACCGTTCAGATCCTGCCCTAATCCGTGAGGACTGGGCAGACCGCCGCCGCTGGGAAACCAGGGAATTGTGCCCGTGGTGCCATTGGGCAATTCGGTCAGCAAGCCGTTGGTTTCTACTCTAAATTTGTGGACGTACCCATTGGTGTTGTTGGTGGGGTCGTTCAGATAAATATACTGCGAACATTTGCAACTTTGGGCCTGTGCCGTGTAGCTACCAAGCCACACCCCCGCCCAAACAAACAGACCAAAAAAACCCGGCCACGTCAATAGTTGCTTGCTGCACGTAATGAGTACGGCAGCCTGCACTGTTCGGGTTAGCTTAGGTGAATAGCTGGCTTTTGGCCGGGTATAAATGTCCATCTGTTTACGAAAAAGTACGTGGTAATTCTTTTAACAAAAGCTGTACCAATTTGTAAACAGATGCATCTTGAGCACTGGTAATGGCAAAAGATAGGCTGTAAGTAGAAAATAATATAAACTTGGTATAGTAACGATACCCGTTTAGTTTACTTTGCCGTCGAGCCAACCTACACAACCGCCCCCCGAAAACAATAAACACAGGAAACTACCCAGAACCGGTTGTTTACGTTTATTGCCCACATCGATACCAAAAACCAACCTATTTCGCCAAATTTGCCACTACCTGCTTCCGGGAGCATCAATTAACCTAAACACGACACTCAATGCCAAAACAACTCCTCACTGTTTTCCTGCTCGTTTGCCCGGCTTTGGCTTGGGCGCAGGATATGTTCCCCCAAAACGGCGTGCGCGACGAGCGGCCCAACCACTACGCCTTCACCAACGCCACCATTGTGGTAGATGCCCAGACAACCCTCCAGAACGCCACGATGGTCGTGCGCCAGGGGCGCATCATGGCCGTGGGCAGCAACGTACCGGTGCCCCCCGGCGCGGTGGTGGCCAACCTGAGCGGGCGGCGCATCTACCCCGGCCTCATCGACCTGGACTCCGACTACGGGATGCCGGAGGTGAAACGGGCACCGGGTGGGTTTGGCGCACCGCCCCAACTGGAATCGACCAAAAAAGGCCCTTACTACTGGAATCAGGCTATTCAGCCCGAAAACGAAGCCGGGCAGTTGTTCAAAATGACCCCCGCTAAGGCCGACGAATACCGGAAACTGGGCTTCGGGGCCGTGCTGACCCACCCCCACGACGGCATTGCGCGGGGTAGCGGTGCGCTGGTGTCGCTGGCCGACGACCGCGAAAACCTGGTCATGCTGCGCAACAACCTCAGTCAGCACCTGTCGTTCAGCAAGGGTTCGTCGGGCCAAAACAACCCCAACTCCATCATGGGGGCCGTGGCCCTGCTTCGGCAGGCGTTCTACGATGCCGACTGGTTTAAAAGAAGCGCCCTGAAAACTGGTTCTGACGAGCAACTTAATCTGTCGCTCGATGCCCTGAACCGGCTGGCCGACGTACCCACGTTTTTCGAGGTGAGTGACAAAATGGGCATTCTCCGGGCCGACAAAATTGGCGACGAGTTCGGGCGGCAGTTCATCATCCGCAGTGGCGGTGACGAGTACCAGCGGCTGGACGAAATCCGGGCGACGGGGGCCACGCTGGTGGTGCCCGTGGCGTACCCACAACCCTACGACGTGGAGGATGCCTGGGATGCCGACAATGTGGCGCTTTCGGAGATGAAACACTGGGAGATGGCCCCTGCCAACGCCGGGATGCTGGCGCAGGCGGGCATTCCGTTTGTGTTCACGAGCGCGGGCCTGAAAAGCCGCGCCGACTTTATGGCCAACGTCCGTAAAGCCATCGAAAATGGCCTCACCGAAGCCCAGGCCCTGGAAGCCCTCACCAGCCGCCCCGCCCGCCTCCTCCGCGCCGACGACCTGTTGGGTACGTTGGCGGTGGGCAAAGTGGCCAATTTCATCATCACGTCGGGCAATTTGTTTGCCGCTGAAAACGTGCTCTACGAAAACTGGATTCAGGGCAAACAGTATGTGCTCACCAACCGCAACCAGGCTGATTTGCGGGGCACCTATGACCTGAAAATCAGTTCGCTCACATCGCCTAACAATGACAAGTTGAAACTGCTGATTACGGGAGATAACCCCGAAAAACCAACGTACCAGGTCACGGTCAACGACACCACCAAGTTCACGCCAACGGTTTCGGTCGATAATACCCTGATTTCCATGCGGGTGGCTCTGGATAAAAAACAACCAGCCGCCCTCACCCGCCTCACGGGCTATCGCAGTGGTACCGCAACGTCTGGCGTGGCTTTTCAAGGCGAAGGCGAGCAGCCTGACGGTCAACTACTTAACTGGTCGGCTACGCTGAGTAAGCCGTTCACGGTCTCGGTGGCGGTGGCCAAAGCCGATACGGCCAAAAAGCCCGCGCTGGGTCCGTTGCTGTACCCGTTTGTGGGCATGGGCAACGCCAAGAAACCCACCGCCCAGCCCCTGCTCATTCGGAACGCCACGGTTTGGACCAACGAAACAGCGGGTATCCAAACCGGCGTGGATGTGCTGGTGCAGGACGGTAAAATTGCCCAAATTGGCAAGGGCCTGACTGCCCCGGCGGGCGTGTCGGTGGTAGACGGGACGGGCAAGCACCTCACCAACGGTATCATCGACGAGCATTCGCACATCGCGCTGTTTTCCATCAACGAAGGCTCGCAGTCGAGCACGGCGGAAGTGCGTATGGCCGATGCCATCAACCCCGACGACATCAATATTTACCGGCAATTGGCGGGTGGCGTTACGGCCTCGCAGTTGCTTCACGGCTCGGCCAACGCCATTGGCGGGCAGTCGGCCCTGGTGAAGCTGAAATGGGGCGAATCGGCTGATAACCTGCTGATTAAGGGGGCCGACGGATTCATTAAATTCGCCCTGGGTGAAAACGTAAAACAGGCCAACTGGGGCGATGCCAACCGGGTGCGCTTTCCGCAGACGCGCATGGGCGTAGAGCAGGTTTACATGGATCATTTCATGCGGGCCAAAGCCTACGCCAACGCATGGGCTGCTTACACGGCGGCGGCGGGCAACGTACCTGGCCTGGGCAAAGCCAAAACCGCGTCCCCCGCCGCCGACCCGTCGACCCGCCCCCGCCGCGACCTGGAACTGGACGCGCTGGCCGAAATTCTGGCCAAAAAACGGTTCATCACCTGCCACTCCTACGTGCAGTCGGAAATAAATATGCTCATGAACGTGGCCGATTCGCTGGGGTTCAAAGTCAACACCTTTACGCACATTCTGGAGGGTTATAAAGTGGCCGACAAGATGGCCAAACACGGCGCGGGCGGCTCGTCGTTTGCCGACTGGTGGGCCTACAAAATGGAGGTGAAAGATGCTATTCCGTATAATGCCGCCCTGATGAGCCGCGAAGGCGTGGTGGTGTCCATCAACTCGGACGATGCCGAAATGGCCCGTCGCCTGAATCAGGAAGCGGCCAAAACGGTGCTGTATGGCGGTGTTTCGGAAGAAAATGCCTGGAAAATGGTGACGCTTAACCCCGCCAAACTGCTCCACCTCGACAGCCGGATGGGCAGCATAAAACCGGGAAAAGATGCCGACCTGGTGCTTTGGAACAACCACCCGCTCTCCATTTATGCCCGCCCCGAATTGACAATGATTGAGGGGGCCATCTATTACAGCCGCCAGCGCGACGAACAAACCCAGGCCACCATGGACACCGAACGCGCCCGCCTGATTCAAAAACTGATTCAGGCCAAAGCGGGCGGACAACCCACCCAACGCGCCGCCCCCAAACGCGCCCGGATGTGGCATTGCGAAGACGTGGAAGGCGTAATGGCCGAAGGTGAAGAATGATAGTAGAGACGCAATACTTGCGTCTCAGCCCCTGGATACGCAACCGCTGGGTATACACTAAAAACGTATCCAGCGGCTGAGACGCGAGTGTCGCGTCTCTACATGTCCCCCAAAAAACGAAACCATGAAATACGCACTAACTTTATTCGTCGCTCTATTTACGTCGGTGGACGTATTGGCGCAAAACCCGTCGCCGGGACGTACCCAGCAACGTCCCATTGCCTTGTTGGGCGGTACCATCCATACGGCCACCGGCCGGGTGATCCAGAATGGTCTCCTTACCTTCGCCAACGGCCTGATTACCAACGTGACCGATGCCGCTACGGTGCGGCTCGACACCAGTCAGGTTACGGTTATCAACGTGGCGGGGAAACATATTTACCCCGGCCTGATCTCGCCCGCCTCGCTGGTGGGTATGCAGGAAATCGCCTCCGTCCGCGCCACGGTCGATTCGCGGGAGATTGGCGTGCTGAACCCCAACGTCCGGTCGCTGATTGCCTACGACAGTGATTCGGAGATCATTCCCACCATCCGCAACAACGGCATTCTCATCACCCAGGCCATGCCCATGGGCGGCACCGTTTCGGGGTCGTCGTCTATTATGCACGCCGACGGCTGGAACTGGGAAGATGCCGTGCTGCGCAAAGACGATGGTCTGTGGCTGAACTGGCCCGGCTACTTCGCCCGCGACTTCGATTTTGAGACGTTTCAGGTGACGGTGAAGAAAAACGATAAGCGCGACGAAGCCATGCGCGGCCTCATGGCTGTTTTTGCCGAAGCCAAAGCCTACGCCGATGGCCCCGCGCAAGCGGCGGTAAACCTGCGTTTTGAGGCCATGAAGGGCCTTTTTCGGGGAACGCAGAACCTCTACGTCCGGGCCGATTACAGCAAAGATATCATCGAAGCGGTTCGGTTTGCCAGGGGTGCCGGGGTGCCCAACGTGGTGATTGTGGGGGGCGAAGACGGCGAAAAAGCGGCGGCTTTCCTGAAAGAAAACAACGTACCGGTGTTGCTCAGTGCCCTGCACCGCCTGCCCAACCGGCCCGACGAAGCCGCCGACCTGCCCTACCGCTTGCCCGGTATTCTGCAAAAAGCGGGGGTGTTGGTGGGCCTGAGCTACGCCGAAGAGTGGTGGCGCACCCGCAACCTGCCCTTCCTGGCGGGCACAGCCGTTGGTTTCGGCGTAACAGACCGCGAGGAAGCCCTGAAAATGATTACGGCCAACACCGCCAAAATCCTGGGTATCGACCGGCAGGTAGGTACGTTGGAAGTGGGCAAACAGGCCACGCTGGTCGTCTCGGAGGGCGATTTGCTCGACATGCGCACCAACCACGTCGAACACGCTTTCATCCAGGGGCGGCGCGTTGACCTCGACGACAAGCACAAACGCCTGTACAACAAATTTAAAACCAAATACGGGCGGTAGGTAGAGACCGGTACGCCGGTGCGGCATCGTTGCGTCTGGGCAGAGACCTGTAGAGACGCGATACATCGCGTCTGGGTAGTGCGCGTGAGCAATACGCCGATGAAAAAATGCTCCGCGCCCGGTAGAGACGCGAAGTATCGCCGCACCGGCGTACCGGTCTCTACGTGCGTTCGATCAGGGCGACGCAGAACCCGGCGATGCCTTCCTTTCGGCCTACGAAACCGAGGTGTTCGGAGGTGGTGGCCTTGAGAGCAATGTCGGCTTCAGGTACGTTCATGACGCGGGCCAAACAGGCTTGCATGGCGGGGATATGGGGGTTCAGCTTGGGTTCCTGCAACACGATGGTCACGTCGAGGTTGCCCACTTCCCAGCCCTCCGCCCGAATCATGCGCAGCACTTCGGCCAGCAATACCTTGCTGTCTACGCCTTTCCAGCGGGGGTCTTTGTCGGAAAAATGGTAGCCGATGTTCCGCATATTGGCCGCGCCCAGCAGCGCATCGCAGATCACGTGGCAAACCACGTCGGCATCCGAGTGGCCAAAAGCACCGTGCGTATGCGGAATCTGGATACCGCCCAGCCAAAACGGGTGGCCCTCAACCAGTTTGTGGACATCGTAGCCCTGCCCAACGCGAATTTTCATGGTTTTATGCAACTTGCTCCGTGCGGTGGTAATGGAGGGTAGAACAGTTTTCGGGGCGCAGAATTTGTCGTGCCGCCGCCCGCACCGAATCTGCCGTAACGGCCTGAATTTTGTCGGCTTCCTGGTTTACCAGGTCGGGGTTGCCCGCGTTGGCGGCGAAGGCCAGGTTCATGGCCCGGTTCAGGAGTTCTACCTCTGAAAACGCCAACGTCGATTCGGCCTGGTTTTTCACCTTCGTCAATTCCGGCTCTGGTACGTTGGTTTCGGTCAGTTCCTGCAACA
>JAYUKZ010000273.1:0-2715 GCA_043763995.1 Fibrella sp.
GAACTGGTAGTGGTTATAAAAGGCCAGCCAGTTGGTTTGCAGTTGCCAGCGTTTGCCCAGGCTGATGGGCCAGCCAACCGTGGCCGTGTACCCCACCGATTGCCCGATGTTCAGCACCATGATATACGACTGATTGCCCCCCGTCACAAAGAGCAGGTTATTGATGAGGTCGGTGGTGAAGTTGGCCCCCACGGAGGCAAAAAGGCCGCTTTTGAGGGCGTAACGCATCTCCAGCGCGTGGGTATATTGGGGGCGCAAATAGGCGTTGCCCTGCCGGTAGGTGTAGGGGTCAACGTACCCGCGCGAGGGGTTCAGGTTCTGGTAATTGGGCCGGTCAATGCGGTAGCTGTACGACCCCGACAGGCTATGGCCGTTGGGTAGCGGGTGGGTCAGAAACAGGCTCGGAAACAGGTTCAGGTACGTTCGGGAAACCACCTGCGCCAGGTTCAGCGCGTTGCCTTCCGATTGGGTTTGTTCGGCGCGGAGGCCCGCCTGCACGTCGGTTTTGCCCCACTTGCCGGTCAGGTTTACGTAAGCCGCCTGTACCCGTTCGGTGTATTGAAACCGGGTTGACAGTTGCGGGTCGCGCATGGGCAGGCCCTGCGCGTCGCCGAAGGCAATGGTCAGGTCATTATCCGTGCGGACGGTGGCACTCTTGAGGCCGGTTTCCAGTTTCCAGCCGTGTTTCAGGGGGCGGCTGTAATCGGCTTTGGCGGTCAGAATCTGGATGGTGGTGGGCTGGGTGGTGAGCAGGTTGGCGGGCGGCGGCGGGGTATTTTCGGTACTCAATGTCACCACCGACAGGAGTTGGTTGGTGAAGTCGCGGGTGAAATGGCCCACGTCGAGGTCGGCGGTGAGCTGGCCGTTGGCTGCATTTTTGCCGAACGAATGCTGCACGTTCACGTTGGCCAACTGGTTCTGCACCAGGTTGTTGTATGTCTTATTGGTGGTGGTCTGAAAATACAGCGGCCCGTTTTCGGTACGGCTGAAGACGCTGTTGGCGGGGCCACGTTCGCGGTGGTCGCTCCAGAAGCCGGTCCAAACCAGGCCAATGGTGGTGCGGGCGTTGGGCATATAGTCCAGGCCCGCTTTGGTGTTCTGGCCCAGATCACGGAATGCCAGGTACGTATCGGTCGTGATCTGGTTGCGGCGGTCGGCGTTGGCGGGCGTGGGGTCGGGCTGGTTGCGGGCCAGGCTGAAATCCCAGTAGTTGCCACCCCGGTTCAGGCTATACGACCCAAACACGTTGAGTTTGGCCGTGCGGTGGTTGAGTTGCAGACTGCCCCGTTCGCGGTCGTAGCGGCCCGTTCCACCCGCTACCGAGGCGGTGCCGTTGGTACCGAGGTTCCCCGCTTTTTTCAACCGAATGTTTATCATCCCCGAATTCCCGGCGGCATCGTAGCGGGCACCGGGGTTAGTGATGAGTTCAATGGTGGCAATATTATCGCTCGACATGGTGCGGAGCAGCGCAATCACGTCCTGCGCCGAGAGGTAGCTTTGCCGCCCGTCGATGAGCACAATTACGCCGTCTTTTCCGCGCAATTGCAGCCGGTCGTTCTGGTAATCGACCGTTACGCCGGGGGCTTTTTCGAGCACTTCCAGGGCCGTGCTGCCACTACCCACGATGCTCCCCGCCACGTTGACCACCATCCGGTCGTTAAGTTGCTCCACAAACGGTTTCTTGGCCACCACCTGCACCGTGTTTAGCTGGCCGGTGGCTTCGGTCAGCGTCATCGTAGGTACGTTGACGGGCGCAGTTGTGACCACGAACGGAGCCGACCGCACCCGACCGTAGCCCACTGCCGAAGCTGCCACGACGTACTGCCCGGCCCGCACACTTTCGAGCAAAAACTGCCCCTGCGCATCAGTAGCGGTACCTTTGATTGGTTTGGGCATGGCCGTGGCCGTGTCGGTGGCAGCAAGCAGGGCCACCGACGCGAAGGGCAGCGGCTGGCCCGTCCCGTCGCGGATTTGGCCCGAAACCGTCGGTTGGGCGTGGGCGGTCAGGCAGAAACCCAGCAAACCAGTAAGGATTACCCAACAGGTGTGGCTGTTCGTTTTCATGTTGATGTGTGGTATCCTTCGTTGCTCAACTCTGTTCTGAAATCGCTATGATTGCCCCCGATGAATCGAAAGCGTTCAAGGGCGGCGAGGTTATTTCTGCCGCCCCGGTCATCGCCGATTTTACGTTTACCGTTGCCGACTTGTTTGCGTGAGCCTTACCAGTCAAAATGTTACTTTGAGCAGCGAATTGTCGCCGAAACTGACCACGAAATAGCTGTTGGCCGTAATTTTTTTGAGGGCCGTTGGTTGGTTCATCCCGCTGGCCAGCACGGTGTTGGTTGTCGAACCGGCCCGTAACAGCCGCCCGCCATTGGTAGTCCAGCCCGTTGCGGGCGAAAACGTGCCATATTCCAGCACCAACAGGCCATTGTTGAGGTCCAGTCCGGTAAGGGCGTTGAAGCCGGTTTGCCGCAGCGATACCACCCCGGCGGGCGTAACCTGAATGACCCGCCCTGTTCCTGCCGGAAACGGGAACCCCATCAGGCAACTCACCAGCAGATTCGTGCCGTCATACACAATCCCGGTTGGAACGCTCTGAATGAATGGCGGGCCGACCGGCGTAGGATTGGCCGTGCCGGGAATGTTGGCGAAGATGCTCAACGCGCCCGTCGTTTTGTTGCGCCGGACAACGCAGTTGGCCGCCGCGTCGGC
>JAYUKZ010000274.1:0-9593 GCA_043763995.1 Fibrella sp.
AGGCTGATGCCGTTGGTGCCCCGCGTGGGGTCAGTCTTCACCGTCAGCGTTACAAAATCGCCGTAGGTGCCGTTGCTGATGAAGGTTTTGGCTCCCGAAACCACGTATTCTTCTTCCCCTTCAGCAGTTGAAACGCGGCGGGCGGTGGTGCGGATGGCCGCCACGTCCGAGCCGGTGTCGGGTTCGCTGATGGCCAGGGCCGCTACCAACTCCCCGGCAATGGCGGGGGCCAGGTACGTCTGTTTCAGGGCTTCGGAACCCGCTTTGGCAATGTGGTTGATGGCCATGAACTGATGCACGCTCACGGCGGTGCTGAAGCCGCCCATGCCGCAGCGGGCCAACTCTTCCAGAAAAACCACCGAAAACCAAAAATCGGCGTTGGCCCCGCCGTAGGCTTCGGCAAAAGGCAACCCCAGAAAACCCAGCTCGCCCATGCGCCGGAAAACCGAAGCCGGAATCCGCCGGTTCGTCTCCCACTCCTCGGTGTGGGGTACCACTTCCTGCTGAATAAAGTGGCGGACACTCTGCCGGAACATCTCGTGTTCGTCGGTAAAATAAAGCGAGGGTTGAGTCATGGGAAAGGGTAGGGGCAAACGGGTCAGAAATTGGGTTTCATTAAATACCGGTCGTAAAAATCATCGATCACCTTCACGGCCTCAGTGGGCGTATCGACCACGCTGATGAGCTTCATGTCTTCGGGGCTGATGTTGTGCTCCTGCCCCAGCATCACGTCCACAATCCAGTCAATGAGGCCCGTCCAGTAGCTTTTGCCGACGAGGACGATGGGGAAACGGGCAATTTTTTTGGTCTGAATCAGCGTCATGGCTTCAAACAGTTCGTCTAGCGTACCCATGCCGCCGGGCATCACCACAAAACCCTGTGCGTATTTGACGAACATCACTTTTCGAACAAAAAAGAAGTCGAAGTTAATGTTTTTATCCTGGTCAATATACACGTTGCTGTGCTGCTCGAAGGGCAGTTTAATATTCAGCCCCACGGATTTGCCGCCCTGCTCGAACGCTCCTTTGTTGCCCGCCTCCATGATGCCTGGTCCGCCGCCGGTGATGACCCCGTAGCCGTGGCGAACGAGTTTAGCCGCAATTTCTTCGGCCATTTTGTAATACGGGTTGTCGGGTTTGGTGCGGGCCGACCCGAAAATGGAGACGCAGGGGCCGATTTGCGCCAGCTTGTCGAACCCCTCCACAAATTCGGCCAGGACTTTGAAAATCACCCACGAGTCAGACGTTTTGATCTCGTTCCAGTTGCGGTCTTCAAAGGCTTCTTTGATGCGCATTTCTTCGGGCGTAAGCAGGGCCGGGTCACGTTTAGTAAGGTCGTGTTGGAGGTCGGAGGTGGTCTGGATGTCCGACCGTTGGGTGGTTTCTTTCGAGCCGGGGCCGGTGTTTACCTGTTGGGGCGTGGTGGCGGTGGAGAGATGTTTGGTTGTTTCCATGAAGTAAAAATAGCCCGGCGCAGGGGCGGGGCCGATTGAAAAGGTAATGAGAAGACACTGCCCGGCTGTTGCCCGGAAAAACATAACGTCGGGAAGGGGGCCGCGTGTTCAGATGAGCAACTTGTTTATGCGCATCAGGTACGTTATCTGTTACTTTTTTCGCTGGTAAATTCCCGCCGTGGCCGTGGGTTGGTAGCGTTGGGCCAACGCCGGTACCCGCTGAAAAAGCCGGGGGACAACCTGTTGCCGGTCGATGATATAGTCGGGCGGGTCGCGGCGGAACTGATCGTAAATCGTGATTACGGCATCGTAGTTATCCAGGTTGCGGAGGTCATATTTGGCCAAATCCCAGTTGAGGTAGGGCGTGGCGAGTTGGTTGGTGCGGTAGTCGCTAATGTCTTCGTCGATGATAAGCACGGGGCGATTTTGAATCTGGGGGGGTAGCCGGTTTGGCTTGACTTGCAGGCTGCTGAGCCGCCCCACTTCCAGGCCCGGCACCAGGCGAAGTACCCCCTGATAGAGCACCAGCGTGACGAGCAAAAACAGGGTCAGAAAGGCCAGTTCGCGGAGCCACAGGCGGCGGAAATTGGCGAAATAAAGTACCGCGAAGAAGGCAATGGGCGGCACGAACGCCAGAAAAAGCATGGGAGCCAGAAACGGCATGAGCGGAATGGT
This sequence comes from Fibrella sp., assembly GCA_043763995.1. GTDB lineage: Bacteria > Bacteroidota > Bacteroidia > Cytophagales > Spirosomataceae > Fibrella. Next base: position 2,129 of record JAYUKZ010000274.1, read on the forward strand.
GAGCACGGCGGTGGCGGCCCAAAGTAGCATGATTTGTTGGCAGCGTTGCTGGAAATTGGTGTAGCGGTTAACACTGTTAAACAGGCTCAGGAAGCCCAAAATGCCTACCGTGAGCGGTACCAGCAAGCACAGGGCCAGCGTACCGAAATCGCTGAGGGCGTACTGCCGCACCCGAAAAACGGAGGTCAGCAGGTTGCGGGTAAAGGCATCGAAAGAGTTGGTGAGGTAGTAATAGAACACCACCAGCAGAATCGGGAATGCAAAGCCGAAGAGGGTCAGCGAATGTTGGCGCAGGGTGGCCCCGGTGAAGAACAAGAGCGACAGTGAGGCCCACAAAATAAACAACCCCGACGGGAGGTAGAACAGCGTGGCCAACCCCACGTAGACCCCCACCTCGAACACCTCGTCGGTGGCCCCCTGCCGCCCCAACTGCCGCAGCATGGCCCCAAATGCCAGCAACAAAAACGTGACCGACAGCAGCACCGGCGACAGCGTCACGCAGTCGAAGGAGAGGTTGAGGAAGAGGGTGTAGAACAGCCCCGGCCAAAACGACCGTTCGGCAAACACGTCGCGGGCGTTCATGACGTAATTGAAATAGACCAACTGAAACACCGACACCACCGTGGCCACCGTCCAGTAGGCCGCCTGCGACCGCCCCACTACCAGGTCGATGAGCCAGTAGACCCCCGCCGAGAGGGGGCTGACCGAATCCCAGATGTCGCGGTAGAGGGTGTGGCCTTTGCTCATTTGTTCGCCCACCAGCATCCAGTTTAGCTCCGGGATGAGCAGGGGCAGGGGCGAGACCAGCAACGGCAACCGGATGAGCAGCAGCACCGCCAGCAGGCTAACATACTGGTAGGGCGCGAAGGAACGAAAAAAACGAAGCAACTTACCGGGGCGAATACGAGTTAACGGAACAAGCCGTTTGGCGAAAGTACTGATATTTACCCTATGGAATCGAAACGACAGCAAAAGGTGGCCCGGCAATTACAGAGAGACCTGGGCGAAATTTTCCAGCGCGAGATGCCCCACGCCTTCAACGGCGCGTTTATTACCGTGACCAACGTGCGGGTCTCGCCCGATTTAGGCATTGCCCGCGTGTACCTCAGTTTTCTGGCCACCAAGAACAAAGCCCTCCTGATGGATTCCATCGAGGAGAAAAATAAAACCATCCGCCAGCTTCTGGGCGAACGGGTTCGGCACCAACTCCGCATTGTGCCCCAACTCCAATTTTTTCTGGACGATACTGCCGACTATGCCGAACGAATGGACAAACTCTTCGCCGGCATCACCATTCCGCCCGAAGAGGCCCCTTAGTTCGCTGTGCTGCCCGGCCAGGTAATGCTCACCTCCTGCACCAGGTCGGGGTGGAGGCTGATGGCTACGGGGCAGGTGTGGGCTATGGTTTGCAGTTTAGTTTTCTGGGCATCTGTCAGGGCTAAGCCGTCGGCAGTTTTCACCCGGAGGGCCAGATTTATCACAATTCTGGCAATGCGGCGGGGGGCTTCCTGGGTCATGATTTTGGTTACGTCGGCGGTGCTCTGAGCCAGGTCGATGCCCTCGCGGCGGGCCACAATGGCCATCGTGGTTAGGATACACGTACCCAGCGCGTTGGCCACCAGGTCGGTAGGCGAGAAGGCTTCGCCCCGCCCCTGATTGTCGGTGGGGGCATCGGTAACAAGCTGGCTTCCCGACTGGAGGTGGGTGGCCTGGGTGCGGAGGTCGCCGGTGTAGGTAATCTGGATGGTCGGCATACAGGGAGGGGGCGAAACGGGTTGGTTTAACGGGGTCAAAAATAGGCAACGGCGGCTAGTTGGCGGGTGCAGGTACGTTATTTGCCGAAATCTGGTTAGTTTTGTTCATGCCGCCGGGTAGTGTTCCAGTGGCTCTTCCTAACACCTAACCGCTTTTTTGCATGGTCAACGACCCCGTTGCCTTATCGGGCCAACCCCTTTCCCAGACCGCCGACAACCGGTCGGCCCTCTACACGCTGATGACCGTCTGGTTTTTCTGGAGCTTCGTGGCGGCCTCCAACGGGATTTTGATTCCGCTGTTCAAGGAGAAATTTATGTTGACCCAGACCCAGGCCCAACTCGTGGACTTTGCGTTCTACGCGGCCTATTTTGTGGGGTCAATCCTGTACCTGCTCATTTCGGCCTCCATCAAGACCGACATTCTCAACCGCATTGGCTACAAAAACGGCATCATCTACGGCCTACTGATTTCGGCTCTGGGTACGTTGCTGTTCTACCCCGCCGCCGAAATGAAGTCATATTCGCTGCTGCTGTCGGGGCTGTTCATTGTGGGGCTGGGTTTTTCGTTGCAACAAACCGCCACGCAGCCGTTCATGATTGCCCTGGGGCCAGCCGAAACCGGGGCGCAGCGCATTAACCTGGGCGGAGCCGTGAACAACCTGGGCGGCACCATTGGGCCGGTCATTGTGTCGTATGCCATCTTCGGGTCTATTTCTGCCGAAGCGGCCAAAAACGCCACCGTCGAATCGGTAAAAGTGCCGTACCTGATTCTGGGTGCCCTTTTTCTGGCTTTGGCCATTTTCTTTAAACTCTCCAAACTGCCCCACATCACCAACGACGAAGACGTGGAAGTGGGCACGGGCGTGTTGAAATACCCGCAGTTGGTGCTGGGCATGACGGCCATTTTTGTGTATGTGGGCGTGGAAGTGACCATCGGCAGCAATCTGGGCGAGTACCTGAAGCAGACCGAGAACCTGGAATCGTCGCAGGTGTCGAAATACATCTCCTTGTTTTGGGGTAGCATGATGATTGGCCGCTGGACGGCCTCCATCGCCAATTTCAACCCCTCGGCCTCGCTGAAACGGGTGCTGACGGTGGTGGTGCCGTTTGTGGCCTTCGGTATTGTGTTGTGGGTAAACAGCTTGCTCAGCGGTGATGTCAGCGACCTCTATCCCTACGCCATTTGTGTACTCATTATGATTGCCACCTTCATGGCCAGCCGCGAAAAGCCCGTGACCATTCTGTTGTTGTTTACTGCCGTAGGAGCCGTGCTAAGCCTCATCGGCGTGTTTACCACGGGCAAAGTGGCGTTGTTTTCGCTCATCAGCGGCGGGCTTTTTTGCTCCATTTTGTGGCCCAGCATTTTCTCGCTCGGCACTGCCGGGTTGGGTAAATACACCAATCAAGGGGCGGCATTTTTGATTATGATGATTCTGGGCGGGGCCATTATTCCGCTGGTGCAGGGCAAAATTGCCGATCTGGTGGGCATTCAACTGTCGTACCTCACGGCGGTGGTTTGCTTTGCGTACCTGTTCTTTTTCGGCATCCGGGTGCAAACGGTGCTGCGCAAACAGGGCATCGATTTCGACCAGGCCGTGAGCAACAAAAAAGGCCACTGACGTTAAAAAATCCCATCGTAAAACAACCGGGCGGCTGCCACCGTTTTTAGTGTAACTGTGCTTTTCGGCGTAACCCGGACGCGGTGTAACCCCCAACCCCCTGAAGGGGGCTTTTGCTTACGCAAGCGTACCTCTCTCGGAGCAAAAGCCCCCTTCAGGGGGTTGGGGGTTACGCCGAGCTAGGCGTAAGTTGCTTATTTTCAAGTATTTTCCCCGATGAACTCGACCAAAAAACTGACCTGGCTGTTTATCCTGACGTTGCTGGCTGGCCCGGCCTGGGCGCAGCAGCCCAACGGGTCGGACGAAGACACCTACGGCACCGTGACCACCTTTGGCGTAACCACCAACACCAACGCCAGTTTGTTGGGTGGGTTTGTGTTTCGGCAATCTAAACGGCTCGATACCGAGTTGTTCGGCAAAACGCAATACCGCTACATCAGCCTGGAGATCGTAAACGTGAAGCACCCCCGCGAATATGCGTCGGGCGGGAACAATTTTGGCGGTTCGTTTACGCCCGGCAAAGAGAGTTATCTGTTCGTGATTCGCCCGCAGTATGGCCGCGAAATTTCGCTGTTTCGGCGCAATACCGATGAGGGTATTTCGCTCAACGCCATTGTAGCCGTTGGCCCGTCTATTGGCATCATCAAGCCGTATTATGTAGAAGTGACGGCGGGCAACAGCACCCGGCAGATTCCCTACGCCCAGGCCGTGTTGCCGGTGGCATCGGGCGGGCGGTCAGAGTTTATTGTGGGGTCGGGGGGCTTTTTTCAGGGCATTGGTCAGTCGTCGTTCACGGCGGGCCTCCACGCCAAAGCCGCGCTTAGTTTCGAGTTAAGTGCCTTTCGCGCCAACACCACCGGGATTGAGATTGGGTTTCTGACCGAAATTTTTCCGTCCCGAATTGTTATCGTGCCCAACACCAACCCCGCCCTGGGCGACCGCACGGTGGGCAACCGCAACTTTTTCACCTCCGGGTACGTGACGTTGTTTTTCGGCACCAAAAAGTAGCCATCGAAAAAGCGTTTGTCGGTGTATCCGACCTGGCGATGCCGTTTCGATGTTCCCCCGCCGCCACCGAACTTTACCCCGCCGAAACGCATTTTTAAGGAAAGCACCGGTAGCCCCATGATCGAATTACCCGTTATTGCGTCCAGTGAACAGCGCCGCAAAAAGCCCGATTGGTTGCGGGTGAAACTGCCCATCGGCCCCGAATACGCCAAAGTCCGCAAACTGGTCGATACCTACAAACTGCACACCATTTGCGAGTCGGGCAACTGCCCCAACATGGGCGAATGCTGGGGCGCGGGCACGGCCACGTTCATGATTTTGGGCAACATCTGCACCCGCAGTTGCTCATTTTGCGCCGTGGCCACGGGCCGCCCCACCGAATACGACACCGACGAACCCCGCCGCGTGGCCGAAGCCATTGTGCTCATGAAGGTGAAACACGCCGTGCTTACCTCCGTAAACCGCGACGAACTGGCCGACCGGGGTGCCGAAATTTGGTATCAGACCGTGCGGGCGGTGAAGGACCTCTCGCCCACCACCACCATCGAAACGCTGATTCCCGACACTAAAGGCAACTGGGATGCGCTGATTCACATGATTGAGGGCGGGCAGGAAGTGGTGTCCCACAACATGGAAACCGTGGAACGCTTGTATCGTCAGGTACGTCCCCAAGCCCGGTATGCGCGGAGCCTGGAGCAGATTCGACGCACCAAAGCCTACGGGCAACGCACCAAAACGGGCATTATGCTTGGCCTGGGCGAGACCACGTCTGAAGTACTCAGTGCTATGGACGACCTGGTGGCGAACGGCTGCGACATCCTGACGTTGGGGCAGTATTTGCAACCCACCAAAATGCACCACCCCGTGATGGAGTGGATTCACCCCGACACGTTTGCCATGTATAAAGAAGAAGGTGAACGCCGGGGCATCAAATACGTAGAGGCCGGGCCGCTGGTACGTTCCAGCTACCACGCCGAACGCCACGTAAACGTGTAAAGACCCCACCCCCAACCCCTCCCGGAATGCCGGACCACCGTCAGGGAGGGGAGCAATGCTCCACCTGTTTGGCCGAGGCAACTCCCCTCCCTGACGGTGGTCCGGCATTCCGGGAGGGGTTGGGGGTGGGGTGAAACTTATGAAAAAGTATGATTACGTCATTGCGGGAGGGGGAATGGCCGGTCTGAGCCTGGCCTACTACCTCACGCAATCCTCGCTGCGGGATAAATCTGTGCTGATTGTAGATAAGGAAGTAAAAACAAAAAACGACCGGACATGGTGTTTTTGGGAGTGCGGTCCCGGCCCGTTCGAGTCCATTTTGTTCCGAACCTGGGACACCGTCGATTTTTACGGCACAACATACTCCGGCCCGCTCAACATGGGGGCCTACCAGTATAAGATGCTGCGGGGTATTGATTTTTACGAACACATCCGGGCGCATCTGGCCAATTTCCCCAACGTCGAGTTTCGGATCGGCACCATCAACCGCATCAAAGACACGGCCACTGGCGGGTTCCTGATTGTAGACGACGAGCCGGTCGTGGCGGGCTACGTCTTCGACAGTACGTACCTGATGGATCTGAAAAAGCCCGCCCATCATAACCTGTTGCAACATTTCAAAGGCTGGGTCATTACCGCCGAAAAACCCTGTTTCGATGTAAAGCACCCCCGGATGATGGACTTCCGCGTGGCTCAGGAAGGTGATTGCCGGTTTTTGTATGTATTGCCCTTCAATGAAAAAACGGCGATGGTCGAGTACACGATCTTCAACGATCACCTGCTCGAACCCGCTCAGTACGAAGCCGCGCTACGCACCTACATCGACACGTACCTGCATGCGGGCACCTACAGCATCAACGAAACAGAGTTTGGCGTAATCCCCATGTCAGACGAGGCGGCTCCCGAAAATCCGGCCCGGCATATTGTGCGCATCGGCACGTCGGGAGGCTACACCAAACCATCCACGGGTTACACCTTCCAACGTACCCAGCAATACCTGCGCGAACTGGTTGCGAGGCTGGCCGCAACGGGAAAACCCGAACGCCGTAAGTCGCGGTTTATGAAACCGTTTAAAGCCTGGATGGATAGCGTGTTGCTGAACGTCTTGCAAAACAACCGCCACTCTGCCGCCGACATTTTCACGCAGCTCTATCAGCGCAACCCACCCGAACGCGTTTTCCGGTTTCTGGACGAAGACACCAGCTTTTGGGAAGACATCAGAATCATGAACAGCGTGCCCTTGTCGCCGTTTATTGCCGGTGCTATTGATGTACTCCGTAAGCGCATAATAAGCTGACTGTCATATACTTGACAAGTTAACCTCTGCCTTGCCCCTTGGCACGTCGAGCCTCCTGACCTTCCCATGACTTGATGCTACGGGTAAATCGAGTAGATTTGCCAGATAAACCAATCCTCACGTAGTCGCAATGCCCTACCTCTTCACGTCCGAATCCGTCTCGGAGGGACACCCCGATAAAGTTGCCGATCAAATTTCCGACGCACTCATCGACAATTTTCTGGCCTTTGACCCCAACAGCAAGGTAGCCTGCGAAACCCTGGTCACGACCGGGCAGGTGGTGCTGGCGGGCGAAATCAAGACCGAGACGTACCTGGACGTGCAGAAGATTACCCGCGAGGTGATCCGTAAAATTGGCTACACCAAAAGCGAATACATGTTTGAGGCCAACTCCTGCGGTATATTCTCGGCCCTCCACGACCAGTCTGCCGATATTAACCAGGGCGTTGACCGCAAAACCGACAGCGACGATTTTGAGACCCTCGCCAACGCACAAGGAGCCGGTGATCAGGGTATGATGTTTGGCTACGCTACCAACGAAACCGACAACTACATGCCCCTCCCGCTCGATTTGGCCCACGCCATCCTGCGTGAGATGTCGTTGATTCGCAACACCGAGCCGGAACTGATTGCCTACCTCCGGCCCGATGCCAAATCGCAGGTGACGATTGAATATTCGGACGATGACAAGCCGATGCGGATCGATACGATTGTAGTTTCGACCCAACACGACGATTTTGATACCGATGAAGCCATGCTGGCCAAGATTCGGAAAGACATTATCGAACTGG
>JAYUKZ010000275.1:0-2709 GCA_043763995.1 Fibrella sp.
CATTACGCCCGCACGGCCCTGATGTATATCTACATGGGCCACATGACATACGCCCACACCAAGCCCTATGAAGACGGGTTTTGGGCCAAAAACCGCCTGGAACTGCTCCGGGCACGGGTAACGAGCATTGATTTCGACCAAAAAACGTTGCACCTCCAGGCCGACAACGTACCTGAAACAACCCTCGCCTACGATGTGCTGGTGCTGGCCGTGGGGTCGGTGCCGAACCAGCCGGGGGCGTTGCAAACCCACCTGCGGGGGGTGCAGGGCCTGTATGGCATGCCAGACCTGGAGCAGATGGAAGCACTCACTGCGCCCGTGGCCGGTGCCGTTCCGGTGCGCCGGGCGGTGGTCATTGGCGGCGGGCTGATTGGCATCGAACTCTGCGAAATGCTGCTGTCGCGGCAGATTCCGGTGTCGTTTTTGGTACGTGAAAAAAGTTTTTGGCGCAGTGTGCTCCCCGCCGAAGAATCGGCGATGATTACCCGCCATATTCTACGCCACCACGTTGATCTGCGTTTGGAAACGGAGGTGGTGGCCCTGCACGATGACGGCACCGGGCGCGTGGGGCAGGTGACGACCAAAACCGGCAATACCATTGACTGTCAGTTTGTTGGCGTGTCGGTAGGGGTGTCGGCCAACGTGGGCTGGCTGGCGGACAGCGGCCTGGAAATAGACCGGGGCATCCTGGTCGATACGTACCTGGCCACCAACCAACCCGACGTGTACGCCATTGGCGACTGTGTGCAACACCGCAACCCGCCGCCGGGTCGCAAAGCCACCGAGCAGATTTGGTACACAGGCCGGATTATGGGCGAAACCCTGGCCAAAAACCTGCTGGGCACCCCCACGCCCTACGCGCCGGGTGTATTTTTCAATTCGGCTAAATTCTTCGACATCGAATACCAAACCTACGGCGACGTACCAGCCAATTTGCCCGCCGATGGTTCGGTGGAAAGTTTGTACTGGGAACACCCGGCGGGCGAAAAATCGATCCGCATCAATTATGACCCGGAGGGCGGGGCCGTGCTGGGCATGAACGCCTTCGGAATCCGGCAGCGGCAGGACGTTTGGACGCGCTGGATTACCGAAAAACGCCCGTTGGCCTACGTGTTGGAACACCTGGCGCAAGCCAATTTCGACCCCGAATTTTTCCGCCAGCATGAGGCCGATATATTGGCCGTGTACAACGCCGCTCACCCCGCCGCCCCGCTTCGGCTGAAAGCAAAAAAAGGGTTATTCGGGTTGTTTGCCGGGTAAGGATTGGGGTTGTTTTCGCGCCAGGTACGTTGCTGTCAGGCCCAGACTGGCAGGATTTTCGATTCGGTAATTTCTACCAGCCCCTCGGCATTGAGGCTGTCTAACCGGATGGGTACCAGTTCGTTGATGCGCAGGGGGTCGTAGTTAGCTACCACCCGCACGTAGTTTTCGGTGAAGCCCTGCATCCGGCCCGTGGCGGTGTCGGCTTCGTCTTCAAACAACACCGTGGCCACCCGCCCCAATTGCGATTCGTAAAAAGCACGGCGTTTCTGCTCCGATAAATTGTGCAGAATCTTGCTTCGTTCGGCTCGCACCGGCCCCGGCACCGTAGGGCGGATGCTGACGGCCAGCGTGTTGGGCCGCTCGGAGTAGGTAAAGACGTGGAGGTAGGAGAGGGGCAAGTCGGCCAGGAACTGGTACGTCTCCTGGAAAAGCGCGTCGGTTTCGCCGGGGTGGCCCACCATCACGTCGGCCCCAATGCAGGCATGGGGCATCAGGGCTTTGATTTGCGCTACCCGGTCGGCGTATAGTTCGCGTTTGTAGCGGCGGCGCATCAGGCCCAGCACGGTATTCGAGCCAGATTGGAGGGGCACGTGGAAATGGGGCACAAACCTTGCCGACTGCGCCACAAAGGCAATAATCTCGTTGGTGAGCAGGTTGGGTTCGATGCTCGAAATACGAAACCGGTCAATTCCCGTTACCTCGTCCAGAGCCTGAACAAGCTCCAAAAATGTCTGGGTACGTTGCCCGTTGGCCAACCCAAAATCGCCGATATTCACGCCCGTGAGCACAATTTCGCGTACCCCACGGGCGGCAATGTCGTGGGCGGCCCGCACCACGTTGGCCACCGTATCGGAGCGGCTGTTGCCCCGTGCCAGCGGGATGGTGCAGTAGGCGCAGGGGTAGTCGCAGCCGTCCTGCACTTTCAGGAATGTGCGCGTCCGGTCGTTGAGCGAGTAGGCGGCGTGGTACTCCAGGGTCTGGCTAATGGGCGAATGCAGCACCTGCGCGGGTTGCCCGGCGGCGGTTTTCACAAAGGTGGGCATCAGTTCGGCGAGCCTGAATTTTTCGGCGGCACCCAGCACCACGTCTACGCCGGGGATAGTTGCAATTTCGGTGGGTTTCAGTTGGGCGTAACAGCCCAGGATGGCCACAAACCCGGCGGGGTTAATTTTTTGGGCTTCGCGAACGATTTTACGGCATTTCTTATCGGCATTATCGGTCACGGAACAGGTGTTGATAATGAAAATATCGGGCTGTTGGTTGAACTCTACCCGTTGGTAGCCCTGCTGCGCCATCATCCGAGCGAGGGTCGAGGTTTCGGAAAAATTCAGTTTACACCCCAGCGTGTAGAAAGCCACTTTTTTCATAGAACAAACAACACGGCCCGCCGCAAACGCGGTTCCCGCCCACAAAAATACAACGTACCTGGCGGGGTTGGTCATCGGG
>JAYUKZ010000276.1:0-9549 GCA_043763995.1 Fibrella sp.
TTCACCTGGAATTACCCCGGTCAGTACAAAACGGGGCGGCCCCTGACGGTCACGGTTCGCTATGCGGGCACCAACACCGAACTCTTCAGTACCCCCCGCTTCACCCCCGCCTGCGCCGCCCCGGCAAACACGCCGGTGGTGGTCACGCCCGCGCCGGTGGTAGTCACACCAACCCCCGCGCCGACCCCGGTGGTGGTTACGCCAGTGCCCACTCCAGTCACACCCACACCCAACACCGGCTCGGCCCCTGCCAGCTACCGGGGGCATCTGGATGTAGCTAACTGTAACACAATCTGGGGATGGGCAGCTAACATCAGCAGCCCTGCCCAGATTCTTTCGCTCGATATCTACATCGACGGGCAGAAAGCCACTACAATTCCCGCCACCGAAACCCGAACCGACGTAGCTGCTGCGTTTGGGTTCGCACCCTCAAACCGCTACGGCTTTAGCTGGAATTACCCCAGCCAGTATAAAACAGGTCGGCCCCTGACGGTCACGGTTCGCTATGCAGGCACCAGTACCGAACTGTTCAGCACCCCCCGAACTACGCAGGGCTGCACCGCCAATGCGCGAACAAATGGCGGTTTGGAAAATCCGGAGTTTCTGACAACTGAGTTTTTGCCGGTACTGGTTTATCCCAACCCGGCAACCACAGAGCTAATGGTGAAGAACTTACCTTTTGCCGTGAGTGAGTACCGGTTTCAGTGGGTCGATCTGTTGGGTCGGCAAACCGAGTTGTTTCCCTTGCAGACGGGCGAAACAAATTTGGCCCGCTTCTACATCGGCGATCAGGTACGTGGGGTGTACATACTAAAGTTGCTGCGGGATGGCAAACAGCCGTTAGCGGTGACTGTCCTCAAGAATTAATTTCCGATAAGGGGTGGCAAAGCCTTGTGCCAGTGCTGCTCAGGGCAAGTTCATTGGCAGACTCTTCAACGGGTTTGTTCAGGTGACAGAAACCGACACAAGATCGAATCCAATCGACATATGCCTGGCCTGGGACTGCTCACCGCCGTAGTGGTGGGGCAGTCCCAGGCCAAAAAACCACCCCATACCAGTCGCCATGATTCCATTGATAACCTTATTGATTAGCGTCACGGTACAGGCTTTTTTTTTACTGTCCAAGCAAAACCAGCTCCGAATCACCCTGTCACCACAGGCTCTTATTTCGGGTATTTTCTTGATAAAACTAGCGTTGGTAACACTGCTAGCGACCGAATTTAACGTGATCGGCTTTGACCTGTACGGGTTTTACGATCACGGCAAATTTATCCTCAGCGGGTTGGTACCGGCCCGAGACTACTACACCCCTTATTCAATTGGCTACGAGTATCTACTGGGCATTTGCACTTACCTGTATGATAGCCCCATATCGATTGCACTATTATTTTTGGTGCTGGAAGGTCTGTTTTACCTCGGTACCGTTAACGCGTTCAGCCATCAGACAACTGCATTTACGAATAGTTTTATAGTAACATTATCCACCAATCCTTTTTTTCTTTTTTTTACCATCATCGACAAGCAGGACGAAATATTATTACTGGCTTGTATACCTGTAATGTTATTAAGAAGTATTCATAAAAATAGACTCGTATTATATTCCTTTCTTGTTATTTTTTTTACAAAAATTCTTGCTCTTGTTTTGATTATACCTCTTTTTAAACATAGATTAACAAAATTACTCTCACTGGTAGTGTTGTTGGCATGTTTTTACATATCTCTTTATAACGTAGGATTTTCTAAAATATTTTCGATGTGTTTTTCCAGAACCGACGGCACTAAAGATGCTTTATTAGATGCCGGAACGTCAGGAAATTTGTGGTACATACTGTTCTACATCTTCGAACGTGCTGTGCCTCAAGTTGTACCACGCACCTGTCTGGTCCTCTCGCTGATACTGTTCAACGTATACATGCTTCTGTTTCATAACCCCAAAACGATCACTAAATTTTATCTTTTGTATGCCATATGTAATCTACTAATTATAGTCTGTATATATAAAATGACTTTTGCTTATTATCATTGGGTTATTTTCACATTAATAACACTTCACAACGTTTTTTTCATGGGTAATAACATTATTATCAGGTGGTTATTATTACTATACAGTACGTTTACAATGGCCGAAGGAATCATTACATTTTACACGTTATTCAATCAGGTGAGACCAACACAACTATTAGGAGTTATGTTTATAGGGTACCAGGTAATTACAGTGAGTATTAATGTATTTTTATTACTTTTTTTTATAGATAAAATTAGAAGTAACAGAGAAGTTTCTACTCATGTCGATAGTATGGTTATGACAAATTTATTCTGATTGCAGTTTTTTTATTACAATATTAAGTTCAAAACTTACTCCCACTAAACTGCCAATTCTATTCGGGTAGGTCGTAGTAAATGACATGGTTGTACCTGCGGGCAAACGATCTCTGAAGGAAACGGGCAGCTCCGCCCGGTCACTAGCGTTTTTCAGCAAACTGAGCCAACTTTGTTGTTCCGCCTTTCGGTAACAGGAGGCGGGCAGTTCTGTAGACCGTCTATGAACGTACCTGACCTGATTCGCCTCAACAACCTGCCCCTTGTGGGGAAGCTGGTCAGTCAGGAGCTAAACCTGGGCCTGCACCAAAGCCACCGTAACGGTACCGGCGTAGAATTTGCCCAATACCGCGACTACCGCCCCGGCGACGACCCCAAACGAATTGATTGGCGGCGGTTTGCCCAAACCAACAACTACTTGGTGCGCGAATCGGAGGCAGAAAGCCACCAACACGTCCGGCTCCTGCTCGACCAGTCGGGGTCGATGAACTATGCCGAAAACGGTGTGCGTCGGCTCGATTACGCCCGGCTGGTGCTGGCTTCGCTGGCCTATGTGGCCAATCGGCAGGGCGATACGCTTAGCCTGAGCGGGTTGCAGCAGGGAGTTTTGGTGCCGCTGGTGCCGCCGGGGCCGCAGGCGTTTCAGAAAGTGCTGGGTACGTTGGCGGGTCTGACTGCCAGCGGCCCCTGGCCCGCCGGGGCCGTACCTACCCTGCCCTTTGGTAGCCAAAACAAAACCGAACTGCTGATTCTGGTGTCCGATTTGTTGCAACTCAGCGACGAGTGGCTCGGTTTTTTGCGGCGGGCAGCTACCCCCCGGCGCGAGGTGTGGCTGGTGCAGGTACTGGGGGCGCAGGAGGTCAACTTCTCGCTGTCGGGGTTCTACCGGTTTCAGGATCTGGAAACTGCGCAAACGGTTGAGGTTCAGGCCGAAGCCATCCGGGAGCAGGTGCGGGCCAACGCCAATGCCTATTTTCGGCACGTGGCCGCTCAGCTTCAGCTTCCACACCTGCGCCGGGTGCAGGCCCTGCTCACCGACCCGCCCGCGCTGGTGCTCAGGGCCTTGCTGACCAACACGGCACCCCTCCATAGCCTATGACCTTCCTCAACCCTGCCCTTTTGTGGGGAATGCTGGCGGTGGCGGTGCCCATTGCGCTGCATTTTTGGCATCAGCAACGCGCCGCCCCTATGCCCTGGGCCATGCTGCGGTGGTTGGAAACACCCGGTCAGCCCCCCCGGCGCGGCATTCAATTCAACAACTGGTGGCTACTGCTGGTACGTTGCCTGGCCCTGCTGTGCCTGGTAATGCTTTTGGCCCGCCCCTCGGTCATGGTTCGGCCCGGCACAGAAACAGGGCAACGGCTGCACCTGGTAGAGCCAAACCCGGCGGTGGTACGGGCTTTCCGGTTCGAGCTGACCCAGGCACAGGCCCGCCACGAGCCACTCTGGTGGGCCTCCACGCCAACACGTTCCGTTACCAGCCTGGACGATGTGCCCACCGGTTTTTCTCCGAATCTCTTACAGTGGCAAGCGGCTCTCACCAGCCTGTCTCCGGCAAGCGGTGGGCAGTTGCATACGTACCTGGCCAATTCGCCCGGCTGGGCCGAAGCCCCACCGTTGCAGGTACCTGTGGGTTTTGTGCTCCACGCCACGCCATTCGGAGCATCAGGTTTGCCCCAACGGGTTCTTGCGCTGCCCAACGGGAGGCGGCTTCTGGTGAGTGTTGGCGGGCAGCTACAGGTGGTAGCCCGCCCCCCCGTGCCGGAAAAAGTGGTAGCTACGGCTCCATTGCAAATCCTGCTGACCTGCCGCCAGCCCGCCCACCGCGCCACCCTCACCGCCGCATTAGCAGCCCTGAAAGCGGTTTATGAACTGGACTATTCGCTTGATATTGACTTAATTAAGGCGAAACACTACGATTGGGTACTTACCGACTGCCCCGTTCCGAACCCGGCTTCGGCCACGCTCTACACCGTGGTGGGGCAAATGGGCGATGCCCATCGACCCAGCGTGACGTACCTGCCCGACCTACCAACCCCCCAAACCAGTTCTCTGGTGGCGGCAGGGCAACTACCCGAATGGCTGGCTACCCAACTGCTGCAACACCTGGGCCTGAGCCTGCCGCCGCCATTGAGTCAGGCAGCGTTGGCCCGCCTGTTTGTGCCCACTGCCAACACGACCCCGCCCCCCGTGCAAACGGAAAACTGGCTCCAAACCGCATTCCTGACGTTGTTTTTAAGCCTTTTGCTGGCCGAACGTTGCCTTGCCCTACCCAAAGGGCTGTAAACCGACAGCCGAACCGGTTTTCATTTTTGACTGCGGTAGGCTAAGTAGTTCGATGGCAATAATTTATCTTGTTGTCAATTAACCGCCTAATTATCAGCTTTTTACAAAAAATAATTGTACATAAATTTTCAATCATAAGGCTCAATTCATAATCTGAGCCGCCTCAACTTAATGTTGAGACGAAGCGCGAACCGGCACCGGCAACCTTTGGGTCGTTACAACCTAACCGCCCTGCTGGGCACCCTCGCTTATGGTTCGCATCGCTACACTTTTTCTATGCCTTTTGCTGGCCTCGCTCTCCTCGTTGGCACAACTAACGGGTTCCGTTCGGGAGGCCGGTGATAAACCCGCTGCTTTTGCCGCGCTCAAACTACTCCGTGCCGCCGATTCGTCGTTTATAAAAGGCACCGTAGCCGATGCCGACGGTCGCTACACCTTCACCAACGTACCTGTTGGGACGTACCTGGTGCAGGCATCGGTGGTGGGCATGGCCACGGGCACCCTGCCCACGGTGGTGCGCGAGGAACAACCTACGTACCTGGAGCCGATTGTGCTGCAAGCCAACAACCAAACGCTGGCCACCGTGACGGTGCGGGCCACCAAACCGTATGTGGAACAGCAAGCCGACAAAACGGTGCTCAACGTGGCCACCAACGCATCGGCGCAAAGCAAAACGGCCTACGAACTGCTGCAAGAGGCTCCCGGCGTGGTGATAGACCCCACCGACAACATCCGCATGGCAGGTAAACAGGGCGTGAATGTATTTATTGACGGTAAGCCCACCAACCTCTCTTCCACAGACCTGGCCAACCTGCTTCGGGCCACACCCGCCGCCAACATCGCCACCGTTGAACTGATCTCAAACCCCTCGGCGCGTTACGACGCGCAGGGTGGGGCAGGCATTATCAACATCCGTTTCCGGCGCGACAAAAGCCTGGGCCTCAACGGAAACGCTTCGGCAGGCTACGGCCAAAGCGACCACTACCGGGCCAACGCCGCCCTGGACCTGAACTACCGCGCCAAACGCCTGAACCTCTATGGAAATCTTTCAGGAAGCGATAATTTCCAGAACACCCGCGTAGGCATTGACCGGCAAACCGGCGGGGCGCGGTTCAGTCAGCGCGGCTTCGACAGCGACGGAACGCGGGCGGTGGTCTACAAAGCCGGTGCCGATTATAGCCTGGGCAACCACCACACGCTGGGCCTGATTGTGGCGGGGAACAGTGGCAAAAACGAGTTTGACACCTACACCACAACCACCATTTTCGGCCCCCGCAACGTACCTGATTCCAGCCTGAACAACCGCGTGAACAGCCCAAGCCAGGCCAACCGGATCAACGCCGCCCTCAACTACCAATATGCCGACACCCTGGGGCTGACCCTGTATGCAGATGCCGACTACACCCGCTTCACTAACACCGCCCCAAGCCGCATCAGCAGTGCCTATGCGGGGGCCAACGGGCAACCATTGTTTACGACCCAAAACCGGTTCGATGCCAACACCAGCATTCAGATTCAGACCTACCGCGCCGACTTGACCAAGGAATGGAAAACCGCCGGGCTAACCCTGGAAACGGGGCTAAAACACACCGACGTGGCCACCAATAACGATCTGCTGGCCTTCATGGGTACTGACAATCAGGCGGATGTAAGCCGCAGTAACCGGTTCACCTACCACGAAATCGTGAGTGCCGCCTACGCTTCGGTGAACAAAAAACTGGGCAAACTGACCGTACAGGCGGGCCTCCGGGCCGAAAACTCAACGGTGCAGGGCCGATCAACAGATTTGCTCAACCGCCGGATTGACCGGCCTGACTCAACGTACCTGAATTTGTTCCCAACGGCGTATGTGCAGTATCAGGTATCGAAAAATGGGCAGGTGTCGGCCAATTATGGGCGGCGCATCGGGCGGCCCAACTACCAGGATATGAACCCGTTTGTGTACCAGATCGACCCGTACACTAGTCAGCGCGGCAACCCGTTTTTGCGGCCTTCCTACAGCCACAACGCCGAACTGAGCTACACCTACAAATGGGCCATGACGGTGAAACTGGGCTACAGCACCACCACCGATTTTTCGACCGACGTGATCCGGCAGGAAGGGCTGAACGGCTACCAGACGGTGGCCAACGCGGGCCGGGCCGACGTGCTGAACCTGAGCCTGAACACGCCCATCCCGATCAGGAAATGGTGGAACGCCTACCTCTACGCCGGGGCCACCTGGAACCGTTTCCGGGGCAGTATCACTACCGGAGAGACGTTCGATGAGCGGGCATTCGCCTTCAATGGCTATATGCAGCACACCTTTACGCTCTCGAAAGTGTGGGACGCACAGGTGTCGGGGTTCTGGAATGCACCCACGCAACAAACCATTTACCAGATTGGCGGGCTGGGTGCGCTGAACCTGAATGTGCAGAAAAAAGTGCTCCAGGATCGAGGCCGGGTCTCCTTTGGGATCGACGATGTGCTGAACACGATGCGCTGGAAACAGTCGGGCGAATTTGCGGGTGGAGCCAATTTCGACATTTACCGCAAGTGGGAAAGCCGCCGCGCCAACATCCGGTTCAGCTACCGGTTTGGCAGCAACGAAGTGAAACAGGCCCGCGAGCGCAAAGACAACACCGGGGCCGACCGTATCAAAATCAAGGGCAATTTGTAATTTCCGGGGCCGTTGCCTCAGAAAATAATCACCCCAGATCCATAATACGTTTTGAAAGCAACAGACCAACGTACCTGGTCTTCCACGTTTACCATCATACAAGCATGAACAAGAAATGGATGCTGAGTCTGGCCCTTTGCCTGACCATAACCGCCGGAGCGTTTGCCCAGACAACCCCCGCTGAACAAAAAGTAGATAACACCGCCGCCGATGTAGGCAACGCTGCCGAAAAAGGCACGCGGGCCACGGGCCGCGCCGCCGTGAAAGCAGGCCGCGCCGTGGGCAGGGCTGGTAAAGCTACCGGCCGCGCCGTGGGTAAAGCCGGGAAAGCCACCGGAAAGGCCGTGGGTAATGCCGCCAAAGCCACCGGGCGCGGGGTGACAAAAGGAGTTAAAGCTACCGGACGGGCCATCAGCGGCCAACCCAAGCCAGAGTAATTTTTTCTCTGGTACGTTGTTTTCAGATGACGTACCAGGGAACGACACTGCCGGTGCCAGTCTGCGGAACGTTCTGCGGGCTGGCACTTGTTTTGCTGGAAGGTAGTGTAGATTTTCTTTGATATGAAACCCGTGTTGCTTCGTTTTGTGCATGTGCTTATGGCCGCGTTGGTGCTGTTCAGCAGCATGGGCATGGGCGTAGCCGAGCGTACCTGCGCCCTGCGGGGGAAGCAAACAACCGCCGGTCTTGACCCACAAACGGGTTGCCACCGGCAGGCCGAACACTGCCAGGTACGTGTGCATACGGCCGTAGGTGCCCACACAACCGTGCGGCGGGCCGACTGTTGCCAGGTGAGCGTCGAGTATGGCAAGGTTGCGACCGGCTGGGCATTTGGGCGGGTGTCGGCTCTGGCCAATCACGCTTCCGATCTGCCTTTTATTCCTACCGAAACAACCCGGTTCAGTTTTTGTACCCATCTGTTTGGACTACAAAACGAATCGGGCAGTCAAACGACCTACTCCCCGCCCCCACCGTTTCATGGTCGGGCACTGCGGTTGCTTTTCCAGACATTCCTGATCTGATTTGTCTTGTGTGTTCACGACCTTTGCCAACAGTGGCGAGGTTTTTTTTGTGCCACAGTTCAACGAATCAATCATGCGTATACCTCTGTTTATCAGCTTTTTATATTTGTCCGTACCAGCCTTGGGTCAATATGTTTCTGGCCGGGTGCAGGTGCTCGACAACGGCGTGTCCAGCCCGTTACCCGGTGCGTCGGTCTACTGGGTGGGTGGAATAAATGCTACATCTGCCGACTCGGCAGGCCGGTTCAGGATTGATTCCACCTCACAAACCAATCAACTTGTAATCAGCTTTGTGGGCTATCAGTCCGACACGATTTCGGTCAATGATAGGACCACGCCGCTGCTGATTACCCTGCGGGCGGCTCGCCAACTGGCCGAGGTGGTCATCACGGCGGGCAACACCCAAATTGACCGGCTGAACCCCATTCAGACCGAAGTACTCACCCAACGGACACTGGCCAAAGCCGCCTGTTGCAACCTCTCGGAGAGTTTTGAGACCAACGCTTCGGTCAGTGTTTCCTATGCCGATGCCGTGACGGGAGCCAAACAGATTCAGTTTTTGGGGCTGGGTGGGCAGTATGTGCAAACCAGCGTCGAAAATATTCCCAGCCTTCGGGGCCTGGCTACCACCTTCGGCCTGAATTACATTCCCGGCACCTGGATCACCAGCATCGACATTGGTAAGGGCGCGGGGTCGGTGGTGAACGGCTACGAAGGCATCAGCGGGCAGATGAACGTGGAACTGCAAAAACCTGAATACCGGGCCGAAACCAAAGCACCCAACCTGCTCCTGAACGGCTACGTGAACTCGTTCGGGCGGCTGGAGGGTAACGTCAACTATTCGCAGGCCCTGTCGGGGAAGTGGAGCATCGGCGCGTTAGGGCACCTCAGCACGTTCAGGCGCGAGCTGGATCAGAACGGCGACGGTTTCCGCGATTTGCCCCTCTATACCCAGTATAACGGTGTGGTGCGGGCCAAATACAGTTCTGACCGCTGGATGGCCCAATTCGGACTCAAAACCCTGACCGAAAGCCGCGACGGGGGGCAACTGAGCAGCGCGGGGCCGTTTCGCTACGCCTTCACCAACCAAACACAGCGTACCGAACTGTTCAGCAAAACCGCCCGGCTCTTTCCCGATAAACCCTACCGGGGGCTGGGCCTGATCCTGAACGCCACCTGGCACAACCAGCAGTCGGCGTTTGGGTTGCGCCCCTACACCGGCAAACAACAGTCGGTCTACGCCAATCTGATCTACCAAACCATTAT
>JAYUKZ010000277.1:0-39731 GCA_043763995.1 Fibrella sp.
TTTGGCGTGGCTCCCACGCGCCTTACCGCCGGTGGCCGGGGCGAATTTGCTCCCAAAGTAGACAACGCCACGCCCGACGGTCGGCGCACCAACCGCCGCACCGAAATTATTCTGACCCCCAAACTGGATCAGTTTTTCAACCTGCTCACGAGCGGGCAGGGCAAGTAAACCCTTCCCAACAACGTACCTGGGCGTGTTTGCGGTGGCTTCTGGTTAAGACCAGACCATCGTGAGCACGCCCATGAGCATGATTAACTTGCAGAGGTTGCTGAGGTAACTGAACTCGCGGCGGGTATCGGCCAGCACCAGGCGGTATACCAGCCACGATACCGGAATTAACATCAGGAAGAAAATCCAGGCCAGACGCGGGTTTTGCCACGAGTCGGCAATGAGGAAGAGCGTCATGATAAACGACGCAATGATAATGTAGAGCAGGTACTTAGACCGCCGGATACCCCACACGATGGGTAGCGTGCGACACCCATACCGGGCATCGCCCCGAATGTCTTCCATATCTTTGATGACCTCGCGCACCACCGTGACTACAAACGCAAAGGCGGCGTAGACCAGCAGCAGGTCTTCGTTTTGTTTGTAATAAACGGCCATTATAATCAGCGAGAGGGCCGTGAGGAACGCCACCACCAGGTTGCCGATGAAGGGTTGGCGTTTGAGGTTAGCCGAATAGAACCACAGCAGCGATACCGACAGCACATCGACGGCAAAGACCCAGCGGCTCAGGCTCAGGCCCAGCAAACAGCCCACCACGTTCAGCACCTGATGCGCCGTGATGGCCCATCGGCGTTTGAGGTACCGCCCAATAATGACCCGTTCGGGCTTGTTGATGATGTCGATTTTTACGTCGAAATAATCATTGATGATGTAACCCGCCGCCGCAATGCAGACCGTAGAAAGGGTCAGCACCAGCATCCGCCCATCGGTGAGCAGGTGTGCCCACTGCTGGCGGGGGCCAACCAACGCCACCCGCGCCAGGTATTGCGTACCTACCACAATGAGCAGATTCTGCACCCGCACCAGGCGCATAATGCCCCTGACGTACTCGGAAACGGGCATGGGTCGGGTCATAGGCGGGTGAAGAAGTGGTGACTGTCAGGGCCGGTGCCACGGGTGCGGGCGTACAAACTTAAAACTCCCTGTGTTATAAACCGGAATAAAGCCGGTTTGTGAGGTAACGGCCCCCGGCGGTATGGCTGTGTAGCGACTGTTGCTGGCCAGGTCGAGCCAAAACGGTTGCGGGGGTGTTTGGCCCGTAACCTCAAAACCCACTTTTCGGTAGCTGTTTCCGTCGCCCCAATCGCGGTCGGCGTAGGTCATCAGGTCGTTGGCGGGGTGGTTGGTCAGGTACGTAGTCAGGAGTTTATCCAGCCCGCCTACCACCGTGAGGCCCAGGCGGCTGGCCATGCGCAGCAGTTCGGCAGAGCGGTGGGGGCCGGTGGGGCGGTGTTGGGTGCGGGGCTGGGCAAACGTAGCCACGGCCACCAGCAGGTCGTGGGGCGGCAGGGGGGCCAGGTACGTTGGCGGCAACACACGGTAATAGCGTTCGGGCAAAAACAGGCCGTAGCGCACCTTTCCCGGCAACGCCGCCTGTAGATGGTTTTCGTCTAGAAAGTCCATCGCCGTGGCCCGATCCAGCCGCCGCACCTGCGTAAGCCGCCCCGGCACCCGGATAGACTCCCCCCGCAGCGCGGCCAGCCGCGAGGCCACTATGGTGGGTTTTTGCCGAACTACGTCGTCCCACAAATGCACCACCCGCAAGCCCTGCCCGGCCAGTTGCTGGGTCATGTTCAGGAAAAAAGCCAGTGTATCGGGGTGGTGGCAAAGGGGCAGGTACGTAGGCAAATCGACCCGGTGGAGGTATAGGCCGGGGGCATGTTCGGTGAGCGAGAAAGGCGTTTGGGGCAACACGGGGGCGGTCTGGAGCAGGGCGCGGCGGGGCTGGCTGACGCCCACAGGTACGTTGCAAAAACAGTGTCCCGGCCAGACAAGTTTAGCTTGCCGACCGGGACACGGTATATTTAGGAACAAAAATGCGATTGACCCAACGCCACTACCCGCCGAAATGCGTAGGCATCAGGTGGGGCAGTTCGTCGTCGGTGAAAAGGCGCGAGCGAATCAGAAACCGCACACCCAACGGAATTTCGAGCGAAAAACTAGCCCCGCGCCCCGGCGTTACGTCGATGGTGAGGTGGGTGTGTTTCCAGTACTCGAACTGATCTTCCGACATCCAGAAATCGGCCCCTTCTATCTCGCCAAGCCACACATCTGAGCCGCCCACGATGAAGTCGCCCTTCTCGAAACACATCGGCGACGAGCCATCGCAGCAACCACCGCTTTGGTGGAACATGAGCGGGCCGTGTTTTTCGCGCAGTTTGGCCATCACGTCGGTGGCGGCGGGGGTTATGGCAATTCGGGAAACGATGGTGGTTGTCATGGTAGATGAATTAGTGAATGAGTGATTGAGCGAATGAGTGAATAGTTTGGACTTGTCAAATTGCACCGCGAAGCGGTTCCAAACATTCACTCATTCGCTCATTCACCAATTCACTCATTAGAAAAAGCCCAGCTTCTGTTTGCTGTACGAAATCAGCATGTTTTTCACCTGCCGGTAGTGGTTCAGCATCATCAGGTGGTTTTCGCGCCCGAAGCCCGACTTTTTATAGCCGCCAAACGGCGCGTGGGCCGGGTAGTCGTGGTAGCAGTTGACCCACACGCGGCCCGCCTGAATCTGGCGCGGCATCGAGTACAGCTCGTGCGCATCCCGCGACCAGAAGCCCGCGCCCAACCCGTAGAGGGTGTCGTTGGCAATGGCAATGGCCTCTTCGTTGGTTTTGAAGGTAGTCACGGCCAGCACCGGCCCGAAGATTTCTTCCTGGAAAATGCGCATTTTGTTGTGGCCTTTGAAGATCGTGGGCTGGATGTAGTAGCCGCCCTCCACGCTATCGGCGGGGCCACCGCCGGTGAGCACTTCGGCCCCTTCCTGCCGACCAATATCGAGGTACGACAGGATTTTCTCGTACTGATCGTGGCTGGCCTGTGCGCCCATCATGGTGTCGGCATCCAGGGGGTGGCCCAATTTAATGGCCTCCGTGCGCTGAATGACGCGCTCCATAAACTTGTCGTAAATGTCTTCGTGTACCAGCAACCGCGAGGGGCAGGTACAGATTTCGCCCTGGTTCAGGGCAAACATCACGGCCCCTTCCACACACTTGTCGAAGAAATCATCGTCGTGGTCGGCAATAGATTTCATGAAAATGTTGGGCGATTTACCCCCCAGTTCCATCGTGACCGGAATCAGGTTTTCCGAGGCGTACTGCATAATGAGGCGGCCCGTGGTGGTTTCGCCCGTGAAAGCCACCTTGTTTACGCGCTTGTGCTGCGCCAGGGGTTTGCCCGCTTCCGGCCCAAAACCCTGAATGATGTTCACCACGCCGGGGGGCACAATGCCTTCCAGCAGTTCAAACAAAATGGCCAGCGAGGTGGGTGTTTGCTCGGCGGGCTTAATCACCACGCAGCAGCCCGCCGCCAGGGCCGGGGCCAGTTTCCAGGTGGCCATCAGCAACGGAAAATTCCAGGGAATAATCTGGGCCACCACGCCAATGGGTTCTTTAATAATGAGCGAAAGCGTATCGGCGTTCAGTTCGGTGGCCGAACCTTCTTCGGCCCGGATAACGCCCGCAAAATACCGGAAGTGGTCAACCACCAGCGGCAGGTCGGCGGCCATGGTCTCGCGGAGGGCTTTGCCGTTTTCTACGGTCTCTACGCGGGCCAGAAATTCCAGGTTTTTCTCTACCACGTCGGCAATTTGCAACAGTACTTTGCTGCGCTCGGTGGGTGATGTTTTTCCCCAGGTTTCAAACGCTTTTTGGGCGGCATTCACGGCCAGGTCTACGTCGGCGGCTTTGGAGCGGGGCATTTTGGCAATCAGGCTGCCATCTACCGGCGAGGTGTTGTCGAAGTATTCGCCATCGACGGGGGGTACCCATTTGCCACCGATGTAATTGTCGTAATGCGACCGGAACTTGGGCCGGTTCACGTGGGTCTCTACTAATTCAAGGGTTTCCATGCGAGTATAACGGGTTTTGATGTGTGTATTTGAATCCTCACAAAGATTGAACGAATTATACCAAAAACAAAGTGCAATTAAATTGATAATTTCGATGGGATTGTGGGGGTTGGAGGCAGCGTATTTGCGTTGGCGTATTTGACGGCGTATCAGCATCGGCGTAGGACAGGGGCAAGCCCAGCCCCTACACAGGAACCATTGAAACAAGTAGGGAATAATTGAAATGACAGCATTGTAGGGGCTGGGCTTGCCCCTGCCCTGGCCGTGCGCGAAGCCGCCAATGCTGATACGCCGATATCAAATACGCCGATTCCCACCACTTCAATACTCCAACCACCTTACTCCTTTCCCCGTTTTTGCACGGCCAGTTTTAGCCCGCCAAACCAGTATTGCCCCACCGACGGTTCGTAGAAACGGCCATTGGCGGCGTTGAGCAGCACATTTTGGTTGAATTCGGCCCCAAACAGGTTGTTTACGCCCGCAAACGGTTCGACCAAAAACCGGCCCACCGTGGCCGAATACCCCGTGCGGAGGTTGAGGGTGGTGTAGGCCGGGCTGGTGTTCAGGTTGGCATCGTCGGCAAAAAGGCTACCCACCAGACGTACCTGGCCAATGAGGAAAAAGCCGTTGGGCCGCACAAACCGCAGTTCGCCGTAGGCCGTTTGGCGCGGCACACCAGGCAGAACATTGCCGTTGAGGTTGGCCGTGGCGGTCTGGTACTGGGTGTACCAAAAATCGGAAAAGGTATAGGTGCCGTAGACCGTCAGGCCACGCCCCAGGGTTGCGCTCAGGCCCACTTCCAGGCCCCGGCGGCTGGTTTGGCCCGCATTGCGGAAAAACACCCGCCCCGGCTGCGCGGCCAACTGGTAGGGAATCAGTTCGTCCTGCACACCAATCTGAAAAACGGCCACATCGACCCGAAACCGGGTGCCCAGGTACGTCTTGGTGCCCACTTCCAGATTGGTAGCCTGTTGGGGGTTCAGCGCGGGGTTGAACCCGCCCGTGCCGCTGGGGTTGTTCGAGAGTTCGCTCATGGCGGGGGTCTCGAAACTGGTGCCGACCGTAGCGTACACGTTGGCCCGTTTGCTGAGGGCGTAGGTCAGCCCCGCGCCGGGGTTCAGCCGACTAAATGTGCGCTGCCCCGACTGGTCGCCGTCGGCCAGAAACAAATCGGCCACGCTGAGCCGGATGGCATCGTAGCGCAGGCCCAGCAACACCGTGGCGCGGCCCAATGTGGCCTCCTGCGTCACGTACCCGGCCCCGTTGCGGAACATCTCGACCTGTTTAAAGGTCTGTTTTCCAGGCGTTTCCTGCCCGGCAAGGTTATCGAACCGTTGGCGGCGGTCGTCCTGCCCTTCCAAATCAAGGCCCACCCGGATGCGGTAGTCCAGGCGGCCAAACCGGGTGGTGTACTGGTATTGAAGGCTTCCCCCCGCAAACTGCCGGTTGATGGCCCCCGCCCCCGCCGCCATAAACGCCAGCCGGTTGGTGAAGGCGCGTTTGGTGAAAAACGTGCGGGCAAAAAACAGGTGCCTGCCCATTTTCTTCTCGAACACCAGCCCCACGCGCCCCTGCTGCACGGCCTCGCCCGCGTTGAAGCGCAGGTTGGGTGCCCCCGCCTGTTGCCTGTCTGCGGCCACCTGCGCGGCAGTAAGGCCACCGGGGTCTTCGGCGCGGGGGCTGTTGCCGTAGTTGGCCAGCACCGTGAGGGTGGTGGTGGAATCGAAGGTAAAAATCAATTTGCTGTTCAGAATAGTGCTCTCCATGCGGCTGTGCCCCCGAAACCCCGTGGTTTCGTTGCGCGTAACCGAGACCACGCCTTCAAAAATACCCCGCCGAAAACCCGATTTAGCCTGGTAGCTTCGGAACCCAAACGACCCCGCCGAAGCCTGAAGTTCGGCCACAGGTACGTCGGCGGCATTGTCGGTTTGCAACGAAATAACCCCGCCCGCCGCGTTGCCGTACAAGCCCGACGACGGCCCCCGCAAGACTTCCATCCGCCGCAATAAACTGGGGTCAATATTGTCGATGTCGCTTTGCCCGTCGGGGGTGGTTTCGGGAATTCCGTCCACAAAAAACCGAATGCCGCGAATGCCAAACGCCGACCGCGCCCCAAACCCCCGGATGGACACCCGCAAATCCTGAGCGAAATTGTCGGGGTTTTGCGCAAATAAACCCGGCACTCCGCCCATCGATTCGTAAAGCGAAAGCTGCTGCTGCCCCAACTGAATCCGGTACTTGTCAATCACGGTCAGGGCAATGGGCAAGCGAGTATCGGGGGTGGCCATGCGGGTGGTGGTCACAATGACCGGGGCCAGTTCGCGGGGCAGAAGGGTGTCGGGTGGGGGTGGGGTTTGGGCAGTTGCCTGGAAGGCTACCAACGTACCCAGGGTCAGGAATAAAGCGAGTTTCATAGGTCAGTTGGGGGTAAAGCTGCCGGTGTTTTCGGCCCTTTAGTTCGTACCAGTGTCGGGTCATGTTCGGTACAAAACCCTACTCTGGTACGTTCCCTTTTGCGGGTGCCGTTCAGTCAGAATCAGGCCCCTTCCCTAGCGCAACACATCGTTCAGATAGTCGCCTTCTTCCTCCACCTCCCCGGCAGCGTCGTACAACGTACCTGGGCCGGTGCGTTTGCCGTAGCGGAACGTACCCACGAAGGTGTCGCCATCGGCAAAGTGGTAGCTGCCCTTGCCGTGGGGCTGGTCGTAGGCAAACTGCCCCACGTAGCGGTCGCCGTTGGGGTAGTAATAAGTGCCGTAGCCGGTGCGAAGGTTCATCAGCACTTCGCCCCGGTACTTCACCCGTCCGTTGGGGTAAATCTGGGTAATCAGGCCCGGCACCACCGATGCCGCTTTGGGGGCCACGGGCCGGTCGGTGTGGGGGGCGGGGCGGTTGGCGGCCACCACCGACGGAGCCGGGCGGCTGGGCGCAACGGTTTTGGTGCGCGGATATAGCGCGTCGGCCTCATTCCAGCCCGCCTGAATAGCGGCCAGCCGGGTAGCCCGCGCCGGGTGCGAAGCCGAAGCCACCGGACTGCCCACTGCCCGGATGGCAATGAGCGACTCGGCTTGGGTGGCCCCCAGTTGGTGGAGCACAAAGCCCGAAAACCGGTCGGCCTCCAGTTCTTTTTGGTGCGGGCTACCGCCAAAGGTGAGCGTATGCCCCTGCAAATGGTGCCCAATTTCGTGGGCCATAATGCTGGTGGCGGTCCAGTCGGTCTCGGTGGTTTCCTCCAGTTGTTGCATGAACGCCCCGTCGTAGATAATGAACCGTTGGCCGTTCATCACCGTGGCGAAGCAGTTGCGGGTATTGGGACACTCCATCACCTTGAAATTCTGCATCAGCCCAATGGGTTTCAGAATCCGGTTTATGACCCGGCTGGCGTGGGTGTTGGAAGCCTTCGGCGAATAGGTGCAGGGTACCCCCGCCAGTTGGTTGCCGGTGTAGTTGCAGCTAAACGTAACCCCGGCAGATTGGGGCGATTGGGCCAGCAACGTACCTGTTCCCAGGAAAAAAAGGGTAAGAGCGCGTGAAAAGGCAAGGGACATAACAGCATATAGGAATGGGCGTTCCTACCCTAAACGACAGATACTAGCTACACGGTATTGGGGGTGGTGGTCTGTTGAGGCGGGGCTTCGCACATCGGCGTATTGGCGTTGGCGTATCGTATTCAGCGTAGGGCGGAGGCAAGCCCCACCCCTACAATGCTGTCATCATCCAAAATGCCATTCTGTGTGATGGTTGCATTGTAGGGGCGGGGCTTGCCTCCGCCCTACGCCGAATACGATACGCCGATGCAAACGATACGCCGAACCCAATACGCGCCCGATGCAACACACATACGCCAACACCCCAATCTGCCAACCCCAGTTACGCCAACTCTTTCAACCGCGCCCGTTGAATGGAGCCAGACACCAGTATGCTGACTTCGTACAAAATCACGAGGGGGAAGGCCACCAGCAACTGGCTGTAAATGTCGGGCGAGGGGGTGATGATACCCGCCACAATCAAAATCACAATCCAGGCGTGTTTGCGGAACGTGCGCATCAGCGAGGGGGTGAGCAGCCCCACTTTCGAGAGCACAAACGCAATCATGGGCATCTGGAACATGAGGGCGCACCCCAGCGAGAGCGTAGCCAGTATGCCGATGTAGGAGGTGATGTCATACTGGTTTTTGATCTCCGGCGAGAGCTGCCAGTTGGCCAAAAAATTGATAGCCAGCGGCGAAGCCACGTAGTAGCCAAAGAGCAAACCCATCAGGAACAGCATCGAGACATAAAACACGGCCCCGCGAGCAGCTTTTTTCTCAGTTATTTTCAGGCCCGGCTTCACAAACCGCCAAATTTCCCAGAACGCATACGGAAACGCGAAGGCCAGCCCGATAATAAACGAGATCGTGATGCCCATCGTGAAGTTATCGGCCATGCCCAGAGCCTGCAACTGGAAGTCCAGTTTCTTGACGCACAAATCGGCGTAGCCCGTCACATCGGCCAGGTTGCATAGCTGGCGGTAGGCCCAAAAATCGGGGCGGGAGGGGGCCAGAATGACCAACCGAAAAATATCTTTGATGTAAATGAAGGCGATGATGGCAAAGACGAATATGGAGCCAAACGCCCGCAGCAGGTTCCAGCGCAGTTCTTCCAGGTGGTCCAGAAAACTCATCTCCGTGCCGTCGCCGGGCATGGCTGGTTCTTCGTCGGTCTCGTCGTCGTACCCGCGTTGGTCGAATGCCTGGTCTAGTGCCATCTTTTTAATGAGTGAATTAGTAAATGAGCGAATGAGCGAATAGTTTGGAACCGCCTTACGGCGGACATTTTTAACATTCACTCACCGATACGTCGGACCGTCACTCATTCACTCATTCACAATTGTCTATGCGTATAACGGAAATGCCTTCATCCAGGCGTTTATTTTCTCCCGAACGGCACCAATTTTTTGGTCATTGTCGGGGTTCATCAACACCTCGTCAATGTAATCTACAATAATCTCCATGTCCGATTCAACCAACCCACGGGTCGTCATGGCCGCCGTGCCCACGCGCATCCCCGACGTAACCATCGGCGATTTATCGTCGAACGGCACCATGTTTTTGTTGATCGTAATATCGGCTTTTATCAGCGTGTTTTCGGCCAGTTTGCCCGTTAGGCTGGTGGCCATGCCGCCTTTGGTGCGCAGGTCAATCAGCATCAGGTGGTTATCCGTTCCGCCCGAAATGATCCGGTAGCCCCGGTCGGTGAAAGCGTTGGCCATAGCCTGCGCGTTGGCTTTCACCTGCACGGCATAGTCGTAAAAATCGTCGGTGAGGGCTTCGCCGAAGGCCACGGCTTTGGCCGCAATAATGTGTTCGAGCGGCCCGCCCTGCGTTCCGGGAAAAACGCCCGAATCGAGCAGGGATGACATCATGCGCAACTCGCCTTTGGGGGTTTTGATGCCGTAGGGGTTTTCAAAATCGTGCCGCATCATGATCAGCCCGCCGCGTGAACCCCGCAGGGTTTTGTGGGTGGTGGTGGTTACGATGTGGGCGTGGGCCAGGGGGTCGTTCAGCAAGCCTTTGGCAATCAGGCCGGAGGGGTGGCTTACGTCGGCCAGCAGCAGTGCCCCCACCTCATCGGCAATGGCCCGCAGGCGTTCGTAGTCCCAGTCGCGGCTATAGGCCGAGGCCCCGCAGATGAGCATTTTGGGCTTCTCGCGGTGCGCCGTCTCGGCCACGGTATCATAGTTTATTACGCCGGTCTCTTTTTCTACACCGTAGAATGTGGGCCGGAAATATTTGCCCGAAATATTGACCGGCGACCCGTGGGTGAGGTGCCCGCCGTGGGCCAAATCAAAGCCTAGAATAGTATCGCCTGGTTTGAGCGTGGCCACAAACACAGCCATGTTGGCGTTGGCTCCTGAGTGGGGCTGTACGTTAGCCCACGAGGCATTGAAAAGTTCTTTGGCCCGGTCAATGGCTACCTGTTCTACCCGGTCAACCACCTCACAACCACCGTAATACCGTTTTCCGGGTAAGCCTTCGGCATATTTGTTAGTGAGCACACTTCCGGCGGCTTCCATCACCTGTGGCGAAACAAAATTTTCCGAAGCAATCAACTCGATACCTGATTCCTGCCGGTGTTGTTCCTGGCCGATGAGGTCAAAAATCTGGGTGTCGCGGGTACGGGTGGTAGTTATGGTAGTGGTCATTTTTGGAAGAGGTTTACTGTTTTTCTGTACCCAACAAAAGTACGCCGTTTTAAGCAGATGCGATTTATTGGCCCGAAAAAACAGGAAGCGTTGGCCAAGTACGTTGGCCACAAACGAAAAAGCCTTCCACTAGTAGTAGAAGGCTTTTTCAAACGAGCTTGCAAACGGTCTAGAACCGGAAGTGCGAGAACGCTTTGTTGGCTTCGGCCATGCGGTGGGTGTCGTCTTTTTTCTTAACGGCGGCCCCTTCGCCTTTGGCAGCGGCTACAATTTCGGCAGCCAGCCGGTCAACCATTGTTTTTTCGCCGCGTGAGCGGGCAAACCGGATAAGCCATTTCATGCCTACCGAGACTTTCCGATCTGCGCGTACTTCAGTGGGCACCTGGAAGGTGGCTCCACCAACGCGGCGGCTTTTTACTTCTACCGAAGGCATTACGTTGTTCAACGCCTTTTTCCAGGTGTCGATGCCGCTCTCGTTGGTGCGCTTGGCAACCAGGTCAATGGCTTCGTAGAAAATAGCGTAGGACAAAGACTTCTTGCCTTCGTACATCAAATTGTTCACAAACTTGGTTACCAACACCTCTTTGTATTTGGGGTCTGGCAACACGTACCGCTTGGGTGGTTTCGACTTTCTCATTGTTTCTTCAGATTGCTCTTACTCTGCCGTACTGTTTCAACGGACAGTTAGCCCCCAACCCCCGAAGGGGGCTATGTGTACTGTAGAGCCCCCTTCGGGGGTTGGGGGGCTTTTGTTTACTTCTTCTTTTTGACCGGTGCGCCTTTTTTGGCGGCTACCACCTGACCTGGTTTTGGCCGTTTGGCCCCGTACTTCGACCGGCTTTGCAACCGACCGCTCACGCCGGCCGTGTCGAGCGCACCGCGCACGATGTGGTAACGAACGCCCGGAAGGTCTTTCACCCGGCCACCCCGGATGAGCACAATCGAGTGCTCTTGCAGATTGTGGCCCTCGCCCGGAATGTAGGCGTTGACTTCTTTACCGTTCGAAAGCCGAACGCGGGCTACTTTGCGAAGCGCAGAGTTGGGCTTCTTGGGCGTAGTCGTGTACACACGTGTACATACCCCCCGACGCTGCGGGCACGCATCCAAGGCTGGTGACTTCGATTTGAAGTTCAGCTTTTCGCGGCCTTTGCGGACTAACTGTTGTATGGTAGGCATTAACTAGTTTGGTTTTTGCTTGGCTATCCCATAAAAATGGGAGTGCAAAGGTAAGAAAGTTAGCGCATTGCGCAACCCCTTCGTCAATAAACCCGCGCCAACGAAGCGACCCGGTAAGGGTGAGGTTAGGGGAAGTTGCCGGGGCCGTTTGTTGCGCAGAGCCACGGCGCAACGTACCTGGGCGGCAACACTCGTTTTTTCGTACCAACTTTTACCCCGCCGAACGGGTTACAGCAACCGACCCCCTTTTCTTTTCCGACTACCCCCATGAAACTCACTGCCGGTTGCGAACTCTGCTTCGACGTTCAGGACAACACGCCCCTGCTGCTGATGTTGCGGCCCCGGTCGGGCGCGGGGCAATGGATCGTGAGCGAAACCTATGAGACCGAGCCGCCCGTGCCCGTCACCGAATTTACCGATCTGTATGGCAACCTCTGCCAGCGGCTGATGGCCCCCGCCGGGCCGTTTCGGATACGTACCCAGGCCAGCGTACAAACCAACGACGACATGGATACCGAGCCGGGTGCCCCCCTGAACCTGGTGCAGGATATGCCCGACGACGTGCTGCACTACCTGCTACCCAGCCGCTATTGCCCCTCCGACTACCTGGCCATTATTAACCAGGCCATCCAGGTTGTGGGGCAGGCCGAGCCGGGCTACGACCAGGCCGAGGCCATCCGGGCCTGGATCAACGCCAACATTCGTTATGAATACGGCACCAGCGATTCTACTACGTCGGGGGCCGACACGCTCTACAACAAGGTAGGCGTTTGCCGCGATTTTACGCATTTGGGCATTTCGCTCTGCCGCGCCCTGAGTATCCCCGCCCGGATGGTGGTGGGCTATCTGCACGAACTGAAGCCGATGGACCTCCACGCCTGGTTCGAGACCTATATCAACGGTCGCTGGTATACGTTCGATGCCACCCAAACCGAACCGAAGGGCAACCGGATTACCGTGGCCTACGGGCGTGATGCGGCCGACGTGGCCTTTCTGACCCAATTTGGACCAATGACAATGACCACCATGCAAGTCTGGGTACGTGCCGATGAATCCTCGCAGGTGTAGCATCATTGGCCTGGGCTGGTTGGGAACGCCTTTGGCCCAACGCCTGCAACAAGCGGGCTGGGCGGTGCGCGGCAGCACCACAACGCCGGAAAAAGTGCCCCTACTGCGCCAGAACGGCCTTGACACGTACCTGCTACGCCTCGGCCCCGCTCCCGATGGAGACCTGCTGCCCCTGCTCGATGCCGATTATCTGGTCATAAACATTCCGCCAAAAGCCGGGCAGCACGGCGAGGCGTTCCACCCCGAACAAATGCGCCTGTTGGCGGAACAGGTACGTGCCTCGCCCATCCGATACGTGCTTTACGTCAGTTCAACGTCGGTCTACCCAGAGCTAAACCGCGACATGGTGGAGGCCGATGTGGTCACAGAAGAACAGTCGGCGGCACCGGCGTTGGTGCTGGCCGAACAGCATTGGCTGGCCCTTGCGTTCGAAAAGAGCGTGACCGTCATCCGGTGCGCGGGACTGATGGGCGGCTCCCGCATTCCGGGGCGGTACGTGGCGGGTAAAACTGTTGATTCGGGTCAGGTGCCGGTCAATTACATTCACCAAACGGATGCCGTGGGCATCATTGCGGCGGCCATTGAACAGGGCATCGTGGGCACCTTCAATGCCGTAACTCCGCAACACCCCACGCGGGAGGCCATTTACCGAAAAAGTTGCGCCGATTTTGGGTATGTCCTCCCCACGTTCATCCAGCCCAACGTATCGGTACCGTTCAAAACCATCAACGGCCATAAGCTGACCGAAGCCACCGGGTACGTATTTGTTCACCCCAACCCGCTCGATTTTCCGTATGGGTGAAAGGCGCGTGTTCCGAAAAATGTACGCCTAAAACCCCCGCACTACGTGCTCAATAATGTCGCAGGCTTCGTTCATTTGGGCCTCAGTAATAACCAAGGGCGGGGCAAAGCGGATTTTGTCGTCGTGGGTGGGTTTGCACAGCAACCCGTTCTGGCTCAGGCGCATACACAATTCCCAGGCCGTATCTTCGCCGTAGGCGGGCCGCTCCCGAATCACGATGGCGTTGAGCAGCCCCTTACCCCGTACCAGCGTAATGAGGTCTGTTTCGGCCCGCAGGGCGTTTAGCCGGTGGCGGAACAATTGGCCCATCGCCTCGGCGTTTTCGGCCAGGTGCTCCTGTTCCACCACCTCCAGCGCGGCAATCGCCACGGCGCAGCCCAATGGGTTGCCACCGAACGTGCTCCCGTGTTCGCCGGGGCGAATGGTGAGCATGATTTCATCCGAAGCCAGCACTGCCGAAACGGGCATTACCCCGCCAGAGAGGGCCTTGCCCAACACCAGAATATCAGGTTTCACCCCTTCGTGGTCGCAGGCAATGCGCCGTCCGGTGCGGCCAATGCCGGTCTGCACTTCATCGGCAATAAAGAGTACGTTATACTGAGTGCAGAGTTGGCGCACTCCGCGTAGGTAGCCCTCGTGAGGCACCAACACCCCGGCTTCGCCCTGAATGGGTTCTACCATGAACCCGGCAATGGTGTGGTCACTGGCGAAGGCTTTTTGGAGCGCGGCGAGGTCATTATACGGCACCAGGACGTACCCAGGCAGCAGGGGGCCGTAATCGTTGGTGCTGCTGGGGTCGGTGGAAGACGAGATGGCGGCCAGGGTGCGGCCCCAGAAGTTGCCCTCGGCGAAGACCATCTTGGCCTGGTTTTGGGCAATGCCTTTCACTTTGTAAGCCCATTTGCGGGTCAGTTTCAGGGCCGTTTCGCCCGCTTCCACCCCCGAATTCATCATCAGGACTTTATCGAAACCAAAATAATCGCAGAGGTATTTTTCGCAACGGCCCAACTGATCGTTGTAAAACGCCCGCGACGTGAGGGTAAGTTGGCTTGCCTGCCGGGTGAGGGCATTGATGATGTGGGGATGGCAATGCCCCTGACTCACAGCGCTGTAGGCCGACAGAAAATCGAAATACCGCCGATTGTCAACGTCCCAGACAAACACGCCTTCGCCCCGGCAGAGCACCACCGGCAGGGGGTGGTAATTGTGGGCACCGTATTGATCTTCGAGGGCAATGGCCTGTTCGGTAAGGGCAGAGGTAGCGGTTAATGTCATGGGAAAGAGAAGGTAAAGGAAAGGCCGGGGCCGAACAAACTTTTGGCACCGCCCACCTGTTGGCCAAACAGCACTATACCGTAAAGATAACGTACCTGATGGCCCTGAACGAATCTGGCCCCAAGAAACCACCCCGCCCCGACCTGGCCGATGCCGACTATTACCTGACCCCCGAAGGGTATGTGGTTTTCACGGCCCTACACCACCAAAAACGGGGATATTGTTGCAAAAATGGCTGTAGGCACTGCCCGTATGGGTTCAGGAAGGAAAAATAATTTGTGCAAGTGGCAGAATTTTGCCATTTTTGCACCCTCATACGGAAAACGAGTATAGTCATGGCCAGAGTTTGTCAAATTACCGGAAAGCGCACGCGGGTTGGAAACAACGTATCGCACGCCAACAACAGAACCCGGCGTAAGTTCTTCCCCAACCTGCAACGGAAACGTTTTTTCGTTGAATCGACGGGCGAGTGGATTACGTTGAAGGTAGCGACATCGGCCATCAAGACGATCAATAAAAATGGTCTGGAAGCGACCCTTCTCGCTGCCTACAGAAAAGGCACTTTGTCGGTGTAACCGACCGTTGCACCCGCTGCGTGAACGTCCGTATTAGCCCCTCTCCCACAGCGGAGAGGGGCTTCTTTTTTGCCCCTAGATAATTCGCCGCAACGTCAGGTTGGCCACCACAATACCACCGCCGCGCCGCACCACCAGCGTTACGGCCCGGCCTTCGCCGCGTTGCAGGGCCTTGTATACATCGCTGATTGCCAGCGTACTGGCCAGTTCGTTGTTCACAAAAAGCAGTTCGTCGCCCTCCTGCAAACCGGCCTGCTGGGCGGGCGAATCGTCGTTGATTTTTTCGATGTAAAACGTTTTGAACTGATCGCCCCGCGCCCGTAGTTCCAGGCCGCTCATGTCGTGCTCGAAGGTTTCGCGCAGGAGGCGTTTTACCGGTTTCAGCACAATGTATTGCTCCGGGTAATTGAACGTGACCATAAACCGCCGCAACAACTCGCACCCCACGTTGCCCTGCCGGTCGGTGGTGTTCACGATCCGCATGCCGAACGACGAACTGTCGGGAAACGAGGCAATCACATTTTGCAGTTGGTGCCGCCCCAGCCGCAAGCCCTCAATGCGGCCCAAACTGCCGTTTATGACTCCGTTGAGGCCCCGCCCCAGTTGCGCCCGGATCAGTTTTTCGGGCCGGGGCAAGGCACACACGCTCGACTGCCCGTCGAGCATCAGGGCGTGGCCCGCGCCCGTGTCGAGCACCACCCGCAGGGGCACCGTGCGTTGGTCGGAGAGCAGGGCCGTTACATCGAGGTAAGGTTTGGTGTTCTGGATCGTGATGGGGTAGCGGTCGCCAAAGCGGCGGCGGTAGCGGTATTTTTGGGGTTGGGTGAGGGTCAGGAACCGGTTGCGGAAGTCTATTTCGACCACAAAACTGTTGAACAGGTCATAGCCAAAAATGCCGTGAATAGGTACGCCCACGTATTCCGACAGGTGGAGCACGTCCTGATCCAGCACGACCAGGTTTTGGTGCGAGGCCCGCATGTCGCCCATAGCCAGTTCGTTATCAATGGCTACCGTGGCCGTGAGGTTGTTGCCTTCGCCCGCGCCGCTTAGTTTCACTTTGCGGGTGAATTTCAAGGGGTTACGCCGCAGGGCACCGGCATCGGTGATGATGGTGTTGCTCACGCCGGTGTCCAGAATGAAGTTGAGTGTGTCTGACCCGTTGATCTGGAGTTTCACCACGATCAGGTTGGAGTGGAGCGAAAACGGAATGCGGGTGGCCCGGCGGTTGCCTCTCAGGTAGTAGCCAAACCGGTCGGGGCGGGGTGGCTCATACGTACCTGTGGCCCACACCGCGCTGGTGCTCAGGAAAAAAACCGCAACCAGGTACAGCGTTTTCATACGGGCCTTCTTTGGTACCAAAAATCTTTCATTATAACCCCGCAAAACCATAAAAGATTAATCCCCCCGGCATTGATTTACCGCCCTCTCGGCCCCTTCCCCCAAAACGCCTACTTTTACAGGAAGCAAAGCTGTTGTTAAATAGCTTAAATTCCTCTCGGCGTAGCCCCCAACCCCCTCAAGGGGGCTTAGGACAGTCTGAAGCCCCCTTCAGGGGGTTGGGGGCTACGCCGGTTACAATCCCAAATCTGTATGCGTAAGAAAATTGTTGCCGGCAACTGGAAAATGAACAAAACCGCCGACGAGGCCCTGGCCCTGACCTCGGAGGTAACGGCGATGGTCAACGCCGAAATCACGGGCAATGTGCTGGTGGTGCTGTGCCCGCCCGCGCTGTATCTCACCACCGCCAAAGCCTACATCACGGGCAGCAAACTGGCGTTGGGTGCCCAGAATTGCCACGAAAAAGAGTCGGGGGCCTACACCGGCGAGCTTTCGGCCCCCATGCTGGCCTCGGCGGGCGTGACCCACGTGCTGGTTGGCCACAGCGAACGGCGGCAGTATTTTGGCGAAACAAACCAGCAACTGGCCCGAAAAGTAGACATGGCCCTGGCCCACGGCCTCACGCCCATTTTCTGCTGTGGCGAATCGCAGGAACTGCGCGAAAACGGCGATTATATTGGTTTTGTGACACAGCAACTGACCGAAAGCCTGTTTCACCTCACGCCCGGCCAGATGGCAAACGTTGTGATTGCCTACGAACCTATTTGGGCCATTGGCACCGGGCTTACGGCTACTTCGGCGCAGGCGCAGGAAATGCACCTGGCCCTGCGGCAACACCTGGCCAGCCACTACGGCGAGGCCCTGGCCCAGGAAATCAGCATTCTGTATGGCGGCAGTGCCAACGCTCAAAATGCCGCCGACCTCTTTGCCCAACCCGATATTGACGGGGGACTGATTGGCGGAGCGTCGCTGAAGGCCCGCGATTTTCTGACCATCATTAAAGCCAGACAGTAACCGCCCATGACCGCCGCCGCCGACTATGTGCTGGCTCTGGCCATGCAGCCGCACCCGGAGGGGGGCTACTACGCCCAGACGTACCAGGCCGCCGAACACATTCCAGCCGCTGCGTTGCCCGCCCGTTTTGGTGGCGACCGGGCGTTTAGCACGGCCATCTATTTTTTGCTCGAAAACCATCATCATTCGGCCCTGCACCGTATTCAGAGCGACGAGGTGTGGCATTTCTATGCCGGTGGCCCGCTGAATGTGTACGTCATTGACCCGGCCACGGGCGAACTGGAAACTATTCGGCTGGGCCAAAACCTGACCGGGGGCGAGGTGTTTCAGGCGGTAGTGCGGGCGGGGTGCTGGTTTGGGGCCAAGCCCGTGGGCGAACCCGGCGCACTGCCTTTCTCGCTGGTGGGCTGCACCGTGGCCCCCGGCTTCGACTTTGCCGATTTCGAACTGGCCGCGCCAGGTACGTTGCTGAGCCAATTTCCGCAGCACCGCGCCCTCATTGACCGGCTTAGCGTTGGGTGACTCAAACAACCCATATACCCAAACACCTCATCTACCCAGACGCGATGTATCGCCGCACCGGCGTACCGGTCTCTACAGATGCGGCCAAAATCACCGGTGGACGAATGCGCTGTCGGTGGGGGTGTTGTGGTTCCAATAGTCTGACTGGGTGGTTTTCTGGAGGATGGCGCGGGTGGTGAGGCGTTTGGTTTTAGTCAGGTACGTATCCTCCCAGCCCAAAATACGGTGCGGAAATGTTTCGTCGAAATAAATGCTTAGCT
The DNA here is from genome assembly GCA_043763995.1 of Fibrella sp. Taxonomy (GTDB): domain Bacteria; phylum Bacteroidota; class Bacteroidia; order Cytophagales; family Spirosomataceae; genus Fibrella. Next base: position 18,295 of record JAYUKZ010000277.1, read on the forward strand.
GACGGGCATCTGCCTCATAGTCAAGCGAGTAGGCGAGGCATTTGCCGGGTGCGGCGGGGCGGTAGGTGGTAGCCCAGGCGCGGCCCCGTGCCGTGTCGAGGGTGGCGGTGGCGGGCAGGGGGTCGAGGCGTTTGTGGCGCAACCGGGCCGCTTGTGTGCCGGGAATAACCTCTACCTCGCCGATGGGTAGCCGGGCCGGGTCAAGGCGGATTCGGTTCCAGAGTTCGTCTTCCAGCAGGGTTTTAGCTACGGTATAGTCTTCGGTGGCTTCGGCCTCGAAATAAGACCGCCCCGTCACCGTGTAAGCATTGTTACGGTAGTTGAGCTGCACATAGCTATGGCCGCACCACTCCTGCACCGACGTACTGACTTTCAGCGTATTAGGAAACAAATTCGGTCCTGCGCCGGGCACGGGCGTAAACACCGACGTGAAGAGCGAATAATCGTAAATGCCGGTGGCAAAACGGCGAATAAAGTTGGTTTTCAGCACCGGCACCGCTACCCCCCGCGAGGCCTCCGTTTCGGCTTTCACCTGCCGGTCGGTTCGGAAATCTTCGGTCACGAAAATCAGCACGGTCTGCCCCGGCTGTACTGCCCCGTACTGGGCCTGGCTCAGGCTATACTGGTTCAGTTCGGCTTTGCCGCCAAACCAGTAGGCCCTGAACGCCGCGCTGACCGAAGGCAGCGGCAGGGGCGGCGGGGTGGCGGGTTTTTGGTACACGGTGGCCCCCATGAAGATGGCAAACCCCACCGACAGGGCCATGACGAGGTACAGAAAATTGCGCTGAATAAACATAGTTGTGGAAATTGTCGCCTGACCATCAGGCTTTTAGCTTCGGAATCAGTTTTTGTAACGCCTCGAATCGGGCCGGTTCGGGCGGGGTTTCGTTGAGGGGGAGTTTGCTCAGCTCTTCAATCAGGATGCGGCCTACCAGGAGGCGCATGTTTTTCTTGTCGTCGGCGGGAATCACGTACCAGGGGGCGGTTTTGGTGGCGGTCTCGTTAATGGCTGTCTCAAACGCAGCCATATAGTCGTCCCAGAAGTCGCGTTCGTGAACGTCCTGTTCTTCGAATTTCCAGTTCTTTTCGGGGGCTTCAATCCGGGCAATGAGCCGTTTGGCCTGTTCTTTTTTCGATACGTTCAGGAAGAATTTGATGGTCGGGAAGCCATTGCGGGCCAGGTGTTTTTCCATGTTTACAATGGCCTCGTAGCGGTGTTTCCACACCTTATCCATGTCCTGCATCAGGTCGGCGGGGATGCGCTGGCTTTTGGTCAGGATTTCGGGATGCACTTTTACCACCAGCACCTCTTCGTAATACGAGCGGTTAAAAATGCCGATGGTGCCGCGTTCGGGCAGGTTCAGGTACGTTCGCCAGAGCCAATCGTGGTCCAATTCGTGGTCGGTGGGGCGTTTGAAGGAGTAAACCCGCAAGCCGGTGGGGTTGGTGCCGGTAAATACTTTCTGGATGGTGCCATCTTTGCCGGCGGCATCCATCGCCTGAAAAACCGTCAGCATCCCGTACCGATCATCGACATACATTTGGGTCTGAAGGTCGTCTATCTGGCTGGCCTGTTGGCGAAGTTGGATCTCATAATCAAGGTCGTCAGCATACAAATCCTTGATTTTTGTGGCTGTTTTTTTGATCGAAAATTCGGAAGAGCCGTCGAAACGAAACGCCTCAGTAGATGGAGAAGACATAGTTTTGGGAGTTGATGGGGCAAACCGATGGGCAAACTTATACGTACCTGAAGGGGTTAAATCAACAGGCAATCTAACGGCCAAAGCCACCCAATGGTTATTTCACGACTCAGTTTGTTTCTGGTAGCCGGGTTTCTGGCCATCGGCCCCGGTTTGGTTGCCCAGTCAACATCACCCGCAAAAAAACAACGAATGACTCCCCAATCAACGGCGGGTGGCCTGGAAAAAGCCACCTTCGGAACCGGTTGCTTCTGGTGTACAGAGGCCATGTTTGAAACCCTGGACGGGGTGCAGTCGGCGGTGTCAGGCTACGAAGGTGGTCAGGTGCCCAACCCGACCTACAAAGACGTGTGCAACGGCACCACGGGCCACGCCGAGTGCGTGGAAGTGACCTTCGACCCCACCAAAATCACCTACGCCGAGTTGCTGGAAGCCTTTTTCCGCAGCCACGACCCTACCAGCCTCAACCGGCAGGGTGCCGACGTGGGGACGCAGTACCGGTCGGTGGTTTTTTACCACAACGAAGACCAGAAACGCCTGGCCGAAACCGCCAAAACCGAACTGAACAAATCGGGGGCTTACGGCAAAGCCATCGTGACCGAAATCAGCCCCGCCGGTACGTTCTACGAAGCCGAAGCCTACCACCAAAATTACTTCGTGCAAAACCCCGACCAGGGCTACTGCGCCTACGTGATTGCCCCCAAACTGGACAAATTCCGCAAGGTGTTCAAAGAGAAATTGAAAGGGTAGGCCGTGTGTAGAGACGCGATACATCGCGTCTCTACAGCCCACCAGACAAGAGATATCGTCGTACAGGCGAATCAGTGCAGGTACGTCACACGAATTCGGGGCCGCGTGCTTTGGCATCGGCCACGAATTCTTTTACTTTCTGCTCCTCTTCTTTGCGGCAGATCATCAGCACGTTGTCATATTCGGCCACAATGTAGCCGTCCAGGCCGTTGACTACCACGAGGCGGTCTTTGGGGGTTTTGATGATGCTATTTCGGGTGTCGTAGAGCATCACGTGGCCGTCAATCACGTTCAGGTCGTGGTTCTTGTCCGAGGCTTCGTAAAGCGATTTCCACGTACCCAAATCTGACCAGCCGAACTCGCTCAGGACAACGAACACGTTATTAGCTCGTTCCATGACCCCGTTATCGATGGAGACGCTTTTGCAAAGCGAATAGGCTTTGTTGATGAACGTCTGCTCGCGGTCAGTGTAGTAGAGTCCGTCGCCTTCGGCAAAAATTTCGGCCATTTCGGGCAAAAACTGCTCGAACGCCCGGCAGATGCTCTGCACATTCCAGACAAAAATGCCCGCGTTCCAGACAAATTCGCCGCTATCCAGAAATTGCTGAGCCAGTTCCAGGTGTGGTTTCTCAGTAAAGGTTTTTACCTTTTTCACCGTGCCTTCGCCTTCGGGCAGGTACTGAATGTAGCCGTAGCCCGTGTCGGGGCGGCTGGGCTGGATACCGAGCGTAACCAGCACATCTTGGGTAGCGGTGGTGCCTAGGGCGGTTTTGATGGTTTCGCGGAAGGCTTCTTCTTTGAGGATGATATGGTCGGCGGGGGCCACCACAATGTTGGCCTGGGGGTCCTGCTGCCTGATTTTATAACAGGCATAGGCAATGCACGGGGCCGTGTTGCGGGCCACGGGTTCACAAAGTACCTGCTGGTCGGTCAGGCCGGGAAGCTGCTGCTGGCAAAGATCCTTGTATTTGTCGCTAGTCACGATGTAGATGTGGCTGGCGGGGCAGATGCCATCGAAGCGGTCGGCGGTTTGTTGGAGTAGGGTGCGCCCGGTGCCAAGTACGTCATGGAATTGTTTGGGGTAGCTGGTTCGGCTAAAAGGCCAAAAGCGGGTGCCCACACCACCCGCCATAATAATCACATACGTATGATTCATAACTCCTGTTTGTCTTTTCGCAAATGTAAGGTAAAGCCTATGGCCGATGCTGCCCCGTTGCTCAATTTTCGGGCTTCGCTCGTGTGAGTTTCATGGCTAGTGGGCGGTGTGCTACGTACCTGGCAATTACCCGGAAAGTAACCCGTACCAATTACCGGGCCATGTGTTGGACTGAAAATTAACATTGACTGTAACTGGTTGCTAACTAACGGCTTGACCGCAAATAAAGAGGCTGTCATAGGTCATGATTTTGATAAAAAATTGTACCAAAACAATACTACCCGTATCTTAACCGTCTGATAAGTTCACCTGACTCAATTATTTCTTCGCTCTCCTATGCAGAAACGTCTATGTACCTCTGTGCTGGTCTCCCTGTTGGTTGTGCTGTTAGCCTCTGTTTCGGGCTGGGCACAAACCAAACTCGCGGGCCGCATCACCGATGCCGCCGGGCTACCCATTCCGGGGGCCAGCCTTTCCATTAAAGGCAAAGTAGCGGGCACCATCACCGACGGTAAAGGGAATTTCTCTCTTTCTACCAATACGCCCCCACCCTTCACCCTGCTGGTTACATCGGTGGGTTTCAAGGGGCAGGAAATTAACGTAACGGGCAGCAACCCGGCCCTGACCCTGAAGCTCGACGAGCAAGCCCTGCTGGGCCAGGAAATCATCGTGTCGGCCTCGCGGGTGGAAGAAAGCGTGATGAAATCGCCGGTTTCGGTAGAGAAAATGGACCTGCGGGCCATTCAGAACGCTGCCGCCCCCAGTTTCTACGACGCGCTGCGCAACCTGAAAGGCGTGGAAGTGAGCCAGCAAAGCCTCACCTTCAGCTCCATCAACACGCGGGGGTTCACCGGCAACGGCAACGTGCGGGTGGTGCAAATGATTGACGGCATGGACAACCAGGCCCCCGGCCTGAACTTCGCCGTGGGTAACATTGCCGGTATTTCGGAACTGGACCTGGAGAGCGTGGAACTGCTGCCCGGCGCGGCCTCGGCCCTCTACGGCCCCAACGCTACCAACGGGCTGTTGCTGATGACCAGTAAAAGTCCGTTTCTGTACCAGGGCCTGAGTGCGCAGGTGAAAGGCGGCGTGATGCAGGCCAGCAACCGGACTAACAAAGATGGCTCGGCCCAGGGGGCCACGCCGTTCTCTGATATTGCCATTCGTTACGCCAAATCATTTAATAACAAACTGGCCTTTAAAGTGAACGCCAGCTACCTGCAAGCCAAAGACTGGCAGGCCACCGACTACCGCGACCAGAGTTTCAACAACGGCAGAACGCCCGGTGGCCCCAGCAACCCGGCGGCTAATCCCGGCTATAACGGCATCAATATTTACGGCGACGAAAACTCGTCGAATGCGGGCCTGGGCAGTTTGCGCGGCACACTGGCTCAGATTGTGGGGCTTGGCTCTACTCCTGCCGGGCTGGCGCAGTTGAACGCTCTAAACCCAAGTTTGGCGCAATTGGCCGGTGGCATCAACCAGATTGCAGCGCGGGGCATTCCGGCCACTACGCTCATCAACGACGTGCTGCTGCCCAACGTGGTTGTGAACCGCACCGGCTATCAGGAGCGGGCATTGGTTGATTACGACACCAAATCGCTGAAACTGAGCGGCGCGTTGCACTACCGATTCAGCGACAAGCTGGAAGGAATTCTGCAAGCCAACTGGGGGTCGGGCACAACGGTCTACACGTCATCAGACCGGTACTACATCAAGGATTTCGTTTTGGCGCAGTACAAAGCCGAACTCCGGGGGTCGAATTTCTTCCTCAGGGCCTATACCACGCAGGAACGCTCAGGTGATGCCTACGCCGCCGGTATTTTGGGTTCGTACATTCTGGAAGGTTGGAAACCCAGTGCCCCCGCCGCCAGTGCCGGTTTGGCCGGAGCCGCGTCGGCCTGGTACCCGCAATATGCGTTGACCTACGCCGGAGGTGCTTTCCAGGCATTTGTCCCGGCGTTTCAGGCAGCGTTTGCGGCGAACCCTGCCAACCCGTTGGCTGCTTACCAGGCCGCCGCTGCCGCCGCCACCAACCCCGCCCTTACCGACCGTTTCCATGCCGCCGCACGGGGCGTGGCCGATGCCGGGATGCCCATGCCGGGTTCCGCCGCCTTTGAGGCTGCTGCCGCCACCATCACCAGCCGCCCCATTGCCCAGGGTGCCAAATTCCTGGACAAAACCAGCCTCTACCACTACGAGGGGATGTATAATTTTCGCGACCAGATAGACCCCAAGTACGTAGATCTGGCCGTGGGAGCCAACTACCGGGTGTTCTCGCTCAATTCGGGCGGGACGTTGTTTCTGACCAAACCCGATGGCAGCGAGTTCGACATCAGCGAATACGGAGCGTACCTCCAGGCCATCAAAGGCTTCGGAGAGACGTTTAAAGTGACCGGCTCGGTACGCTACGACAAGAACCAGAACTTCGACGGACAGTTCAGCCCCCGCATTTCGGCGGTTTTTTCGCCCAGCAATAACCAGAATTTCCGGGCCAGCTACCAAACCGGTTTCCGCATCCCGACCACGCAAAACCAGTACATCAACCTGCAAACGCCCGTTTCGTTGCTGATTGGCGGGTTGCAACCACTCATTGACCGCTACAAATTGAACGACGGTAGGACCACTATTTTCGGTACCACAACGGCCTTTGCGCCCGGCGAGTTTAAGCCCGAACGGGTGTTAACCTTCGAGGTGGGCTACAAGGGCCTCATTGGCCAGAAACTGCTGGTAGATGCCTACTATTACAACAGCACGCTGCGCAATTTCATCAGCGGCGTGGTACTGGGCAGCCCCAACGTGGTGAGCGGCACGGGCGGTCAGGTACCCATTTCCATGCCCATCAACTACGGCAAAGACATTGCTTACCAGGGCTTTGGCCTGGGTCTGGAATATGCCCTGCCCAGCAATTTCCTGCTGTCTGGTAACTTATCGAACAACACCCTCAACGCGGGCGGTGTGGGCCTGTTCAGCAGCGAAAAGAACATTAACGTGCTGGAAGATGGTACCCAAATTGGGTTCAACACCCCCAAATACCGGTTCAACGCCGGGTTCGCTAACCGCAACATTCGCAACAGCGGCTGGGGTTTCAACGTGGTATATCGCTACCAGCAGGCTACCCTCTGGCAAGACCTGATTATGCCCGCCGTGGCCCGCACGTCATCGCTCAACCAGCAAATTATCATCCCGGCTTTCGGTACGCTGGATGCACAGGTGAGCAAACGGATTCCGGGTATCAAGTCGATCCTGAAAGTGGGTGGCAGCAACATTCTCCAGAAGGAGTACACCACCGGTTGGGGCAACCCCACCATTGGTTCGATGTACTACATTTCGCTATCGTTCGATGAGCTGATGCGGTAGAACCCGTTCATTATCAGGCCAAAGGGCGTTGCTACTCCACCACAATGGGCAGAAGCAACGCCCTTTCTTTTTTTACCACGTACCTGGCCATGCGCCCACCGTATTTACCTACCTTAGCCCAACGTAGCCAGCGCACCTACTCCTCTCTTCTCGTATGAAAACACGTTTATCCAGCCTTATCCTCCTGCTCCTTAGCCTGACCTTTACGAGCCGGGCGCAGGTGAACCCCTCCCCCACCACCAACTTTGTGTGGGTAACGCCGCTCCCGGCAGAACCTCTGGCCCTGGCCGCCGATGGCCCACGCGGGGCTTATGTGCTCCTGAAAGGGAACACACTCGTGCAACTCGACACGCGGGGGCGTGAGCAATGGCGGCAAACGCTGCCCGCCACCTGGCCCACCGTAAAGGCCATTGCCACCAGCCCCGACGGGCGGCTTCTGGTTGCGGGCGAATTTACGGGGCAGTTTACCATCGGCGATTCGACCTACCGGCTCAGTAACATCCGCCAGACCAGCGTATTTGTGGCTCAGTTCGACAGCACCCACGCCCGCCGTTGGGCCACGTATGTGCTCACGCCCGGTGGGCTGATGAGCCAATTCAATAGCCTGGCCGCCGAACCGCAGGGCGACGCGCTGGTGTTTGGCCGGCAAGCGGGGGTAAACATACCGGTGCTGTGCCGGTTCGATGCCGACGGGCGGTTTCTGGCCGCTACCCGCTACGGTGCCCCCACCATTCCTGCGCCGGAGGCCGTGCTGGTGGTGGCCGACTCGAAAGGCGATACCCGGCTGGCCATTGCCGAACGTACCCAGTCTTCGACCTCGGCCCTGTTTTTAGCCACCACCGACGACGCGCCGCGCTGGCAAAAAGGTGTGAACGAAGCCCTGGGCACCAACGCCGCCCGCCGCTACGACACCACCCCCCTCGACCTGGCCCTGGATGGACAGGATAACCTGGTGGCCCTCAGCAAATACACCCTCGTAGACCGGCTGACGGGCCTTGTAGCCGAAACTGGTCAGGCCCTGCTGCGCTACGATGCCGATGGTAAAAATTTGTGGGTGAAAACGGGCGTGTCCCGGCCCGACTCGGCCCTGGCCACGGGTGTGCTGGCCGACCCCGCCGGGGCCATTGTGGCGCACGGCGGCTACTCCGGCCCCTTCGACCCGCCCACCGGCCTCTTTGGCCCCGCCGACTATGTGAGCCTGGCCGGTTATGCCCCCGATGGCTCTTTGCGCTGGACAACAAGGGTCAACGCCCCCACCGGCAACGACCGCTTGACGGATGTAGTCAGGGGCGACAACGGAGCACTGTTTTTGGCAGGAAGAACCACCGGTACGTTGCCGCTGGGCACGTTTACAGCCACAGGCACGGCGGCAAGCCCGGCGCATTACCTGGCTTTGTTGCAACCGTTTGTTCTCCGCCCCACCTCGGCCACGGTGCTCTGTGCGGGTAGCAACACCACCCTGCGGGGCAACTACGCCGGGTATTTCGAGCAAAGCATCAGCCTGCAACTCTCCGATGCCAATGGCCGGTTCGATGCCCCCCGTACCCTGGGCAGCATACCCATTGGTGTAGCAGGTAACTTGTTCAACGTCAGCAGTTTCGCTGTGAGCGTACCGCTTTCAACCACGCTTGCGCCCAGCAGTGGCTACCGGCTCCGGGCAGTGTCGCCCCTGCCCGCCTACGTGGGCGAGGCCGTGTCTGTCACGGTGGCGGTGGCCCCCACTGCGCCCACGCTGACCCAAACCGGCGACGAACTGGTGGCCAGCCCCGGCGCGGCGGGCACCACCTACCAGTGGTTTACCAACAACCGCGAGGCCGTAGCCGGAGCAACCGCCGTTCGGTTCAAACCGCCCGGTACCGGGGCCTACTATGTGGTAGCCACGGCGGGAAGCTGTTCGTCAACACCGTCGGAAGCTCTGAACTTTATCATTACGGCCAACGAAGCCCCGCCCGCCGAAACTTTTGACGTGTTCCCCAACCCCGCCACCGACCGGTTTCAGGTGCGGGCCACCACCACCCCGGCTACCCTCACCCTAACCGACCTGACGGGCCGTCAGGTACGTTCGCAACCCACCACGGGCCGCTTTACTGACGTTCCGGTGGTGGGTCTGCAACCGGGGTTGTATTTGCTTCGGCTGGAGGGCAGCGGGCAACCCGCCCAGATACGTAAGATGTTGATTCGCTGAGGGATAAGTTATATTTTTTCGCCGAAGGCCAGATCCCCGGCATCGCCCAGGCCGGGCACAATGTAGTAATGGTCGTTGAGGTGGCTGTCTATGGCACCGAGCCACAACCGGCACTGAGGCATCTGCTGCTGCACGTACCTGACCCCCTCCGGGCTGGCAATGGCCGCCGCAATGTGCGTGTGGGCCGGGGTGCCAAACCGCAACAGCGTGTGGTACACTTTTTCCAGCGACCGGCCCGTAGCCAGCATCGGGTCGATTAGAATCAGGGTGCGGCCGCTTAGGTCGGGGCTGCTGATATAGTCCATCTGGATCGAAAATTCGGCTTCGTCGTCGGCATGAACGGCACTACGGTAAGCCCCCGCAAAGGCACTGTCGGCCTGGTCGAAGATGTTTAGAAAACCCTGGTGGAGGGGCAGACCCGCCCTCAAAATGGTAGCTAGTACCGGTTGTTGCAACAGGGTTTGGGTGGGGGCCGGGGCCAACGGCGTTTGCACCGTCCCGTTGTGGTAGGGCATCGTCCGCGAGATTTCGTAGGCCATCAACTCGCCCAGTCGTTCCAGGTTATGGCGAAACCGTTGGCGGTCCTGTTGGCCCTGTGCATCGCGCAGTTCGGCCAGGTATTGGTTGGCAATGGAGGGTTGTTGGGCGAAAACGAACATACAGACGTAGCGTAAACTCGGTAAGTTTCCCCGTAATTTAGCCCTTCCGTTCAGGTAATACCAACCAAAACGCCTATTTTTCGTTGCTGAGTGTTTATCCCCGCCGTTTACCCGGAGTTTTTCTATGCGCTGTTGTTTACTTTTTTTCGGCCTGCTGTCCATTCATGTATCGTTGGCACAAAGTCCGTTTATTCCACTCAACCAGGATCAGTACCACCTCATTGACCGCTACGAGATCAGGCAGGGCCGCTGGGCCGACCAGTTTCACAGCACCGTGAAACCCTATAACCGCCAGGCCGTGATGCAACTGGTAGACACACTGGAAAACGACCCCGACGGCGTAAGCCTCTCAGCCACAGACCGTTTCAACATCAATTATTTCCGCGACGATAGTTGGGAATGGGCCACACCACAGCCCGTGCGGGCCATGTTCCCGCCTGTGTCGGTCGCCTTTGGCCGCTCCACCGATTCGTCGGCCCGGCAACCCGTTATTTTGCGCTACGACGAGCCGGGTAACAGTGACCGGCTTTTTCTAAATTATTTCTACCGAAAAAAAGCCGATTTCTACAGCGCGAAAACCAACGAATTCGACCTTCATATCAGCCCCGTACTCAGCCTGGGCTATGGCCGCGACCAAACCCTGGCAGGGGGCCTCATCACCAACTCAAGGGGCGTGGAGGTGCGCGGGAGTATTGGCCGACGACTGGGTTTTTACACCTTCGTGACCGATAACCAAGTCAACTACCCCCGCTACATTCAGGACTACGGCAACCTGTACCGGCTGGCCACAGGCGGGGGTTTTGCGCCGGGGCAGGGTGTGGTGAAACTCTTCAACCAAGCGGCAGATTTCATTGAGGCCCGTGGGTACGTTACATTCAACGCCCTAAAAATCATTAACATACAGTTTGGCCACGACCGCAACTTTTTCGGTAACGGCATCCGCTCCCTACTCCTTTCCGACAACACGGCCTCCAGCCTTTTCCTGAAATTCCAGACTCGGTTCGGCAAACGGTTTCTGTATACGAACCTATTTTCCGAACTCCAGAACGGGCAGGTGGTGCTGAGCGGCATTAATTTTTTTCCGCAGAAATTCACCGCCATGCACCACCTGAGCATCAACCTCAGCAAGCGGGTGAACATTGGGTTGTTTGAGGCCGAAGTTTACAGCCGCGATAAGTTCGACATCAATTACCTGAACCCGGTCATTTTTTACCGGTACGTAGAATCGGCGCGGGGTAGCGGCGACAATGCCTTTGTGGGCCTGGACGTGAAGGTGAACGCCGCCCGGCACTTTCTGTTCTACGGCCAGATAATGCTCGACGAATTTCTGATTAAAGAACTCCGCGACGCGCAGGGGTCGTGGACAAACAAGTTTGCCGTGCAGGCGGGCCTGAAATACATCGACGTGCTGGGTGTTCCGAACCTGGACATCCAGGGCGAATTTAACATTGCCCGGCCCTACACCTACGCCCACAAATCGGGGCAGACCAACTATACGCACTACAACCAACCCCTGGCTCACCCCCTGGGTGGCAACTTTATGGAGGGCATCGGGATGGTGCGATTTCAGCGTAACCGCTTCACGGCCAATGCGTTGTTCAGCGTGATGACGAAAGGTGCCGACTCGCCCAACCGCAACTATGGCGGCAACCCCCTGAAAGATTACGAAGAACGCCTGCGCGACTACGGTAATTTTGTGGGGCAGGGCCGCAAAACCATCATCACCGTTGCCGACCTGCGGCTGACCTATATGCTGCGGCACAACCTGTTTCTGGAAGGCCGCTACCTGAGCCGCTTCCAAGACAGCCAGTTCAAACCCGACTCCTACAATTCTACCGTCGCCAACTTTTCTATCCGCTGGAATGCCCCTTACCGTAGCTGGCTTTTCTGACCCTATGACCACCCTCATCAACACTCAACTGGCTGAAGCCACTCATGTGCTAAGCACATTTACGGCCAACCCGGCCAACGTTCAGGCCATTGAAACCGCCGCCCGCCTCATGGCCGATGCGCTCAAGAACGGCCACAAAATTATTGCCTGCGGCAACGGTGGCTCCCACTGCGATGCCATGCATTTTGCCGAAGAACTCTCGGGCCGCTACCGCGAAAACCGCCGCGCCCTGGCCGCCATCGCCATTTCAGACCCCAGCCACCTCTCGTGCGTGAGCAACGATTTTGGCTACGAATTTGTGTTTTCGCGGTTTGTGGAAGGCTTGGGCAACCCCGGCGACGTGCTGTTGGGCATCAGCACGAGCGGCAATTCGGCCAACATTATCCGGGCAGTAGAAGCCGCCCGGCAAAAAGGCATGAAAATCGTTTTGCTGACGGGCAAAGACGGCGGCAAGCTAGCAGGTACGTCGGATGCAGAAGTGCGGGTGGCCCATTTCGGCTACGCCGACCGCATTCAGGAGGTACACATCAAGGTGATTCACCTGTTTATTTTGCTGATCGAAACCGAACTGGGCCTGGCTCCAACCGCCGCCCCGGCCCTATAAACGGCCTGTTTCCAGCGCGTGAATGCCATCGCCCGATAGGGCCACCACCCCCGCCAACAACCCCGCAAACCGTTCGTCGCGGGTGAGGCCCTGTTTGTAGCGGCCATAGATTTGCTGGATCACCACGGCGTTTTTAAACAGGCCGAAGACGTAGTAATACAGGATGTTTTCTACGCTTCGCCCCGACTGCTGCGCGTAGCGGTCGGCCACTTGCTGGCGCGTCAGATTTCCCGGCAACCAACTGAGGTTAAACGTTTTACGGAATGCATCGTCGGAGTCTTCAACCCAGTACGACAAGGCTGTGCCCAGATCCATGAGCGGATCGCCGATGGTACACATCTCCCAGTCGAGGATGGCGCGAATCTGGCTCAGGTCTTCGGAAAAAACCACGTTGTCGTACTTGAAATCGTTGTGAATCAGCGTTACGTCAGGGTTTTGGGGGGGCAGGTTTTCGGTCAGGTACGTGGCCAGGTCGGTCATGGCGGGTATGGGGTCGGTTTGGGCGGCCAGGTAGCGGTTGTGCCAGCCCGTAACCTGCCGTTGCACGTAGCCATCAGGCTTGCCCAGTTGGCTCAGATGTGGTTCCAGGGGCAGGGCGTGAAGCTCGACCAGGGCATCGACCAGGGTTTCGGATAAGGTCTGCATCGTGGCGGGCGACAACCCCAGCTTGGGGGCCGACTGTGCCCGCAAAATCACGCCCGGCACCCGCTCCATGACGTAGAAGGGGCACCCCAACACGGTTTCATCGTCGCAGTAGGCCACGGGGGCGGGCATTTTGGCGTAGCCCGCCTCGCCCAGTGCCGACAACACCCGAAACTCGCGCCCCATGTCGTGGCCGCCTTTAATGGCTTTGGCCCCCACCGGCGGGCGGCGCAGTACATAGTCTTTCCCCGCAATGGTGAGCAGGTACGTCAGGTTGGAGTACCCCCCCGGAAACTGCCCCACGGCGGCAATTGGGCCGAGGCCCAGGTACGTTGCCAGCGCGGGCAGGTCGAGTTCTTCGCCGCCCCGAACGGCGGTGGGGGTGTCTGGTTGCATAAGAATTAGATTTTCACCGCAAAGACGCAAAGGAAGGCGCAAAGAAATGTTCTTTTTTTCCTTTGCGCCCTTTGCGAAATCTTTGCGTCTTTGCGGTGAAACGCTTTACACGTTTATTCCGCCCGACACTTCGATACGTTGCCCGTTTATCCAGCCAGCTTCGTCGGTGCAGAGGAAGGCCACCACGCCGCCAATGTCGTTGGCGTTGCCCACCCGGCCCAGCGGCGTGAGCGAAGCCAAGAAGCCCTTCATTTGCGGGTTGCCGCGAATGACTCCATTGTTGAAATCGGTTTCTATCGGCCCCGGAGCCACCACGTTGCAACGGATGCCTTTGGCACCCAGTTCTTTAGCCCAGTATTTGGTCAGTACTTCAATGGCCCCCTTCATGGACGCATAAACCGAATAGCCGGGGTTGGCAAAGCGGGTGGTGCCGCTGCTAATGTTGACAATGCCGCCGCCATTGTTGAGGTGCGGCAACAGTTTTTGGGTCAGGAAATAGATGCCTTTGTAATGCACGTTCAGGAACTCATCGAACTGCGCTTCCGTCACGTCGGCAAACGGCACGGTAGCTCCCATTCCGGCATTGTTGACCAGGTAGTCTACGCCCGGTGCCCCCCAGCGTTGCAGCGTTTCGCTTACGGCCTTCACAAACCCGTCGTAAGAGCCAGGTACGTTCATATCGAGCGGGAGGGCGGCGGCGCGGTGGCCGGTGGCTTCAATCTCGGTTACAACTGCTTCGGCTTCAGCCTGTTGGCTGCGGTAGGTTAGGATTACGTCGAGACCTTTTGCAGCCAGGCTCAGGGCCATGTCTCTGCCCAGTCCCCGGCTTCCACCGGTCACGAGAGCTACTTTTGGAATAGTCATTGGATTGTTGACGTGATTAATCTCGAAGTAAGTCATTAATTAACTCATCAAATATGAGCAAAAGATGAAAACCTTTCGCTGTCAAGCCGTCATAGAGCACCCTATCGCGGGTCAATAGCGGGAGTTGCAATTCGATAGCCAAGGCAATATAAACCGTGTCTTTTGGGTCAATGTCAGCGCACAACTCAGTGGCTTTCTGTAACGTCTCGTCGCTAATCAAATAATCGGGCAGAACAACTAGTTTTTCAAAGAAGCGAATCGTAAATTTTTTCAGGCCCTCCGGGTTCTGCTTTGTTTTTTTGAGGATTACCCTGCGATATCGTTGCATCTCCGTCAGGGCAAAATCGGGCGTGTAAAGTACGCATCGTTCCAAAAGTTGGTCGTAAAATTCCTTCTGCCGGATAACTGCGCTAAAAATGACGTTTACGTCAACGACGTAGCTACGGTCGCTCACGGTATGTTTCGTTTGCGTTTGTATTCTTCCCAGGTTTCCTGTCGGGCCTGTTCAAACTCAGCCTCCCAATCCACGCCCGTTGTGGCGGCTTCATCGAGTGTTTGACTGATACGGTTTGCGGCTAAACGAAATTCTTCGGCTCTCACCTTAGCCTGGACAAGTTGCCGTAGGCGTTCTTCACCTAACTGCTGAACAAACTGATCGTTAACATCTATCTGAATAGTCATATTCTTTTAGTTTTGTTTACGGGCGAAAATATCACCGCAAAGACGCAAAGAAAAACGCGAAGAGCGCAAAGTTTTTGATGCTCCCCATCAGAAATAGTACAGAAATACCCTTGCGCTCTTTGCGTTTTTCTTTGCGTCTTTGCGGTGATATTTTTTACGTTCGCGAAGCCAGTTCTGCGGGTTTATTTTTTCGCGTATCCAGGCCGTAGCTTTTCAGAATGCTGCGGGCCAGGGCGGTTTTGTGCACCTCGTCGGCCCCGTCGTAAATGCGGGCACCGCGTTCGTGGCGGTAGTACCAGGCCAGCAGCACATCATCGGTGATGCCGGCGGCCCCGAAAGTCTGAATGGCCCGGTCTATCACGCGCAGCACCATGTTGGCCACGTAGAACTTGATGGCCGAAATCTCGTTCCGAACAGCGGCGGCACCCTGCTCGTCGATGTTGCGGGCGGTGCGGAGCACCATCAGCCGGGAGGCATCAATTTCGACGCGGCTTTCGGCAATGAAGCCCTGCACAAACTGTTTTTCGCCCAGCATCATGCCCGGCTCAATCTCGCGGGTGGCGGCGCGGCGGCACATCAAATCGAAGGATCGTTCGGCAATGCCAATCCAGCGCATACAGTGGTGAATGCGGCCCGGCCCCAAGCGTTCCTGCGCCAGGGTGAAGCCCATGCCCTCGCCCCCAATAAGATTAGCGGCGGGCACCCGGCAGTTGGTGTAGCGAACTTCGGCGTGGCTGCCCCAGTGGTCAGAAGCATCGCCCATGATGCTGATATTGCGCACCCGCTCGAAACCGGGGGTGTTGGTGGGCACCAGAATCATGCTGGCTCGGCGGTGGGGGGCGGCGGTGGGGTTGGTCACGGCCATGACCACGGCAAACGCAGATCCGTCGGCAGAGGAGGTAAACCATTTGTGGCCGTCAATGACCCATTCGTCGCCCTCCAGCACGGCCGTTGTGCCCATTTGGGTGGGGTTGGAACCGGCAAATTCGGGTTCGGTCATCGAGAAGCACGACCGGATTTGCCCTTCCCGGAGGGGTTCCAGGTACGTATGCTTGAGGTGGTTAGGGGCGTATTTGTGCATCAGTTCCATGTTGCCAATATCCGGGGCCTGGCAGTTGAAGGTGTAGTGGCCGAAGGGGCTGTAGGCCAGCACCTCGCTCACCTGCCCGAACTCGCACAGGCTCAGGCCCAGTCCGCCCTCTTCCACACTGTGTTGCAGCCCCCACAACCCCGCCCGCCGCACCAGTTCACGCTTTTGATCCAGAATTTTGGCCACTTTCGAGAAGTTGCCCGTGAGGTGGTCGGCGGTTTCGAGCGGAATCAGTTCGGTTTCAATAAACTCGCGGATGCGGGGAACAAGGGCGCGGGTATGGTCGGTGGCAAAAATTGGCTCCATGCAGGGCAGGGTTAGGGGTCTGGTTTATGTACTCAAAGCTACACAAAAGCCGTGGGTTATTTGTTACCCCCGACGGGTTGCAACCCAACGCCCCGGCCCTGCGTTTGGACTTTGAACAAGCCATTTTTCGCCCATGAACCGTTTCTTACTGACCCTGCTGGGTACGTACTTGCTCCTGGCCTGCAACCCCGACCGCATTCAGTATTCGGATGCACTGAAGCAGGAGATGAGAGACAAAAAAGTGAAACGCCTCACTACCGCCGAACTGACCGAAGCCGTGGATAGTTGGGGCGAGCAACTAGTAGCCCTGGCCCAAAAAGAAGCCGCCCAAACGCTGGCCAAAAAAGCCCCATTGGCGGCTGTTTGCTCCCTGCAGGGATTGCCCAAAACACAGGCTCTGGCGGCTCGTTATGGCTTGAAAATCAGCTTATTAAGTGTCAAAGACTTGACCAGCAAACAGCTTGCACCAAAGGAGCGGGAGGTGCTGGATGCGTACCTGTATAATGCCGAAAAAGGTCTTCGCCAGAGCAGCAACGTGCAGCGCATTGGCGACACGCTGTACGTCTATAACGCCGCCCTGCCCGACACCGCCGCGCTGTGCCGGGCCTGTTTCGGTACCCAAAAACAACCCCTCGCCGTGTGGCGGCTTGCCTTCCCGAAAAACGAGATTATCCGGCACCTGAAAAACAAGAAATAACGGCTCCAAGCCCCTAGTTTTGACCAACACAAGAAACAGATGGAAACACTGACAAGCCTGCTACCGATGACTCTGGCCGAACGCGGAATGGCCCCGGACACCCTGCGCGTACCCGCCACCTGGGACGAGTATGTGGAACTGGCCGGGGAGGTCCCGTACAATATCGAATTTTTAAACGGCGAAATAATCTCTATGAGTCAGGCCACGGTACTCCACGAACAGTTGATTGGACAGCTAATTACCCTGTTCAACATCCTTCTCGACGACCAGCCCAACTACCGGGTGCTGAGCAGCAACGTCAAAATCTGCGTCAGTCCGGGTAGGGCCGAGTTCAACGCCGACCTGTCGGTGGTGCAGGGCGAACCGGAATACGTAACATTGCCAAGCGGGAAAGTATCGACGGTGCGGATTAAAAACCCGCAGATTGTGGTCGAGGTGCTCTCCAACAGCACTAAAGCCTACGACCAATCGGACAAACTGGATCAATACCGGCTCATTCCGTCGTTGCAACACATTGTATTTGTGAGTCAGGAAGCCGTTTTTGCCCGCGTTTATTCGCGCACCGACAAACCCGATCAGTGGGTCGATACCGATTACCGGCTCCTGACCGACACCCTGCTGGTAAGCGATATGGCGTTGCCGATGCAGAAAATTTACCGCAAAACGGTTTTTTCGGCGTAGGTATCCGCCCAGGCAATGAGGTCGGCGGCGGTTTGGGGCGGGTTGTCGGCGTGTACGGGCAGTGGGAAAACCGTATGGGGGTCGCGTTGGCTCAGGCCGTGCAGGTACGCTTTGTCGTAATAAACCAGGGTGAGGTCGGCCACAGTGGCGTAGTCGTTTTCGGCCAGCGCGGCAAGAGCCTGTTTCAGGGCTAATCCACCCAGGCGTTTCTCAATTCGTTGGGTGGCTTCCACCAGCAGCGCGTGGTCAATACCCGTATATTCCTGCACTAAACGGCTGATTCTGATTTGCTTAGGTACGTCCAGAAACGCTACCGGAGCCGCCCGCATTTGTTTCCAGAGGGGCGGGGCAATGTAGCAACTGCCTACGTTGCGGCTTTCGTCTTCGAGCCAGATTCGCTGGTCAGGGTCTAGTTGCCGCCATTGGTCGTAAACTAGGTTCTCGAATTGTTCGCTCGTGGGTTGGGGCAATTGCCCGATAGCCCCGTAGGACGAGCCTTTGTGGTGCGCCAGCCCTTCGAGGTCAATGATTTGTTCGCCCTGCGCGGCCAGTTGTTTCAGCACATCGGTCTTGCCCGAACCCGTTTTTCCGCCCAAAATCAGCAGGTTACGCGGCTCGGCCAGGCTTTCCAACACGGTATTTCGGTAGGCTTTGTAGCCGCCCTCCAACGTTTCTGCCCGGAAACCCGCCGTGTTCAGCAGCCACGCCATAGAGCCGGAGCGCATCCCGCCGCGCCAACAATGCACCAGCACGTCCTTCCCCGGCGGAGTCAACTTCCGGGTCTGCCGCACAAAGCCCGCCAGCTTCGGCCCCACCATCTCCAGCCCCAACAACACCGCCTGATCGCGCCCGGCCTGCTTGTATTTGGTGCCCACCTGTGCCCGCTCGGCATCATCGAATAGGGGCATATTGATGGCCCCAGGTACGTGTGCATGGGCATATTCGCCCGGCGACCGCACGTCGAGGATGGGCTGGGTTTGGGCGCGGGCCAGAAAATCGGCGACGGAGAGTTGCATAACGTAAATTTACGACTTGATTTGTAGCTTTAGCGCACCACTTTGGCACACACTGACCAAACAACTTCATGACCGAATTACGCTGGGAGGGTAAGTACCTCAACGACCGGAAAGTAGCCCCCGTTAAACTGGCCCTGCCCTTTCAAACCATCGAAACCGTCAATGAATCCGTTGAGCAGCGGATGAGCCTGTTCTCGGCCCCCGCCGCCCAAACAGAGTGGCGCAACCGGCTGATTTGGGGCGATAAGAAATACGTGCTGCCCAGCCTGCTTACCGAATTTGCCGGGAAAGTAAACCTGATCTACATCGACCCGCCGTTTGATACCGGGGCCAATTTCTCCTTCACCACCACTATCCCCAACGCCCCCGCCGAAGCCGACCCCGACGGGGAGGAGACCGAAGGCGGCAGCTTTGTGAAACAGCCCAGCGTGATTGAGCAAAAAGCCTACCGCGACACCTGGGGCCGGGGCCTCGATTCGTACCTGCAATGGTTCTACGAAACGGCCCTGCTCCTCCGCGAACTACTGGCCGACGACGGCTCCATCTACGTCCACCTCGACTGGCACGTGGGCCACTACGCCAAAATCGTGCTGGATGAAGTGTTTGGTTATGAGAACTTTGTAAATGAAGTCGTTTGGCACTATAAACGTTGGCCCGCCCAAAGCAAAAATTTCCAAAAAATGCACGATGTCATACTGCTATATGGTAAAAGTAGCCGGAGAACTTTTCATACCTCCTTACAAGAATTGACGGAAGGCACTAACAAGAGGTGGCAAGGAATGAAGAGTAAAGTTGAATTTGTAGATGGAGTTAGGCAGGTCACTCAAATGACAGAGGAACAATCGAAAGGGACCCCTCAAGACGATGTTTGGAATGTTCCAGTTGTCAATTCTCAAGCTACAGAGCGAGTCAACTACGCCACTCAAAAACCCGAAGCTTTGTTAGAGCGCGTCATCAAGGCCAGCAGTAACGCGGGGGATCTGGTGCTGGATTGTTTTTGCGGGTCGGGCACAACCGCCGCCGTGGCCGAGAAATTGGGTCGCCGGTGGATCACCTGTGATCTGGGCCGCTTTGCCATTCATACGGCCCGCAAGCGGCTGTTGGGCATTGGGTCGGTGAAGCCGTTTGTGGTGCAGAACCTCGGCAAGTACGAACGTCAGCAATGGATGATGGCCGAATTGCAACCTGACCTAAACGCTCCCGGATTAAGCGTTGCTCAAGCAGCGTAGGCGCTGCTTGAGCAACGCTTAATCCGGGAGGAATCATACCGAAAATTTATTTTAGATCTGTACCGGGCCACCTCCCTCAAGGGCGGCTACACGTGGCTGCACGGGGCAAAATCGGGCCGGTTGGTGCATGTGGGGGGCGTAGACGCACCCGTGGCCCTGGGCGACGTGCAGAATATCCTGAAAGAATTCTGGAAAATAGGGGGTCGGCCGTCCGATGGTAAAACCGGCGCATCGCACACCAACGGCATCGACATATTGGGTTGGGAATTTGCCTTTGATATCAACGAAACGGCCAGTCAGATGGCCGCCGCCAACAACGTTAGTCTGCGGCTCATCAAAATTCCGCGCGAGGTGCTGGAAAAGAAAGCCGTGGAGCAGGGCGACATCCGGTTTTTCGAGTTGGCCTTCGTCAACGTGAGCGTGAAGCAGGACAAACGAAAGCTCGATCTGGCCCTGACCGATTTTGTGATGCCCCCCGACGACGTACCCCAGGAAATTCAGGCCAACATCAGCCACTGGAGCCAGTGGGTAGACTATTGGGCCGTGGATTGGGACTTCAAAAATGACACTTTCCACAATCAGTGGCAGAGCTACCGCACCCGGCAGAACACCAAGTTAACGTTGGCCACCGAACACCATTACGCCGCGCCAGGTACGTATCAGGTAGTGGTGAAAGTGATTGATATCTTGGGCAATGACACCACCAAAACCCTGACAATCACCGTATAGCTATGGCCCGCACCCGAAAAATGCCCGACGGTATCCAGGCCGACATGTTTACTGTTCAGGAGTTGCTGACCACCGCACCCTGCGTACCGGCCATCCGGGAGGCGGTGTCGGCCTGGCGCAAAGGCGGCTACAAAGGCACCACCGCCACCACCCGCGAGTTGCTCAACTACTGGTTTTATACCGACCACACGTTGCCCGGTGGGTCGCGGTTCAGCTACCACGTAGCCCAGCGCGAAGCCATCGAAACGTTGATTTACGTGGTGGAAGTGGCCGGTATCCGTAGCCGCACGGCCCTGCTCGAAAAATATGCGATGGCACAACGGGGCTTGCAACTGCCGCCCAACGATGATTTCGCCCGGTTTGCGGTGAAAATGGCCACCGGCAGCGGCAAAACCAAAGTGATGAGTATGGTGGTGGTTTGGCAGTATGCCAATGCCGTAAAAGAAGGGCGAGACGACATGTATGCCAAAACGTTTCTGGTGCTGGCCCCCAACATCATTGTGTTCGACCGCCTGAAAAGTGATTTTGGCGATGGCCGTATTTTCAAAAATGACCCGCTTATTCCGCGCCCGTTTCAGTTTTGGTGGGACATGGATTATTACGTCCGGGGCGATGGCGAACGGGGCGGCAGCGAAGGGGCACTCTATCTGACCAATATTCAGCAATTCTACGACCGGCCAACCCGCGCCGCCACCACCGCCGAACCCGACATCATGACCACCATGCTGGGTACGTTGCCACCGACCACCAAAACCGAAATATCAGACTTTGCCGAGCGTATTGCTCAACGCAGCGGCCTGG
>JAYUKZ010000278.1:0-9509 GCA_043763995.1 Fibrella sp.
GCTTTGCCGGGTTACTGCCCTTTTCTGCCCCTTTTTCGGTTAGGCATTCAGCGTCTGCTGGCCAGCCCTACCTCCGATTTGGGATTGCAAAAGTACGGCACGTTCAACCCCTTGTCAAGACCCGGTTCAAAGAAATGCGTGAACATTCTCCCAGTGGGTTTGTTACGCACTTTCTTTCAGCCACTTACCTGCTGAAAAAAATTAGATTTTCTTCAGCAGGTGGTTCTTCTTCCCTTTCGAAATGAGCAAAAAACGACCTTGCAGCCACTCTACCTCGGCAGGTGCGGTGGGGTCGATCGTCTTAACTTTGTTTATACTGACAGCATTTTGACTGATGGCGCGGCGAGCCTCGCCTTTCGAGGCATAAACTTCTCCCTTCGAGGCAACAGATAACAGATCAGTGACATCCTTGCATGCGACCAACGCTTCATCAGGTACGTCGGTTTGGGGTACGCCCTCAAAAATCACGTCAAACTCATCGGCAGTAATCGAGCGGAGGGTTTCCAGAGTAGCTTTTCCAAATAATACCTCCGATGCTTTTAAGGCTAGCAAGTACCCTGACTCTCCATGAACGCGGGTAGTTACCTCTTGGGCGATGGCCTTTTGCAAAATTCGGAGGTGGGGGGCTTCGGCGTGTTGACGTTCTAATGCCAGCACTTCGGAAGAGGGTAGCAACGTAAACACCCGGATGAGCCGGGGGCAGTCGGCATCGGTAGCGTTGAGCCAAAATTGGTAGAACTGGTAGGCTGACGTGAGCCGGGAATCGAGCCAAATGTTGCCTGATTCCGACTTGCCAAACTTGGTGCCGTCGGCCTTCGTGACGAGCGGCGTTGTGAGGGCGAAGGCGCGGTCGTCCCCCTCAGTGCCACGCTCTTCTTTGCGGCGGATGAGTTCGGTGCCGGTGGTGATGTTGCCCCACTGGTCTGAACCGCCCATTTGCAGACGCACATTTTTGTTTTTGTAGAGCCAGTAAAAGTCGTATCCCTGCAAAAGCTGATAGGAAAACTCAGTAAAGGAGATACCCGTTTCGAGCCGTTTTTTTACCGAATCCTTGGCCATCATGTAGTTGACGGTCAGGTGTTTACCGGCTTCGCGAAGAAAACCCAGGAACGAAAAGTCTTTGAACCAGTCGTAGTTGTTGACCATTTCGGCAGAGTTGGGCGCGTCGTTGAAGGTCAGGAACCGCTCCAGTTGCGCCCGGATACCCGCTTGGTTGTGCCGCAAGGTTTCTTCCGATAAAAAATCACGTTCGGCGGCCTTGCCGGAAGGGTCACCAATCATGCCGGTGGCCCCGCCAATGAGCGCAAACGGCTTGTGGCCCGCCCGCTGGAAGTGTACCAACAACATGATGGTAGCCAGATTGCCAATATGGAGCGAGGCCGCCGTGGGGTCGAAACCAATGTACCCGGCGGTCATTTCCCGGTCGAGTTGGGCTTCGGTGCCGGGGGTAAGGTCGTGGAGCATACCCCGCCAACGGAGTTCGTCAATGAAGGTCATAAAGTAACGCCCGGCTCCAGCCGGGCTGTGATGTGTAGTGGAATGACTTATGCCAGGCTCCAGCCGGGCATAACCAACAAGTAGATATTCGATGTAAATCAGTTCATTTTTCGATATAATACTTTGGTAGTTAGGCAAATAGTTATTTAAACTGTTATTGCCCGGCTGGAGCCGGGCGTTACGATTAAAGACGAATCGCCGTAGCTCAAAAACCGGTAATTCTGATCGAGGGCTTCAGTATACATATCGCGCCAAGCTTCGCCCACAAGCGCGGCAATGAGCAGAATGAGTGTGGAACCAGGCTGGTGAAAATTCGTAACCAGGCCCCGGCAGAGTTTCATTTGGTAACCGGGCGTGATGTAGATAGCCGTGTGGGCGGTTAGGGTTGCCAACTTATCTGCGTCCATATATATGGCCACAGCTTCCACGGCCTGGGCGGGGGTGGGCAACTGGTTCTCAGGTACGTTGTAGGCGTAGTTCTGTTCGAGGTGAAACGGGTCGGGGTGGTTCTGAAGCAGCCGCACCCCAAACCAATACAGGCTTTCGAGCGACCGCATGGACGTGGTGCCCACCGGAATGAGGTGGCCCAGATTTGCCAGTACATTCTGGACGTTTTGCCGGGTGTACACCACTTGTTCGGTGTGCATGGTATGCTCCCGAACATCCTCGGCCTTGATGGGCAGGAACGTACCTGCGCCCACATGCAGGGTGAGCGCATCGTGGCCGATGCCTTTTTGGGCCAGTTTCTCCAGCACGGCGGAGGTCATGTGTAGCCCGGCAGTGGGGGCAGCAACGGCCCCTTCGTGGCGGGCATACACGGCCTGGTACGTCTGCGCATCGGTGGCAAGGGGGTCTCGACGGAGGTAGGGGGGCAACGGCATTTGCCCGGCTTGCCGAATCAGGTCAGCGAAGGTAACGTCGTCGGGTTGCCAGGTGAACCGGATCAGGTTTTGGTCATAATCGGCCCATTCGGCAATGAGCACCACCTCGCCCATGGTAAGCAGCAGGGTTTCGCTTTCCCGCCAGCGTTTTTTATTGCCCACCAAACACTGCCATGTGGCCGTGCCCACATCCTGCAGGGCCTCGCCAATGGGCCGGTCGGCGGGGGTAGGGCTAAGCAAAAACAGTTCGATGGTGGCCCCGGTCGATTTAGTAAAAAGCAACCGCGCCGGAACCACTTTAGTATTATTCATGACCAGAAAACTGCCGTCGGGCAACAGATCGGGCAGGTCATAGAAATGATGATGCTGAATGCTACCGGCCTGATAAACAAGCAGTTTGGCGTGGTCGCGTTGGGGTAGCGGGAACCGGGCAATACGCTCGTCGGGCAGATCGTACTGAAATTGATCCAGAAAAAGTTCAGGCAACATAATCGACGGGGGGTTTCATGAACAGCCGGATGGGCAACGAGACAATGACGATGGCCAGAATGCCGGTGCTGAGGGGCAAGAGCCAGCCGTAGTCGGTCGAATCGGCTTGTTGGTTGCTGCGGTTCAGGAACGAGAGCACCATCAAGCCCAGGGCCAGAATGGTGTTGAAGGCGGCGGCCAGCGCGTAGACCCAATTCACATACACGTCGGCCAGCTTTTTACGGTACCCCTCCCACGGAATGGGGTTGGGGTTGGGCATCTGGTTGGCCGCGAGTTTGGGGAACAGGCGGGCCACGGCGTTGGTTGTGACGTAGATGAGTATAAACAATCCCATGCTGACGTAAAAAATAGTTTCACGACCCAGGTACTGCACCGCCTGCCCCGCCGAGTTGAACCGGAAGGCCACCTCGTTGGGGTACGAAATGTAACTGCTCAGCAACAGGCCCACAAAGCCCAGAATGGAAATGATTCGCCAGGTGCGAACAAAAAAAGTACCAGCACGCATACGTTCAGTGTAACAGGTGTGTTGGTCGGCAAAGGTACTTTTGCCAAACCTTATTCCAGAAATCAACGCCGATTTTGCCCAAATAATCCCGTATGAAAATTTACACCCGAACCGGCGATGCCGGTCAGACATCGCTCATTGGCGGGCGGCGCGTGAGCAAAGCCGACCTCCGCATCGACAGTTACGGCACCGTAGACGAACTAAACTCGTGGGTGGGTCTGCTCCGCGACCAGCCCGTAAATGCCAACCGGCGCACCTTGCTGAAAGAAATTCAGGACCGCCTGTTCACGGTGGGGGCCGAACTGGCCACCGACCCTGAAAAGCCGCCCCGTCAGGCAATTCCAGCCATTGTGGAAGCCGACGTATTGCTACTCGAAAACACGATGGACGAAATGGATGCCGAACTGCCCGAACTACGCAAGTTTGTCTTGCCTGGTGGCCATGCGTCGGTGTCGTATGCGCATTTAGCCCGCACCGTTTGCCGCCGCGCCGAACGGCTGACCATTGATCTCACCAGCGTTTCACCGGTTGACACGCTGGTGATAACGTACCTCAACCGCCTGTCGGACTACCTGTTTGTGTTGAGCCGCAAGATGGCGCAGGAACTGGAAGCCGAAGAGGTGGCCTGGGAACCCAGGGTATAGCCCGGCGGGGCCATCCTGGCGGGAGCATATGGTACAGAATTTGTTTGAGTTGGGGTAAACTCATGAACCTGAGCCGCCAATTTTTTTATATTTGTTGATAACGTACGTAAATCGGATTCTAGCCAGTTGCTTACCCTCCCGTCCACCGGCGTATACGTACCTGGGCGAGTTGACAAGCATCATTCCAAGCCCAGAAAAATCATGACTACCGACCTATTACCGATTGAGATGCACCTTGCCACGCACAGCCGCATCCAGGAAGTTGACTTCAACAACCTCGTTTTTGGCAAACATTTTGCCGACCATATGTTTGTAGCCGACTACAACGGCACTGACTGGACCGACCTGCGGGTGGTGCCCTTCGGCGATTTTTCGTTCAACCCGGCATTATCATCACTGCATTACGGCCAGTCTATTTTCGAGGGCATGAAAGCCTACAAGAACGAAGCCGGTGAGGTGCTGACCTTCCGCCCGCTGGAAAACTGGGCCAGAATGAACGAATCGGCCTCGCGAATGTGCATGGCTACCATTCCCGAAGAGGTGTTCATGGGCGGTTTGGAAGCTCTTTTGCGCACCGATGCCGATTGGGTACCTACTCAGCCAGGCAGTTCGCTCTATATCCGGCCTTATATGTTTGCCACCGATGTGTACCTGGGTGTGGCCGCTTCCAAAACCTACCGGTTCTGCATTTTCACCTGCCCGGTAGGTGTCTATTACAGCAAACCGCTAAAAGTGAAAGTGGAAATGAGCTACATCCGGTCGGCGCGGGGGGGCGTAGGTTATGCCAAATGTGCGGGCAACTACGCCGGGTCGATGTACCCCACTCAACTGGCGCAGCAGGAAGGTTACGACCAACTAATCTGGACAGATGCCACTGAGCACCAGTACATTGAAGAATCGGGCACGATGAACGTCATGTTCGTCATGGACGGAAAATTGGTTACGCCCGCCCTGTCGGACTCAATTCTGAACGGCGTGACGCGCAAGAGCATTCTGGACATTGCCCGCAGTTGGGGCATGACCGTGGAAGAGCGGCAGGTGTCGCTCCGGGAAATGGTGGCGGGCATTGAAAACGGCTCGCTCACCGAAGCCTTTGGGGTGGGAACGGCGGCGGTGGTATCGCCCATTCAGACCATCGGCTACGAAGGCACGGACTATATGCTGCCCGAACGCGCCGCCGCCGACTCGTTTGCCATCCGCGTGAAAAACTACATGGCCGACCTCCGCACGGGCAACACACCCGACACCTTCGGCTGGACGTATACCATTTGATGGAATGACCGGGGCAGAGACAAGTACTGCACTTGCCCCGGCTCTTTTCTGTTATCTTCGTCAGCATGAAATCACTGCTTTTTTGCACGGCCCTGGTGCTGGTTACTGCCTTCCGAGCCGACAAACCGACGTACCAGTTTTATACCCAAACGGGGAAAAGCACTTCCTACGAAAAAATGCTCCGCGAAGCCGCCGGGGCCGACGTGGTTCTGTTTGGCGAGTTGCACAACAACCCCATTTGTCATTGGCTGGAGCTGCAACTGGCCAAAGACCTGGCCGCCGAGCCGGGCCGCCCCCTGGTGTTGGGAGCGGAAATGTTTGAGGCCGACAACCAAGCTGCCCTTTCCAGGTACGTATCCGGCCAAACTACCAACAAGGAATTTGCTGCCGAAGCCCGCCTGTGGCCCAACTACGACACCGATTACCGCCCCGTAGTAGACCTTGCCCGCGACGAAAAACTGCCCTTTGTGGCCACCAACGTGCCGCGCCGGTTGGCCACGCTGGTAGCTCGCCACGGCCTCAGCGCACTGGATACGGTGGCCCCGCTGACCAAAACCTACATGGCCAACCTGCCCCTTGTGGTAGACCTGACCCTGCCCGGCTACCGAGAAATGCTTGGCATGATGAACGGCCACGGCGGCACGGCGGCACACGGCGCAACAGGCGGTAGCAACCCCGCCGAAAACTTTGCCCGCGCCCAGGCCCTGAAAGATGCCACGATGGCCCGGTTTATTCTGGAAAACGGCCCGTTTCCGGCCAAGCGATTCCTGCACCTGAACGGCGATTTCCACTCCAAAAATTTCGACGGTATCGTCTGGTACCTCCGCCGCCAACAACCCGCGCTGAAAATCGTGACCATCTCCACCGTCGAGGTCGACGACATTAGCAAACCGCAGGCCGATTGGCGGGGGCTGGGTACGTATGTGCTGGCCATTCCGGCAGACATGACCAAAACTTACTGATTTCCGATGCTGGTTGGCTGGATCATGGCCTACCTCCTGGCCAACATTGCCCTAGGGGCGTGGGCGGCGCGGCGCGTGAAAACCACGCAGGATTTTGTACTAGCCGGGCGGGGGCTATCGCTCACGCTGGCTACTTCGGTCACGTTTGCCACCTGGTTCGGGTCGGAGAGCATTATGGGTGCCCCGGCGAAGTTCATTGAAGCGGCCCCAAACGGCGGCATTCTGAGCGTAATTGAAGAGCCATTCGGTTCGGCGTTATGCTTATTTTTAGTGGGGGCTTTTTTCGCCCGACCGCTTTACAATCAGCGTATTACCACCTTTTCCGATTACTTCCGAATCCGGTTTGGGCGGTCGGCGGAGTTGCTCAGTGCGGTCATTATGATTCCCTCCTACTTTAGCTGGATTGCGGCGCAGTACATCGCCATCGGCATTGTGCTCAACGTGGTCACGGGTCTGCCCATGTCTGTCGGCATTCTCATTAGTGCCTCCATTGTGCTGATCTACACCCTCCTGGGCGGCATGTGGTCGATCTCCATTACCGATTTTTTTCACAACCTCATCATCATCATCGCCCTGGTGGTGCTGGCTATGGCCCTTTACCCGCAGGTGGGTGGCCTTCTGGGCGTGGCCGCGAAACTACCCGACGGTTTCTTTCGGTTTGTGCCGCGCAACCATAGCCTTCAGGGCTGGGGAACGTACCTGGCCGCCTGGATCACCATTGGGTTGGGCAGTATTCCGCAGCAGGATATTTTCCAGCGGGTCATGTCGGCCAAATCGGCGGGGGTGGCGGTGCGGGCCTCCTATCTGGCTTCGGGGCTGTACCTGACGGTGGCGGCGTTGCCCCTGTTCATTGCCCTGGCGGCGCGGTTGCTATACCCCGCATTGGCGGGCAACACCGAACTGAGCCGCCAGTTAATTATTCCGAAACTGGTGATGCAGTACGGCAGTTTACCGGTGCAAATCCTGTTTTTCGGTGCTCTCACCTCGGCCATCCTGAGCGTATCGAGCGGGGCAATTTTGGCACCGGCCACGGTTTTTGGCGAAAATATTCTGAAATTTTTTAGACCCAACATTACTGACAAACAGCTACTTAGCAGCATTCGCTGGGCCATTGTGGTGATCTCGGTCAGTTGCGTACTGATGACCCTTCAGCGCAGCACCAGCATTTTCGATCTGGTGGGCGAATCGTCGGCGTTTAGTTTGGTGTCGTTGTTTGTGCCCCTCACGGCGGGTCTCTACTGGAAACGCGCCACGAACCGGGGGTGCCTGTGGTCTATTTGTTCGGGCCTTCTGGTTTGGCTACTGTGCCTTTGGGCCGAAACCCCGTTCCCGCCCATGCTGTGGGGGTTTGCGGCCAGTACGGCGGGCATGGTAGCGGGGAGTTTGTGGCCTAATACCCGGCCACCTCACCCCCGGCCCCTCTCCTACTGAGAGGGGTGACTCTACCCAAATGCTTTGCCTACTAGATAGCTGTTCGCGAAGCTAGGCCAAGTCACCCCCTCTCTGAAGGAGAGGGGGCCGGGGGGTGAGGTTAGGCCGGAACCAGGTACGTTACCGCCGCTTTTTGCCGCCCCGGCTTCCGCCCCGCGTGGCGTACTTGTTATCCAGGTGGGTGAGGTCGGCGTTGAGGGCAGCGAGGGGAACAATTTCCTTCTCGCCCATGGGCGTAAGCACCTCAAACGATTCGGGAATGATGCCCTGCTTGTTGAGGGCCACAATCTCGATCACGCGCTTGATAGGCAGGGGATGCCAGGTGGTTTCCGAACTGTAGCCGAACCACATGATTTTGCGGAAAATGTCGGTTTTCTGCAAATAGGCGCGTCCTTTCTGGGTTTCCAGCGGTTTTTCCACCGTCGGAATATCCCGCAGGGCATCTACGTAGGTATCCAGTTCGTAGTTGAGGCAGCACTTGAGCCGCCCGCATTGGCCAGATAGTTTAGCCGGGTTGAGCGACAGGTTTTGGTAGCGGGCAGCGGCGGTAGTGATGTTTTTGAAATCAGTAAGCCAGGTGGAGCAGCACAACTCGCGCCCGCACGAGCCGATGCCGCCAATGCGCCCCGCCTCTTGCCGAAGGCTAATTTGCCGCATCTCGACCCGTACCTTAAACTCGCCCGCCAGCATCTTGATCAACTCCCGAAAATCGACCCGCTCTTCCGACGAATAATAGAACGTGGCCTTTGTGTTGTCGGACTGAAACTCTACGTCCGAGAGTTTCATGTGCAGTTTTAGCTGCCGCACCAACTCGCGGGCGCGGTAGAGGCTGGGCAAATCGCGGAGCACCACTTGGCTGTGTTTTTCCAGGTCGCGGGGGGTGGCCTGGCGGAGCAACGCTTTGGTGTCGGCGTTGAGCTGCACATGTTTGCGTTTCAGTTGCAACCGCACCAAATCGCCCTGCATCGACACGGCACCGAGGTGGTAGCCGGAGGTCATTTCGCAGACCACATAGTCGCCGGTGGTGAGCAGCAGTTCCGGCGTATTTCGGTAGTATTCTTTTCTGCCGCCTTTAAATTTCACTTCCACAACCCCAAAGGCCGGACCGGCAGCGGGCGACATATCGCTCAGCCAGTCGAATGAATTAAGTTTATTGCAGCCCCCGGATGAGCATCCGCCACTACCACAACCGGCTGTACCCGTGGCTGTTACGCCCCCGTCTGCCCCAATTGTTTTCGCTTTAGACCCACATCCGCCAACTGCACAGGATTGACAACCCATAGTTTTAGTTTACGAGAATGGATTGGGGATTGGGGATTGGGGATTGGGGATTGTTGCTCACGTGTGCGTGTGACCCGGCGTAAGCAACAATCCCCAATCCCAAATCCCCAATCTCAAATCCCTTAATCTTGGTACCGGAGCAAGTCCAGCCCTATATCTTTTCGGAAATATTTTCCGTCATACGTCACCATCCGGGCCGCTTCCTGCGATTTCCGAACGGCGTTTTCGAGCGAGTTTGCCAGAGCCGTTAGGGCCAGCACCCGCCCTCCGTTGGTCACAACGGCCCCGTCCAGGTACGTTGTTCCCCCGTGAAAAGCCATCACATCCTCCAACCGGTCGAGGTCGGCAATGGGTTTGCCTTTCTCGTAGGTATCGGCAGGGTAACCGCCCGACACCAGCATGGTTGTGACCGCCGTTTGGGGCGAAACCTGCATGTTGACCGTATCCAGAGTGCCGGTTGCGGTGGCTACCAGCAACTCAACCAGGTCGGTCTGTATGCGCGGCAGCACCACTTCGGTTTCCGGGTCGCCCATGCGGGCGTTATACT
>JAYUKZ010000279.1:0-2667 GCA_043763995.1 Fibrella sp.
ATACCCCAGCGTGCTCTGAATGGTGTAGGGATTCTGGTAGCCGTTGGGGTTCAGAATCCGGCGTTCGCCGCTGAACAGGTTGCGCTGCCCGGCAAACGATGCCGCCGACGGGCCTTGCAAATACCGCACCGGAACGCCCGCGTTGTTGGTGCCGCCCACGCCCAGATTACCATCAAACGTGATGCGGTTCAGGTCGGTGTTGGCAGGCAGAATACCCCGGTCGATGAAAAATTGAAGCTGACGTTTGAAATCGGGGCTGGTGCTGTTCTGCTGAAGCGCGTCGCTGTAAATAGCGTACAGAATTTTGTCGTAAAAAACGCCCACGCCGCCCCGCACCGCCGACCGGCTGCTGGTTTTGTAGTTGAAACTGAACCGGGGGGCCACGTTGTTCAAATCGCCGGTGGCGGCACCACCCCGGCTCAGGTTGTCATAATCGTACCGAAGGCCCAGGCTCAGGTTCAGCCGCGCCGAAGCCGCCCATTGATCTTCTACGTACCCGGAGACAATATTCTGCGTGGTGCCGAACGAGGCGGGCCGCAACTCAACCGAGTAGCCCAGCACCTGCGCGTCGGCGGGAATGTCGCGCACACCCAACGCCGACCCCAGCCTGCGTTCCTGCAAGGCCGCTAACTGGCTGGCCGTGAGGCGCACGGTGTAGCTGCCGTTGGGGTTGCCGCCGCCAAACAAGCTATGCTGTGCCGAAATCAGTTCGACCCCCGCCCGCAGGGTGTGGTTGCCCCGGTAGAGCGCAAGTTTTTGCTGGAACTGCACCGTGCTTTCGTGCGAATCGAACAGGTAGCCGGGGTGGCCCAGATACGCAATGCCCACGCCGGTGGGGGCTTGCACGGTCACGTCGGGGCTACTGGCATCAACGGGCCGGGCGTAATTCCACCGAAAATTGCTGTATTGCAGGTTGGTTTCCAACGCAAAGCGCGACGTAACGTAGCTGTTCCGCGAGGCAATCAGCACCGAGTTCCGATCCTGGGCGTTGGTCGCCGCCGGGAAGGCAATGCCGCCCGAAAGGCCCCCGGCCTGCCGCCCAATGGCCACCTGCCCCACGTTTACGCGCAACGACGATTTG
Source organism: Fibrella sp. (assembly GCA_043763995.1). GTDB lineage: Bacteria > Bacteroidota > Bacteroidia > Cytophagales > Spirosomataceae > Fibrella. The sequence goes on from JAYUKZ010000279.1 coordinate 1,082, forward strand.
AATCGGTCAGACCAGAACTGATCCAGTTTTGCCGAAATATAAGTGAACCGATTGGTGCCACGAACGGTCTCATTCACAGCTAGTTGTGGCGAAAGAAGCAGGTTGTCTTTCACGTCGGTAGTGTGTTCGACGTTGAGGTAATAGAACGTTTTGTTCTGAACAATGGCCCCGCCAATGCCGAAACCACCCTGAAACCGCTTGAACCCGTCACGTACCTGGTTGCCCGACAGGTCGCGGAGGGGGTAGCTGGTTTGGGCATCGAGGGCGGCACCGGGGCGGGTCAGCACAAACGCCTCGCCGGTGGTCTGGTTGCTACCCGACTTGCTGGTGATGTTGATAATCCCGTTGCCGGTGTTGCCAAACTCCACAGTGTAGTTGTTGGTCAGCACGGACACGTTACGGGCAAACCCCACCGGAATGTTGAATTTTTGTCCGCCCAAAAACCGCTCGTTGTTGTCCATGCCGTCAATCATGTAGTTGTTGAACAGGCCGTTGGCTCCGTTGATGCTCACGTTGGGGGCTTCGGGGTAGAAGCCCGTGGCCTGGCTCACGTTGGGCAACCGGTAGAGCACCCGCGTGAGGTCGCGGCCTTCCACGGGCAGTTCTTCCACCTGTTTGATGGTCAATTGCGAAGCTACCTCGGCGTTGAGGGTGTTAATCTGCGACGTACTCCGGCCCCGAACGCTCACTTCGTTCAGGGTCACTTCGCGTTTGGAAGGCAACAGGAGCGTCACGCTTTGTTGGGCGTTGGCCCGCAGCACCAGGTTGTCGGCAGTGCTTTCCAGGTACGTATCGGTTTCTTTGGTGAAGACCCGGTAGGTGCCGTTGAGCGACACCGCGCCAAATTTGACTTGCCCGTTGGCGTTGGTAACGGCTTGTTGGCGAAGGCCAATGGCCGGGTTTTCCAGAAAAACGGTCACGCCCGCAATGGCCTGTTGGCGGGTCAACTCCCGTACCGAAACGGCAATGTCAGTCACCTGCGCCAGGGCAGAGTGGTTTATAAAGCTCAGAAAGAGTAGGCTGAGTACAGCAATTTTTTTCATGAAGAGATGGGTAGCCCGTTGCCAAACAGAACCTGCCGGGCAAGAGGCAATGGGGCCGGGTCTGCTACACACTGGTCACAGACAAAGCCGGGTTTAAAACAAGAAAATAAGGGGATTGTGGATTCTCGGCGTAACCCCCAACCCGGACGCGGGACCGCCCCTGAAGGGGGCTAAAAGCTCACGCAAGCGTACCTCTTTCGGAGCAAAAGCCCTCTTTAGGGGCGGTCCCGCGTCCGGGTTAGGGGTTACGCCGAGAATCCCAAATCAGTTTAGCCCGAGACCGGGGGGCCGCGAAGCCCGCAGGGGGCGGGTCTGCCGGATTGGAGAAAAGAAGGGGAAAGTGCCCTGAAACGGGTTTCGTGGCCCCAAAATGCCGCCAGCAGAGCCGCCATCCACCGGCTACCAGTTACCACGTCGTTCGGGCAAACGTCGGTGCGGGTGTTCCAGTCGGCGTGGTTTTGGGTCAGCAAAAACGGCGGTTGCCCTTCCTCGTGCAACATTGCCAATAGTGCCGAGGCCAGCGAAGTGGTTTGCCAGGGCAGC
>JAYUKZ010000280.1:0-9435 GCA_043763995.1 Fibrella sp.
CCCAAGTTCATCCATAAACTGGCTCTATCTGGCTAATAGTCAGATCATGTTAAATAGAATGTCTTCAAAATCAAGTAGTTAATTTCCCAACACGCTCTAAGGGAGCATCGGTGCGTTTGGCCTTCCGGTGTTTATAATCGAGCGTAAAAGCAGGATAGATTGCCAGATCAGGCGTAGTGCCGTCAGGAATGGTAGCAAGACTCAATTCAGACAAGGTGCGATACGTATCGCGATAATTAAGCTTCAGTTCAAATCCAAGATTGGATTGAATAGCTGCATGAATAGTATCGGGCACAGGCTTCCCCCGTTCGAGTTCGTAATCAGAAAATAGTTCGATGGTCTGGGTTTCCATAAAACGACGAGTTTTCTTCAAATATAACCAAAACAACAACAACAACCATGCTTCGTAACTACCTCAAAATCGCCTGGCGCACCCTTGCAAAACAGCGCGGCCTTACATTTATCAACGTCTTTGGCCTCGCCGTGGGGCTGGCCTGTTGTCTGCTCATTTCGCTCTATGTGCTGGATGAACTGAGCTACGACCGCTATAACGCCAAAGCCAACCGCATTTTTCGGGTACATACCGATATTAAGTTCGGCGGTACCGATATGCAGTTTGCCGCCTCGCCCGACCCGGTGGGGCCAACCCTGAAACAGGATTATCCGCAGATAGAGCAGTTTGTGCGGCTCCATCAGCGCGGCACGTGGCTCGTGAAACGGGCGGGGTCTGCCAACACCCTGCGCGAAGACAACATCACCTTTGCCGACTCCACGCTGTTCGATGTATTTACGCTCCCCCTCGTTTCGGGAGATTCCCGGTCGGCATTGGCCGCACCCAACACGGTGGTTATCAGTGAGTCGGCGGCTAAACGGCATTTTGGTTCAGAAGACCCGATGGAAAAACCGCTGGTGTTTAATGGACAAACCTATAAAGTGACGGGCGTGATGCGCGATATGCCCACCAATTCACACTTCAGGAGCAACTTTTTCCTGACTATGCTCAGTGACGATTACCAGTGGGGGCAATGGCTCAGCAGTAATCTGTATGCGTATGTTGTGCTGAAAAAAGGGGCTGATTATAAGGCGTTTGAGCGAAATCTAGACGTGGTTATTGAGAAGTATGTCGCCCCGCAGGCACTCAACATGATTGGCATCTCAATGGCTGAGTTGCGGAAGGCGGGCAACCACTTTCGTTTCTCGCTCATGCCCCTCACCGCCATTCATCTGCACGCCAAACAGCAGGGTGAACTGGCTCCCAACGGCGATATTCAGTACGTCTATATTTTTTCGGCGGTGGCCCTGTTCATCCTGCTCATCGCCTGCATCAACTTCATGAATCTGGCCACAGCCCGGTCGGGGAAGCGGGCCAAAGAAGTGGGCGTTCGGAAAGTGTTGGGGTCAGAACGGGGGCAACTCATTGGGCAGTTTATGGCCGAGTCTATTCTGATGACGGTGCTGGCAATGGGGTTGGCTCTGTTGCTGGTGGCCGTTGCCTTGCCGGGGTTCAACACGATTGCGGCTAAAGACTTGAGCCTGTTGCGGTTGTTTTCGCCCTCGTTTTTGCCGATGCTGGTCGTTTTGCCGCTTTTGGTGGGCGTGTTGGCGGGCAGCTACCCGGCGTTTTTCCTGTCGTCTTTTCAGCCCCTGAGCGTGTTGAAAGGGACAATGGGCGGGGCGATGGCCAGTGGCAACAGTTCGGGGCTTCGGAGCGGGTTGGTAGTGTTTCAGTTTGTGATGTCGATGATGCTGATTGTCGGCACCCTCGTCGTGTATCGGCAACTGACCTACATCCAAACCAAAAACGTGGGCTTCAACCGCGATCAGGTGCTGACCGTCAACGATGTAGGTTCGATTGGCAAACAGGCCGAAACCTTTAAACAGGAGGTACTGCGGATGCCGGGCGTGGTGAGTGGTTCCATCTCCGGCTATCTGCCAACACCCTCGAACCGGAGTAATGATTCGTTTTTCCCGGAAGGAGCGATAGACCAGAAAAAAGCCGTTCAAATGCAAAGCTGGGGTGTCGATCATGACTATGTCCAGACGCTGGGGATGCAGATGGTGCAAGGGCGCGATTTTTCGCGGCAGTTCGGCACCGATTCAACGGGTATCCTTCTGAACGAGTCGGCAGCCAAACTTTTCGGGGGCAACGTCATTGGCAAGCGCATTATGCGGTTTGATGATCCCCAAAAAAAAACCACGAAGGCATACACCGTGATTGGGGTGGTCAAAAATTTCCATTATGAATCGCTCCGGCGTACCATCGGGGCCTTGTCCATGACGCTGGATGCCAATTCGGGGGCGGCCTCGTTTCGGTTGCGGAGCGAAAACTTACCCGCGTTGGTTGGACAAATCGGCGCAAAATGGAAACAGATCGCACCGGGTCAGCCCTTTAGCTACGGGTTCATGGCCGACGGCTTCGATGCCGTTTACCGCGCCGAACAGCGCATCGGTACCCTCGCCCTGACCTTTGCCGGGCTGGCCATCCTGATCGCTTGTCTGGGTTTGTTTGGGTTAGCCACGTTCACTGCCGAGCAACGCACCAAAGAGATCGGGGTTCGTAAAGTGCTGGGTGCCAGCGTGGGTAGCATCGTGGCTCTTCTCTCCAAAGACTTCCTGAAACTCGTCCTGATCGCCATCGTAATTGCGTCGCCCATTGCGTGGTACGCCATGAACCGCTGGTTGCAGGATTTCGCTTACAAGAACGAGATCGAGTGGTGGGTCTTCGCCCTGGCAGGTACGTTGGCGGTGGGTATTGCCTTGCTCACGGTCAGTTTCCAGAGCGTGAAAGCGGCGTTGATGAACCCGGTGAAGAGCTTGCGGAGTGAGTGATTACGAGCGGATTTTCCTGAAGATTTGGCTGAATGGAATTTCAATATCAATGACGGGGTCTTTAATTATGCCTTCAGAAAAGGTTTGCTTTTTCCCATCAGGGGTACGGATGGTGACGGTTTGTAGAAGCGGCACAACAATCCAGACCGATTTTACCCCCGCCGGGAAATAGATCGTATTGATCTTATCGGTGATGTCGGTCATGGCCTGTTTTGGCGAAAGTACTTCAATCGCAATAATGGGCGGTTCGGCAATGAATATAACGTCGGTGTCCCAGTCTTCAACCAGATTCGGATAAACAGAAACATCAGGCTTAACGGGTTTCCCATTGAGTTTCATCTCTAATTCAGGCAAAATATCGTAGGTGTCATCGTAGCGTTCCAGATAAGCTCCAATTCGCTGGATAGTACGAGAGTGATTGACGGACCGGTTCGCCGGCGCGATGATATCTTCAGTATAAAATTCTTCAATCGTATCAATAGGCTGCGCTTCCATAAAACGACGAGTTTTTTCCAAAGATAACCAAAACACAACCGACAATCATGTTCAGGAACTACCTCAAAATCGCCTTATTGAATAAAACCACGCACCCATGCTACACCTACTAAAAATGACCCTTCGTGGGTACGTTCGGCACCGGTTCTACACCGGCCTGAACCTCCTGAGTCTGATTGTGGGGCTGTTTGTGGCCTACACCGCCATCGGCTACATCCGCTTCGAGCAGGGCTACGACACCTTCCACCAACACGCCGATTCGGTCTACCGGCTGGCCAACACCTACCGCTCGCAGGACTACAGCGTGATCGGGTTTGCCAACTGGGATGCCGCCACCGCTGCCGAACAGCAACGGCAGATCGACATGTTCAGCCACACCACCGGCGTGGTGGCAGCGGCGCAGTTCATCACCAGCAACGTACCCACGTTTGTGGAGGGCGGCGGGCGCAAAATTCAGGAAACAAACCTGCTCACCACCAATACGCCCGCCGCGTTTTGCTCGGTCTTTACGTGGCGGTTGCAACAGGGGTCGTTCCAGAACTTCGCCACCGGCACCAACAAACTGATGCTGACGGCCCGTACCGCCCGGAACCTCTTCGGCGAAGGCGCGGCGGACATTAGTCAGAAACGGGTGAAAATTGGCGCGGAGTATTACACCGTTGCCGCCGTTATTGCCGACGTACCCCTTAATTCGCACGTCGATTTTTCGATGGCCCTCAGCACGCCCCGGATACCGTATTGGGGTAGTCGCGTGTATGTGCAGACCGAAAAAGGGATTGATAGTGAAACGGTTACGGATAATCTGAACAAGGCAATAGCGGCGTTTAACCCCAAACTCGCCGCCGACCCGCTCTACAAAGGGCATTTCTTGCAACCCCTTACGAGCATCCACCTGCGCTCGAACCTGCTCTACGAACTCAAGCCGCCGGGCAACCCACGCTACTTGTGGCTCATCGGGTGTTTTGCGTTGTGCATCGGCTTTGTTACGCTTATCAACTACACGAATCTGACGCTGGCGATTAAGACGAAGCAAAGCAAAAGCCTGGGTGTGCAGAAGGCAATGGGCGCATCGGTCGGGGCTATTGCGGGGCAGTTTGTGGCCGAGGGGGTGGGGCTGGCGTTGCTGGCGTTGCCGTTTGTGGCGGGGTTGGTGGCCTTGCTGGTGCCGTTGTTCAACCGCCTGATGGATGCCGACGTACCTACCAACCTGCTGGCTACGCCGCTGGTGAGCGTGGGCGTGGTGTGGCTGGCGGTGGGGCTGGGTACGTTGGCAAGCGGCGCGGCGGCGGTCAGCCTGGCGGGCAAAAACGCCCTGGCGCTGTTCAACGCCGCTTTGCGAAGCCGTCAACGGCAGGGTATTCCCGTTCGCAAGTACCTGATCGTAAGCCAGTTTGTGGTGGTGATTGGGGTGGCATCGGTGGCTTATTTCATTACGAAACAGCTCGCCTACATTGACTCGAAAGACCTTGGCTTTCGAAAAGAAGGTATTCTCTATGCCTACTCAAGCCCCGATAATCAGAACGTCTTTCAGGCAAAACTACGGCAGCTACCCGGCGTAAAAACGGTGGGCAACGGGTCGTCGTTTGGCATCGAACCGTTCAATCAGACGACGTACAAACTACAGGATGATGCCACTGTTTTCGACAACGCCCGGCAGCTCTATCTTGACCGTGAAGCCTTAGTGGCTTACGGCCTCAAAACCACCCTCGGCGACTTACGCGCGGCGGGCCGCAGCCTCCCGGCGGTGTTTACGCTCATTAACCGAACGGCGGCGGAGCAACTGGCGGCTAGCAAACGGGTGCCGGTGGCCTCTCTCATTGGCCGCACCATCATCACCGAGCCGGAGTACATCGACGAAAACCGGCGGGTGGGTTTTCCGTTTGTGGTGGCGGGTATTTTCGAGGATATCAACGTGTTTTCGCTGCATCAGAAAGTAGAGCCGTATTTCATCACCGTCTCCAACACCCTGCGCCTCGACGGGCGGACAATCATCCGCTATGACCCCGCCACCACCGCCGCTACCCTCGCCGGTATCCGGGCCGTTCATACCGGGCTGAACGAACCGATGCCGCTGGAAACCGAATTTCTGGCCGATAACGTGGCCCGGCTCTACCGGCAGGACCGCCAGATGGGTACGTTGCTGGTTTGCTTCATGCTGATTGCCACCTTGTTGGCAGTTGTGGGCACGGTGGGTATCACGGTTTTTCTGACGGTAGCCCGCATGAAGGAAATCGGTATCCGAAAAGTGCTGGGCGCATCGGTGCTGTCCATTGTGCAGTCGGCCACAAAGGAGTACGTCGTGCTGGTAGGCGTTGCCCTGCTGATTGGCGCACCGGTGGCCGTTTACGTGGTCGGTCAGTGGCTCAACGGTTTCGCCTACCACATTGACATACAGTATGTTGTCTTCGCTGGTATTGGCCTGCTAACACTACTGATTGCTGCCGTTGTGGTGGGCCTGATTGCCTACCGGGCCGCGCTGATGAACCCGGTAAAGAGTTTGCGGAGTGAATAAATGTAGCACCTGGTCGGGCATCCCCGAAGCTCCAGCTTCGGTAGTAATCCACAACTATCTAACTACCGAAGCTGGAGCTTCGGTGCTACAAAGCTATGCTCCAATCCTACCTCAAAATCGCCCTCCGCAGCTTGTGGAAAAACCGTGTCTATAGTGGCATCAATGTGTTTGGGCTGGCGGTGGGGCTGGCTACCTGTCTGCTCATTGCCCTTTACATGGCCGACGAACTAAGCTACGACCGCCACCACCAACGCGCCAACCGAATCTACCGCGTGGTGCAACGTACCCGGTGGGAGGGGGGCGATATGAACGTGGCCATCACGTCGGCCCCCTTTGCGCCCACCCTGAAACAGACCTACCCGGAGGTGGAACAGGCCGTGCGGCTATTGCCCGAAGGCGGCGGCGTAATCCAGCAAGGCACCCGCAAACTCACCGCCGACGACATCCTGTTTGCCGATGCCAACGTGTTCGAAGTATTCAGCTATCCGTTCCTGTTTGGCAACCCCAAAACGGCCCTCGGCAAGCCCCAATGCATTGTTTTAACGAAAACCCTTGCCACGCGCCTGTTTGGCAACCCGGCCAGTGCTCTGGGCAAAACGGTGCTGTTCGAGGGAGACTTTCCGAACCTGGTTACGGGCGTAATGGTCGATGTTCCGACGAATTCACACCTTAGGTTTAGCGCGTTACGGTCGTTGAAGACGGGGTTCACCGGCGGCTGGCAGGATGCCGATCTGTATACGTACCTGTTGCTGAAAACCGACCGAAGCGGCAAACCCACCGACCCCGCTACGCTGACGGCCAAATTCCCGGCTTTTTTCGAGCGGTTTCTGAAACCCGAAATGGGGGCCGTAGACTACACCCTGACCCTGCAACCGCTCACGAGCATCCACCTCCACTCTGACCTCGGCTTCGAGCCTGGCCCCAACGGAAACAGCCAAACGGTGTGGGTTTTCGCGCTGATTGGCGGGCTGATTTTGCTGTTGGCGGGCATCAACTACATGAACCTGGCCACGGCGCGGTCGGCCATTCGTGTTCGGGAAGTGGGGGTACGCAAAACCATGGGGTCGGGGCGGGGGCAGTTGGCGGGGCTGTTCCTGACCGAGACCGTTTTGCTCACCCTGGCGGCCACAGTGCTGGGGGTCCTGCTGGCCCAACTAGCCTTGCCGCTGTTCAACGACCTAACCGGTAAACTGCTGACTATCTGGCGGTTTGGCGTGGGCTATAGCCTGCTGGGGGTAGGGCTTTTTGCTGCCATAACGGCCCTGCTGAGCGGCACGTACCCGGCTTTGTTCTTGTCGAATGTGCGCACGGTGGGGGCGTTGCAGGGGCTGGCGGGTAGTTCGGCGCGGGGCACGGCGGCGTTCCGCAAAGTGCTGGTGACGGGGCAGTTTGTGATAACCATTGCGCTCATGGCCGCGTCGGGCATCATTTATCAGCAACTCCGGTTTGTGCTCACCAAGCCGCTGGGGTTCAACAAAGAGCAGGTGCTTACCTTCCACCTCAACAGCGACAAGGCCCGCGCCGCCGTGCCCGCGCTGAAAGCGCAGTTGCTGAGTAGTCCGCTCATTGAGGGCGTGGCGGCATCGGGCAATCCCATCGGCAATAATGATCTGGGCAGCAGAGGGTATTTTTTCGAGGTAAACGGAAAAATGTCCGGGTCGACGCTGATGACGGGTACGTTGCTGATAGATGCCGATTTTTTGCCCACCACCGAAATCCGTCTGGCGCAGGGCCGCAATTTCAACGCCGCCACCCCCACCGACCGCAACAACGCCATGCTGGTGAACGAAGCGTTGGTGCGCAAAATGGGTTGGCAGCAACCGTTGGGTAAGCGCGTCAAATTCTTCACCAACAACGGCCCCGCCGAACGCCGTGTGGTGGGCGTGGTACGTGATTTCCATACCTACTCGCTTCAGCACAAGATTGAGCCGCTGGCCCTGCAACTAATTCCCGACCCCGACGAGCAGGACAATATCTACGTGCGCATCCGGGCTGGGCAAACGGCGGCGGCGTTGGCATTGATTGAAAAAACCTACCGGCAACTAGAGCCGGGCGGCGTGTTTGCGTACCGGTTCCTGGATCAGAATTTCGCCAAACAATACGCCACCGAGCAAAAGCAGAGCCGCTTGCTGCTGATTTTCACGGCCCTGGCCATTTTCATTGCCTGTTTGGGTTTGTTTGGCCTGGCCACATTCATGGCCGCGCAACGGACAAAAGAAATCGGCGTTCGTAAAGTGCTGGGAGCCAGTGTGTTCAGCGTGGTGGCGTTGCTCAACAAAGACTTTTTGCGCCTGGTTTTGCTGGCCATCGTGGTGGCTACGCCCCTGGCCTGGTGGGCTATGGAACAGTGGCTCAGCACGTTCGCTTACAAAATAACCATCAGCGGCTGGGTCTTCGCCGGTGCAGGTACGTTGGCGGTGGTCATTGCGCTGCTGACAGTCAGCCTGCAAAGCATCCGGGCGGCGTTGATGAACCCGGTGAAATCATTGCGGAGCGAGTGAAGCGGGCTTATCCAGAAACTGGTCGATGATGTGTTGCAGTACGCCCAACAGGTAAGGCAGTGAGTGTTCTTCGAGCGAGTAACGCTGAATGAGGTCGATGTCGAGTTGGGTTTGTTGCAACCGCAGGAAAACCCACTCATAGGCCGTTGTGACGCATCCGTATATAGCTGGAGTAATCGTGCCTTTCTGTTCATTGAACATGGCCGCTGCCAGCATTGAAGCCCCCGCTTGCGCTACGCCTTCCTCTACAGTTCGGTTTTTAGCCTCCACGATACAAAAAACGGGTGCCTTGATGTCGATACTTCTCGTTTCGGTGGAAATCAGGTAATCGCAGTAACCAGTCAACCCGATAGAGGAGGCCACATCGAAATTATAACCGGAAAATAGACCAATTGAAAAATGACTACGCCGACGCACCTCTTTCAGAATGGGCGCAATCAAAAATTCCGATTTGGCTTTCTCGGTGAGCAGGGGAAGTGTGGCGGATTCATACAGATCATTTCGCAGGGTTTCACTGGGTTGAACAGGTTGGATATGCTCGAACAAACGCGTCACATTCTGCACCAGTCCAAACTGCTCTTCTAACTGCGAAACCGAGGTAAAATCGCTGTAGGCCATTATCTTTTTTCTCAAAGATAACATAAACACAGTCCGTTTAGGCTGGTGGATCTTCACCGGGGCAGGTACGTTGGTCATTGCCATTGCCCTGCTCACAGTCTCGTTCCAGAGCATCCAGGCGGCGTTGATGAACCCCGTGAAGTCGTTACGGAGCGAGTGAGGCAGGCTTATCCAGAAACTGGTCGATGATGTGTTGAAGTACACCCAATAAGTAAGGCAGTGAGTGTTCTTCGAGCGAGTAACGCTGGATGAGGTCGATGTCGAGTTGGGTCTGCTGCAACCGAAGGAAAACCCACTCGTACGCCGTCGTGACACACCCGTAGACAGCAGGCGTAGCGGTGCCTTTTCGCTCATTGAATACCGATGCGGCCCACATGGAGGCCCCAGCTTGAGCTAACCCCTCTTCAACAGTCCGGTTTTTGGCCTCCACGACGCAAAAGACGGGTGCTTTTATGTCAATACTTTGTGCATTGGTCGAAA
>JAYUKZ010000281.1:0-2661 GCA_043763995.1 Fibrella sp.
CTTGAACTGGTATTTCAGCGGGTCGTACTTATCAATGCCTCCACCGCTCAACCCCACCCAAATGTTATTTTACTTGCGTCTCAGACCCGCGCGAAGCCAACCGCACCAAACATTACCCACCTACCCCCCACCCGTTCCTATTCCCTATGCATATTCTTAAATTCGGCGGTTCGTCGGTTGGCTCGGTCGAGAGCATCCGGCAGGTAATCCGCATTGTAGACACCCACCGCCAGCAGGAAAACCCCATTGCCGTGGTGCTCTCGGCCATGAGCGGCGTAACCAACCAGCTCATCGAAATTGGGCGCATGGCCACCGGCAACGAACCCGACTACCTGGAGTTAGTGCGGCGCATTGAAGACCGCCATTTTACGGTCATAAAAGCCCTCATTCCCGTGAAAGAGCAGGGGCGCGTATTTGCAGCGGTGCGCGGCACTATCAACGAACTGGAAGAACTCTTGCGCGGCGTGTCGCTCATCCGTGAGCTGACCCCCCGCACGCTGGACCTGATTATGAGCTTCGGCGAACGGCTTTCCAACCTGACCGTGGCCGAATGCACCCGCGCCGGAGGCATTCCGGCCACCTTCGTAGATGCCCGCAAGCTGATTCGTACCGATGCGCAGTTTGGCCATGCCGAAGTCAACTATAGCCTCACCAACCCGCTGATTCAGGACTTTTTCAGCCACGAAACCGGCACCACGGCCCCCGTTCCGTTCGTGACGGGCTTTATTGGGTCGACCGAAAAAGGCGAAACTACCACCCTGGGGCGCGGCGGCTCCGACTACACGGCCAGCATTTTGGGCGCGGCCCTCAACGCCAAAACCATCGACATCTGGACCGATGTTGACGGCATGATGACCGCCGACCCGCGCAAAGTGCCCAACGCCTTCAACATCCCGACCATCACCTACGCCGAGGCCATGGAACTGAGCCATTTCGGTGCCAAAGTCATCTACCCGCCAAGCCTACAACCTGCCTTTGCCCGCAACATCCCCATCCGGGTGCTCAACACGTTTAACGCCGGGCACCCAGGTACGTTGGTGAGCCGCACCGCCGACCGCCGTCAGTATACCATCACCGGCATTTCGAGCATCGACGACATTGCCCTGGTCAACGTGCAGGGGTCGGGCATGATTGGCGTGGCGGGGGTGTCGGCCAAGTTGTTCGGCATTTTGGCGCAGCACAAAATCAGCGTCATTCTCATCTCCCAGGCCTCGTCCGAACATTCCATCTGCTTTGCCATCGACCCCAAGGGAGCCAACCGCGTGAAGGCCATTCTGGATACCGAATTTGCCTCCGATCTGGCCAGCGGCCACATCGATAACATCAGCATGGAACGCGACCTAAGCATCATTGCCACCGTGGGCGAGGGGATGCGTAAATCGAGCGGCATTGCGGGCAAATTGTTTTCGGTGCTGGGCAAAAACGGGGTTAACATTGTGGCTGTGGCGCAGGGGTCGTCGGAAATCAACATCTCGGTGGTCATCACGAAAAACAACCTCTCCAAAGCCCTCAACGCGCTGCATAACGTGTTTTTCCAGTCGGAAGCGCGGGTGCTGAACGTATTCATGGTAGGCACCGGGCTGATTGGCCAGGCGTTGTTGCGGCAGATTAACGCCCAAGCAACGTACCTGCGGCAAGAAAAACTGCTAAAAATTTCGGTGGTGGGCTTATCGAACACTAAGAAAATGGTCTTCAGCCCTAACGGCCTCGACCTCAACCACTGGCACGACCTCCAGCAACTAGAAGGCGTAACAACCTCATTACCAGCGTTTTTTGATAAGATAAAATCCTACAACCTCCCCAATTCGGTCTTCATCGATTGCACGTCCGACAGAGACATCGTGCAGCATTACGAGGCCCTACTGGATGCCAACATTTCGGTGGTTACGCCCAACAAAGTAGCTAACTCCGGCCCCTACGCCGAGTACCGGCGGTTGCAGCGCACGGCCCTGAACCGGGGCGTAAAATTTTTGTACGAAACCAACGTGGGGGCGGGTTTGCCCATCATCAACACGCTCCAGGGCCTGCTCACCTCCGGCGACCGGTTTCTGAAAATCGAGGCCATCCTGTCAGGTACGTTGTCGTTCATCTTCAACACCTTTGCGCCCGGTACGTCGTTCGTAGACGTGGTGCGCGAAGCTAAAGCGAAGGGCTACACCGAACCCGACCCGCGCGACGATCTAAGCGGGCAGGATGTGGCCCGAAAAATATTGATTCTGGCCCGTGAGGCCGGTTTCCCCCTCGAACCCGACGACGTGACGGTGGAAACCCTGCTGCCCCCCGCCTGCCTCGCCGCACCCACCATCCCCGCCTTTTTCGATTCGCTCCTGGCCGAAAACGCCTACTTTGAAACCCTGCTAAACGCGGCATCGGCACGGGGCGAGAAGCTCCGCATGATTGCCACGTTTGAGCACGGCAAAGCCATTATTGGCCTGCGCGGCGTGGGGCCGGAGCACCCCTTCTACCAACTTACCGGGGCCGATAACATCATTTCGTTTACCACCGAACGCTACAAAGAACGCCCGTTGGTCATTAAAGGCCCCGGCGCGGGGGCCGAGGTAACAGCCTCCGGTGTCTTCGCCGACATGGTCAGTATTGGCAGTTATCTGGGGTAAAACTATCCATACCTTTGGTCAATAAAGCCAATTTATATGAGCAGAA
>JAYUKZ010000282.1:0-39077 GCA_043763995.1 Fibrella sp.
AATCAGCACGTCGGCGGGGGTATGGTCGAGCATCCTCAGCAACGAAACTGCCGTGTTGGCCGTGCCCACGACCTCAAAATCGTTGATCGTCATCAGCAGGTTTGCCAGGCTTTCCAGCACCACCTGATGGTCGTCGAGAAGGAGTAGTTTGTACTTCATACGGCAAGGTAACGGTTCGGAAAATCAGTTCATTACGTAGAAGTACGTGAATGGGTGAGGTGCCGGAAATGACCGGTGAACTGCCCATAAGGACCGGTCAACGGCTCATCTCACCCCGCATCGGGTGCGCCAGTTGCCGGGCAATCACGTCCGTATCGGTTTCCTGCCCCAGCAAAATCATTAGCTTGGTGATGGCGGCTTCGGTGGTCATGTCGGCACCGCTTGTTACGCCAATTTGTTTGAGGCGGGTGCTGGTCTGGTACTGGCCCTGCGTGACCCGCCCCCCCTCGCACTGCGAAATATTGACCACCACCATGCCCCGGCCAATGACCGTTTGCAGGGCGCGGGCAAACCACGCATCGGTCGGTACGTTGCCCGCCCCGAAGGTTTCCAAAACCACGCCCCGCAGGTCGGGAATCTGAAGAATGGCCTCGACTACGGCCTGGGTTATGCCCGGAAAAACTTTCAGAATGGCCACCCGGTCGTCCAGGGCGGTCTGGATACTGAAGGGCAACGCCGTGTCCTGCCGGGCAATAAAGGGCCGATTATAGTCTATTTGCACCCCGGCCATAGCCAGGTGAGGGTAATTTTCAGAATGAAAGGCGTTGAAATGGACGCTCTCCCGTTTTTTGGCGCGATTTCCGCGAAGCAGCAGCGAGTTGAAATAGATGCACACTTCGGGCACGGCGGGGCGGCCATCCTGCCGGTCGGCGGCAATTTCCAGAGCCGTGAGCAGGTTTTCGCGGGCATCGGAGCGGGCCACGCCAATGGGCAACTGCGCCCCGGTCAGAATAACGGGTTTGCCCAGGTTTGTGAACATAAAACTCAGGGCCGAAGCCGTGTAGGCCATCGTATCGGTGCCGTGCAAAATAACGAAACTATCAAATTCATCGTACTGAGCCTCAATGGTTTGGGCCAGCCGTACCCACACCGCCGGTTTCATGTCCGACGAATCAATCACGGGGTCGAGCGTGATGAGCGACACATCAAAATCGAGCCGGGCAATTTCTGGTACTTTTTCCAGTACCTGCCCAAAATTAACCGGGATCAGTTCGCCCGTTTTTCGTTCGTAAACCATGCCCAGTGTGCCGCCGGTGTAAATAACCAGCACCGAGCCGGCGGGGTTTGGGGTTTTGTTGAGGTGGAGCATATCAATTAAGAATTAAGAATTAAAAATCAAGGGTGGGAGCCTAAAGTGTGTACTGGAGGCGACGAAGTAGGCCATCTTAATTTTTAATTTTTAATTCTCAACGCATTATCCGTCGTTACCTGCGCTACTTCAGCTACAGTAGTGTTGGTCAGTTCGGCCAGGCGGGCGGCAATGTGGGGGAGGTAGGCGGGTTCGTTGCGTTTGCCCCGAAACGGCACCGGAGCCAGGTAGGGGGCATCGGTTTCCAGCACCAGGTTTTCCAGCCCCAGCACGGGCAGCACCTGCTCCAGACCCGATTTTTTGAACGTAACCACCCCGCCAATGCCCAGCAAAAACCCCATCTCGATGGCGCGTTGGGCTTCGGGTAACGTACCTACGAAACAATGAAAAATGCCTCTCAGGCCCGGCAGGGCGAGTTTTTCCAGCAAATTCAGGGTTTCGGTCATGGCCAGGCGGTTGTGGCCGGAGCGGGTGTGGAGCGAGACGAATAGCTGCCGTTGGGCCGCCCACCGAAGCTGCGTTTCCAGGGCCATAAACTGCGCCGAAACGTGGGTCATGTCCCAATAAAAATCCAGCCCAATTTCGCCCACGGCCAGGTACGTCTGCTGGTTCAGCCGGGCCTCTGCGTGGGCCAGTTCCTGCTCAACCGTTTCGGTCACGTAGGTAGGGTGCAGGCCCATCATGGGCAGGCATTGGCCGGGGAATTGCGCCGCCAGGGCCAGCATACCGGGCACGGTTTCGGCGGCGCAGTTGGGCATCCAGATTTCGGTAATGCCTGCGGCAAAGGCGCGTTGCAGCATCTGGTGGGCCGTATCGGGTAGGGCAATTTCCGGGCCGGGGCCGGGGGCGAATTTACCGTCGTAGAGGTGGGCGTGGGTGTCGATGAAGGTCATGGGTGCAAAGGAACGGCCAAAAGTCGGGGTTAGCGATAGGTACGTCCTTTCCAGCGGATGGGCACCGGCAGCCAGTAGTAGAGCATCTGCACTACGCCCATAATTACCTGATACGGCTCGAACAGCAGCGCATCGAACCAGCGGTGGCCTTGCCGCGTTCGGTGCAGCACCCAGCCAAGTAACGTGCTCTGAAACATCAGCTTAGCAACATAAATGGCCAGCGCAAGCCGGGGCGAAGCCAGCGATAACATCAACAGAACCGGCACCAGCAGGTACTGAAACACCACCCCGACCAGCAGGGGCAGTGGTAACGAAAAGGCCCCGCGCATCCAGCGTTTGCGCTGTTGCAGGTACATTGCCAGGGTAGGCGCGGGCAGCGTTTGGGCCAGTACGGCGGTGCCAAGCGCGTGCCCAAACCCGTAGCCCCGGCCCACCACGGCCTGAAAAAGTGTGTAGTCTTCCACCACCGAAAAAGGCACCCCCCGGAAACCGCCCACCGCCTCGTAGGCCACCCGCCGCACCGCCATGTTGTTGCCCGACCCCGTGAGGGGCCACTTCAGCCGGGTGCCGAGGTGAATCAGCCCGAAGGCCAGCAGCCAGTCGATGGCCTGAAGCCGCGCCCACAGCCCGCGCCCCTGCACCAGCGTGGTGCCCGTCACGATGCCGGTTTGCGGGCCAAACTGCGCCAGCAACCCCGTGAGCCAGGTACGTGGTAGCCGCACGTCGGCATCGGTGATAAACAAAAAATCGCCCGTTGCCCGGTCGGCCAGTTGGGCCAGCACGTTGGCTTTCCCGTTCAGGTTAGGGAGTTGAGTTTCGATGTCAACTACTTGAAAATTAGCGTGTTCCAGGCAAAATTCACGCGCAATCGGCCCGGTTTCGTCGGTAGAGTGGTCGTTGCCGATGAGTACCTCGAACCGGGCGGCGGGGTAGTCCAGGCTGGCCAATGATTCCAGGCAGTGGGGAAGGTTGTGGGCTTCGTTGCGGGCCGCTACCAACACCGACACAAAGGGGTGTTCAGGCATGGAACAGTGGGCGAGTTGGCAGGGGCGTGGGGGGCAGGGCCACGGGCAACGCCCGAAACTGGTAGCCCTGCGCGGCAAACTCGGCCAGGTAGCGGGGCAACACGTAGCGCAGGTGCGGCCAAGCTTTCAGGCTGTCGTGGAAAACCACAATGGAGCCGGGTTCGGTGTATTCGATGCTTTTTTGGAGCACCGTTTCGCGGGCCAGCGTGGGGTCGAAATCGCCGCTGAGCACGTCCCACATCACTACCGTGTGGTCGGGCTGAATGCCTGCCGCCTGGCTTTTTTTTATTCGCCCGTAAGGCGGACGAAACAGGGGCGTGTTGAGGCCCAGTTGCCGTTGACATTTGCGGATGTTGGCCCAGTATACGTCGTCGTGGGTTTTCCAGCCGTTGAGGTGGTTAAACGTATGATTACCAATGACATGGCCCGCCTCAATGATCTTGTAATACTCGTCCCGGTGCTTGCTCACGTTGTCGCCGATGCAGAAAAACGTGGCCTGTGCGGCGTATTCTTCCAGCAGGTTCAGCACAAAATCAGTCACGCCGGGAATCGGCCCGTCGTCGAAGGTGAGGTAGATGGTGGGGTTGGCCGGGTCGGGGTCTATCCGCCACCAAAAATCGGGGTAGAGGGTTCGGAAGATGAAATTCGATTTATGGAGGAAGAGGGCCATAAGAGTAGGGTTTGGGATTTTGGATTTGCTTCGGCGTAACCCCCAAACCCGCATCGGCGGACCGCCCTGAAGGGGGCTTTTGCTCCGAAAGAGGTACGGTTGCGTCAGCTTTTGGCCCCCTTCAGGGCGGTCCGCCGATGCGGGTTTGGGGGTTACGCACAGTAAAATCCACAATAAATTCAGTTCAGTTTGCGCCCTTTCCATCGGATGCCGGGACGTTGCGCGGCCAGGCCGAAAAAGACCACGTAGAACGGGTATACTACCTGCGTGGCCGGTATCCACCAGCGGGCGTTTGGTTTGTCAAGAAACCCCAGCACCGCGCCTAAAAACAGCCATTCGGGCACCAGTTTCAGCCCTACTACGCCTAGTGCCGTACCAACCGAAAGTTTCCCCGCCAGCCCCAAGCCAACGGCCACCAACGGTGCAAGGTTACACAAAAATATGGCCACCGCCAGCACCGTTGGAAACAACGAGGTGTAGGCCCGCCACTTGCCCGCCCAGCGTTTGCGCTGCTGGTAAAACGCCTCCCATGAGCCGTGGGCGGCGGTCTGCACCAGGGCCTCCCGGCTTTTCAAAAACCGCACCCCGCCCGGAAACTGCGCCGCCAGCTTGTGCATCAGCAGTTCGTCGTCGCCGGAGGCCACGTGGTCTATGCCCGCAAAGCCATTTACGGCCCCGAACGCCGCTTTCTGGTAACATAAATTAGCTCCGTTGCACATGGTGGGGTGGCCCAACGCCAGCGTAGCGGCACCGGCTCCAATCAGACTGGCAAACTCCACCGTTTGCAATGACCCAAACACCGACCCGTTGGTTGTGAACGCCACCGGCCCGCTGATGAGTTGCGCCCCGGTTTGGTGCTGAAACCGGGCCAGTGTTTCGAGCCAGCGCGGCCCCACCCGGCAGTCGCCGTCGGTGGTGACAATCAACGTACCGGTGGCCAGGGCGATGCTTTGGGCAATGGCTCTTTTTTTGGGGGAAGCCACGGCGGGGTCGTCGGTCAGGGTAAGTACCCGAAGGGGGTAGGGGGCAGTTTGGGCGTGGGCCGTGGCCAGTTGGGCGGTAGCATCGGTAGAAGCATCGTCGGCCACAATGACCTCGAAATGGCGATACGTTTGCTGATCCAGGTCGGCCAAAAGCAGGGGCAAGTGCTGCGCTTCGTTCCTGACCGGAATTACCACCGTCAGGTACGTTTGGGGCGGGGTTCCGTCAAAAACAGGCCGGGGCAACCCCTGCCACGACCACCAGAGCGTGAGGGTAAGCAGGGCGTAGGCGGTGGCCAACAGCCACAAAAACAGGGTCATAGGTGCAAGATAAGGCTAACGCCGTGCCCAACTGCAAGCGCGTGTTGAGCCAGGTACGTATGGGGCGGTGGTCAGGGAGCCACGCGCCCGCCGCCTATGGGTACGCGGATGCGGAGGCTGATGGTACGGCCCGGCTCGTCGGCGAAGTAGCGAAACCGGTTCAGGTAGTCGCGGTAGTCGGTGTTGGCCAGGTTGGTGCCCGTGAGCACAACCCGCCAGGGGTGGCCCGCCACGGGTAGGGCGAACCCTAATTCGGCATTGACCAGAAAATAGGCGGGCGGGGGCGGGCTAAAATCGCCGGTGAAGATCAGTTGGCCCGATTCCAGGCGTTGGCTCACCGCCGGACTCTGCGTTTGCCGGGCCACATACAACCCGCTGACGCTCAGGTACACGTCGGTCGCTTTTTTCCACGTACCCAGCGTGTAGCGCACCGAATTATCGGTTCGGTTGGGCGGAATGAGCACCAGGTAGCGGCCCGTTTTGGCTTCCGAAGCCGACAAAAGGGACGTTTTGCTGGTGAGGCTCAGGCGATTCTTAAAGGTGTACGAAAGCGTAATATCCAGCCCCCGAAACACGGCATCGAGTTGGGTGTAGCTATAGGCCGGAAACGCCCCCCGCTGCCGGACAATGGGCAACGAATCGGGCCGGAGGTAGATGTAGTTGGTAATCAGGTTGTTATAAACTCCCAGTTCGGCCCGAAACTGGTTACGGGCGTAGGCCACGGCCAGATTTCCGTTGTAGGCTTGCTCTGGTTTCAGGTTGGGGTTGCCGCGCTCGTAGGCCACGGCACTCTGATGCAGCCCGTTGGAATACAAATCCGATACGTTGGGTGCCCGCCAGGCCGTGCTGAGGTTGGCCGTGAGCAACAGGTCGGAACGTACCTGCCAGGCTACCCCCGCCGAAGCGTTGGTGTTGCGCCACTGATGGGTTTGGGCCGTGACGCGGTTGGTGGGTTCGTCCAGAAAATAGGCCCGAAGCCAACGGTAATCGTACCGCAAACCGACCTCGGCCACCCACTGGTTTTTGGCGTACCGCTGAATGGTGAACGCACCCAGGCCGTAGGTTTCGTAGTTGGGAATCAGGAATAGGTACTGCCGGATATTGGCCTGACCAATGCCGTTGAGGCCCGCGCTGTTCAGCCACCGCCCGCCGCCCGCCGTGGTGCGGGGCCGTTGCTCCCAAACCAGATCGGCGGTGGTGGTGCTGAGTTGCAGGGATAATTCGGGGGTGGCGATGCGGCTGAACGACAGAAAATCGAACTCGTCGCGGCGGTTGTGTTGCTGCGCCAACGTGGTTGTGAACGTACCTAGCCGGGCGTGTTCCCAGTAGGCGCGTAGCTTCACCAGCGTGTGGGCCAAGTCTTGGTAGGGGCGGTTGAGGGCATACGAAAAGCCCGGTTGCCGCAGGGGCTGGGGCCGGGCAAGGGCGGCGTAGAGGTCGGCCAGGCTGCCCACCTGTGCGCCCGTAAACAGCCCCACGTTGGCCGTGAACCGGCTGATATACAGTTCTATACCCCATTTTTTGCCGTCGTAGTGGAGGTCGCCCGCGTAGCTGCCTTCGCGGTAGCTGGTGTTTTCCAGAAAGTAGCCGGGCGCACGGGCGTAGCCGCTTTGTTTCAGCGTGCCCTGCACCCGCCAGCTCAGGCCCGAAAGGCGTTTACTGAAGGCCCCTTCCAACGTACCAGACACCACGCCCATGCGCCCGTTGGTGGCCCCGGCCAGGGTGAGGTCGCCGCGCAGGCCGGGGCGGGTGGGCATGGCATCGGGTTCAACCAAAATAACGCCGCCAATGGCATCGGAGCCGTAGCGGATGCTGGCCGCGCCTTTGATGACCGTGATGCGCCGGGCCACAAACGGGTCAATTTGGGGGGCGTGTTCGCTACCCCACTGCTGGTCTTCCTGCCGGATACCGTTGTTAAGCGTGATGATCCGGTTGCTATATAGCCCGTGAATGACGGGTTTGGACAGCGTTGGTCCGGTCTGGATGGAATACAGGCCGGTGATGTTTTTCAGGCTTTCGCCCAGGCTTTGCCCCCGCGTGGCTTCCAGGGCGGCACCCGTCAGTTGGTCTTGCACCTGCAACAATTGCTGTGCCTCCGAGCGGTGTTCGGTCACGTGAATTTCGTCCAGATCCACGCTCGAAGGGGTCAGCATCAGCGCGGGCAGAGCCGGGCCGGGAAGCTGCACGGTACGTACCAGGGGCGTGTAACCCTGATACCGAACATCGAGCGTGTAGGTGCCGGGGCAGAGACCCGCCAGCCCAAACCGCCCGGTGGCGTTGGTGTTCGTGCCTTTTTTGGTTTCCCGAACAACCACCGTGGCCCCCGCCAAAGGCACCCCTTCGCCCCCGGCAACCAGCCCCCGTACCTGCCCCACCAGCGAATCGGGGCAGGTTTGCGCCCGGACGGGTGCCCAAAACCCGACCATACTCAGGGCCAGAAACCAGAAAACAAAAAGAAAGGACGAACGAGGGGCAACAGACATGGTACGACAGCAACGACAACGTACCTGGAACAGTTTGTTGCTGCAACAAAGTTGCAAAAATGAGGGGGGTGTGTTAGTGTACCCCTACCTCGGCGTAGCCCCCCGCCCTGAAGGGGGCCTTGCTTGCGCCCGAGTGGGCTTTCGCGCAAGCAAGGTCCCCTTCAGGGCGGGGGGCTACGCCGAGGCAGGGGTACGCCGAGACCCGGGCTACGCCAACTACCCCCGCTTCAACGGCGAATCTTTCTCCTTCGCCAGCGCGTTGAACACCAGCCGGTCGGTGAGGGCGGGGAGCCATTTGTTCAGAAAAACAATCAGTTTGCCCTGGGTGGTGAGCACCAGTTGGCGGCGGCGGTTGCGCACGGCCCTGAAAATATGACCCGCGCATTCGTCGGCGGTCATCATCTGGCTTTCGTCGCGCACGGTTTCGCCGGTGGTTTGGCCCTGCCCGTCGATGGCGGCAAAGCGGATGTTGGAGGCCGTGAAACCGGGGCAGGCCGTGAGCACGTGAACGCCGCTGTGGAGCAGTTCGGTGCGGAGGGCTTCCAGAAACCCGTTCATGGCAAATTTGGAGGCTGAATAGCCCGTTCGGACGGGGAGGCCCCGAAAACCGGCAATGGACGAGATGCCCACCACCGAGCCTTTGGTCTGCAAAATGTGGGGCAGGGCGTAGCGCGTGGCGTAGACGGTGCCCATGAAGTTGATGTCCATCACCTGCCGCAGCACGTTGGGGTCGGCCTCCAGAAACATGGCCCGCATGGTGATACCGGCGTTGTTGATCAGCACGTCGATTCGGCTAAACCGGGCCACGGCTTCGGCCATCAGGCGTTGCATATCGGCTTCCAGGCTCACGTCGGCCACCACGGGCAGGTTGGCAATGCCCGCCGCCGTGAGGGCCTGGGCGGTTTGGCGGAGGGCGGCTTCTTTTCGGCCACAAAACACAATGGCGGCACCATTTTTTCCGAAGGCAAAAGCCAACGCTTCCCCAATGCCCGACGAGGCACCGGTAATGACAACAACTTGCTGGATCATGGGGCCAAAGGTACGGCGCGGCCTTCAGCGCAGCGCGTCGATGACGAGGCTGATTTCGTTGGCGGTGGCTTCGGCGTTGTTGTTGTAACCCAGGCTTCGGTAGCGCACCCGCCCACGGGGGTCGATAATGAGTTTGGTGGGCAACCCCGCCACGCCGTAGGCTTCCGAAACCCGTTTCGACACGTCGAGCGGAACGGTGCCGGTGTAGGGTTGCTTGTCGATAAAGGCACGTACCCGGCTCACGGGGCCACCTTCGCGGGTGTTTATAAACAAAAATTTTACGTCCGAATTGTTTTTATACCGGTTTTGCGCTTGCCGCATGGCGGGAAACGAAGCCACACACGGCCCGCACCAGGTGGCCCAAAAATCGAGCACGACCACTTTTCCGCGTAGCGCGGCCAACGACACCGTAGCTCCGTCGAGGGTGGTAAGGGTGAAGTTGGGGGCGGGTTCGTCTACAAATGTGGCCCGGAGTTGGGCCAGGCGCAGGGCGCGGTAGTTGGCTTCCAGCCCGGCCAGGTACGTGTCGGCGCGGGCGGTGCTGCCCAGCCGTTGGGTTTGCCACTGCCGCAAACTTTCCCGAAGGCGGGGCGTTCCCCGGCCCACCCGAATCACGCCCTCAAGGTAGGGCAGGGCCGAGTCGGCGCGGGCCGTGGCCAGGGCCGCCAGCCAGAGTTGCTCGTTAGTACGGGGGTCGGTGATGGTGTCCGCCACGCCCGCCACGGCTTGTTTGAGGGTGCTCAGGGCGGGGACGGGTTGGTTGTTTTGGGCCTGGGCCAACCCCAGCGTGGTGCGGTAGGTGCGGAGTTGGGCAGCGCGGACATCGGCCCTAGTTTTAGGCGCGGGCTGTTGCAACAGGGCGGCAAGGGCGCGGTTGGCCAGCCAGAGGGCTTGGGGTTGGCCGCGCCTTTCGTCGGTGAGTTGGCGGGCCATGCTCTGGAGCAGCGCGGCATCGGTATCGGCTAGGCGTTGGCGGGCCAGAAACTCGACCAGGGCGGGGTAGTTATTGGCCGTGAAATACGCTTCGGCCACCGAACTGACCAGCATGGGCCGGTAGGGCGAAGCCGGAAACGTTTGGGTAAAGGAGGCGTAGCTGCTGATTTTTCTGCCCAGATCGGTCTCGGCCCGCACGGTTTCGGCGCGGTATTTCTGGGCTTCGGCCCCGGTGGGGTTCACGGTTTTAATGCGGCCCAGGGTGGCGGTGGCCAGGGCGGGTTCGTTGAGTTGGGTGTAGAGGCGGGCGGCGTTGGTGAGGTCGTCGGGGGTGGGGGGGTGGCTTTTCAGGTACGTATCGATGCGGGCGAGGGCGGCGTTTTTAGCACCGGGGTTGTTCTGCCGAATCTGCGCCGCCACCACATCGGCCCAATATTGGGGGCGGTTGGCCGGAAACGCGGCCAGTTCGCGTTCATACTGCGCCACGGCCCACGTCCAGTCGGGTTTCAGTTTCAGGGCATACGGAAAGGCCGTTCGGGTCAGCACCGACGCTTGCCCGCCCAGCGCATGGGGCATCATTCGACCAGAGGAATCGTGGAGAAAGACGGGGTAAAAATGCCCGTTGTTATGGTCGGTGAGGGTGGGGTTGGTTTGGCTCTGAAACACCAGCACCAGCCCGGCTACGTTGGTTTTTGGCAGAATTATGTCGCCCGTCCAGTCGGCTCCCTGCCGCACGGCGGTGGCCACAGCGGGCTGGCTCACGCGCATACTCAGGGGGTTGTTGTACCGAACGCTCACCGCCTGAACGCTGGGTTGGTTGGCCAACAGCGGGCCGGGCGTGTAGGTAAACGAGAGCACCTGCCCCGGCATGGGTTGCGTAGGTACGTACCGAAGGCGTTGGCCCATTAGTGGAGAGAAGCAGAAGAGAAAAAGTAGCAGGAGGAAGTTGACTTTCATTCCGAAAAATAGGCAAGATTTGCCAGATGCACCCGCCCAATGGCCGGGTTGGTTTGCAAAACACCCCCGCCCGGAGTAGTATTGCGGCCCGAAACACCCGGTTTCGGTCTCTTTCTCAAAGCAAAAAAATCATGGATATTTCCGTTCAAGAACTCCGCGACCGCCTCGACGGCGGCGAGACCCCGCACCTGATCGACGTGCGCGAACCCGACGAATATGCCGCCGATAACCTGGGCGGTACCCTCATTCCGCTGGGCGAACTTCCGTACCGCCTCGACGAACTGGACGGTTTGCAGCAGGAAGAAATCATTGTGCATTGCCGGTCGGGTAAGCGCAGTGCCATGGCCCGGCAGATTTTAGACGAAAACGGCTTCACCAACGTGCGCAACCTGACCGGGGGCATGTTGGCCTACCGGGCTTGAGTGGCCTGAACCGGGGGCTATGGGGCCGCTGGATAGGAATTGGCGGCAGGAGCAAATCGGGGCGTGTTTGAACCGCGTAGGTACGTTGGCTGGGTGAAAGAGGTTCGTGTTTTCTCCCATGACAGCAGCGGTTCGCACACGCCACAATGGGAAAAACGTATACGGTTCAGGGTCGGCTGGCCCATGTTCTGGGTCTCTTTCTGGTAACGGTCTTGCCCGGCTTTTCGCAGGGGAACACGGGTGTGCTGTTCGATAAATTGCCGCAGACCTACCAGCTTTATGCCCGCGATGCCCAAAACCAGGCCGCCGTGCCCGTGGCGGGGCGCGTGAGTCAACCCGGCTGGCAATACGCTTCGGTGCGGGTGTTTCGGAACAAAAATTCATTTGCCTACCAGCGCGTTCCGGTTCAGTATGCGGGCGGCACAGGTACGTTCGCGGCGGTTCCGGTGCTGATTCGGGCCGAAAAAGCCAGTTATGATTTTGCCGTTTATTTGGTAAAAGACACCGATTCGGTGCTGGTGGCCAACCCCACGGGCGTGGTGGCGGGCGATGTTTACGTCATGGCCGGGCAGTCGAACGCGTCGGCCTATTTCAGCGACACCCGCACGAACGAGTTCTGCCGCACCTTCGGCAAAAACAGCGGTATGTTCGGCACCGACGCGGGCAACCCCGCCGACACGCTTTGGGCACTGGCCAACCAAACTGCCCCCGACCAGAACGTGGGGGCCACTGGTTTCGCCTTTCAACAATACATTCTCGACAAATACGGCATTCCCACCTGCCTCATCAACGCGGCAGCGCACTGGTCGATGATGCTGCATTTTGCCCAACGTACCGCCAACAACCCCGCCGACCCCACCAACCGCTACGGACGGATGCTGTACCGGTTGCGAAAATCGGGCCTGGACGGGAGCGTTAAAGCCTTGATATACAGGCAGGGAGAGTCGGAAGCCTACGGTGAAGGTAACAACTGGGGTGGCTATTTCGCGCAGTTTTACGCCAACCTCAAAACGGATGTACCCTCTATACGGCAACACTATGTCTGCCAAATTGACCTGATCGAAGCCGGTGTTGCCGCCGCCCCGAAGGTGCGTGAAGCCCAACGCGCCCTGGCCACAACGTACCCCGACGTGCAGGTGCTGGCTACAGTAGGTACGGCGGGGTTCGACGGGCTGCACTACACGCAGGAGGGTTATTCCCAGACCGGCATTGAACTGGCTCGCCTGGCTGGCCGCGATTTTTACGCCGATACCGATACGGACAACATCGATTCGCCCAACATCGAGAAAGCCTGGTTCAGCACCGCCGCCCGCGACGAGCTGACCATTTCGGTCAAAGCCGGGCAAACGCTGGTTTGGCCCGCCGACGTGGAGGGTCGCCAATTGAGCGACTATTTTTACCTCGACGGGCAGGCGGGGCTGGTTCGGGCGGGGCGGGCCACGGGCAACCGGGTTGTGCTGACGCTGAAAGCCCCTTCCAACGCGACTACCTTAACGTACCTGCCGCTCAAAGGTGTACCGTATTTGTATACTGGCCCGTATTTGGCAAACAAACGGGGGATGCGTGCCCTGAGTTTCTTGAATTTCTCCCTCACCGCTCCCCCCGCCGACGTGCCCCCGCCCGTGGTAGAGCCTCCCGTGGTGGTGGTGGTACCGCCACCCACCCCACCACCGCCCATAGTGGTAGTGCCACCTCTTCCGCCGCCGCCGCCCGTGCCCGTGCTGGCAACGCCCGTGCTGACGGCCACGGCCACCTACGCTACCAGCGTCCGGCTGAGTTGGGCGGCCGTTTCGGGGGCGGTTAGGTACGTGTTGGAACGCCGCGCCGACCCTGCATCGGCGTTTACCCCCGTGGTCACGCTCGATGCGGTGGCGCGGAACTATCTGGATCAGCCCGTGGCCCCCGGCATGGTCTACACCTACCGCCTTCGTGCCGAAGGAGCCACGCCCCAACAGGCCACACCCTCGGCCTGGGCGGTAGCCGAAGTCAGTACACCGACTCTTTTGGCGGCACCCGTGTTGAGCCTTACGGTGGTGTATGCCAATGCTTTGCGCGTGAGTTGGCAGCCCGTGGCGGGGGCAACGACCTACGAACTGGATCGGAAAAGCCCGGCAGGTACGTATCAACGGCTGGGTACGTTTGGCCCCGCCGCCCTCAGTTTGAGCGATACTAATTTGTTGCCGGGGCAGACGTATACCTATCGAATCCGGGCTGTGGGCAATCTGACAGAATCGCCCGTGGCCGAGGCCGGGGCCACGCTGCCCGCGTTGTTGGCCTTGCCGGTGCTGCGCGTAGACCCGGTTTCGTTTGGGTCAATAGCCGTATCGTGGTCGGTGGTGGCGGGGGCTACGGAGTATTGGCTGGAACGCCGCGAACAGGACGCGGGCACGTACCAGGCCCCGGTGCGGCTCACCGCAGAGCAAACCAATTTCACGGATATAGGGCTGAAAGCCAATACGTTATATACCTACCGGCTTACGGCCTTCGGGGATAGAACCAATTCACCAACAGCGGTGGTGGGCGGCACCACGTCTATGCTGCTTTCGGTGGCCGACCCGGTCGTTGAGGCGCGGTTGTGGCCCAACCCGGCGCAGGGCAGTACTACGCTGCATTTATCCGAACCGGTTTCGGGGCAGTTGCGGGTGCTCGGCAGCCGGGGCGATGTCTTGCAGACACAGTCGCTTTCCCGCGTTAATGAGGTTCCTTTAGCGGTAGCGGGCTACCCGGCGGGGGTCTATCTGGTGGAGGTGCAGCGGCAAGCAGGTCAACGGTTGGTGATTCGGCTGGTGGTGCGGTAGGGGTAGCGGGCGGTGCCTACAACTGCTGCCGAATCAGGGTCAGCATCTCGGCTTCCTGGTCGGGGGTGAACCAGGTAAACTGGTTTTGGTGCCGAAACCAGGTCAGTTGTCGTTTGGCGTAGCGGCGGGTATTTTGTTTCAGTAACTCAATCATATCGGCATGGGTGCAGGTGCCGTCCAGGTAGGGAAACACCTCTTTGTAGCCCACCGTCTGGAGGGGGGTGGTGTGGCGGTAGGGCAGCAGCCCCCGCGCTTCGTCTACCAGCCCGTTGGCCAGCATTTGGTCAACGCGCTGGTCAATGCGGGCGTAGAGGTCAAGACGCGGTCGGTCAAGACTGAGCAAAATGGTGTTAAAGGGCCGGTCGATGGGCCGCTGCCGCCGAAACCAGGAGTAGGGTTTGCCGGTGGTGATGCAGACCTCCAACGCCCGCATGACCCGCTGCGTGTTGTGCATATCGGCCAAAACGGCGTAGGCGGGGTCGAGGGTCAGGAGCCGGGCCTGGAGGGGCGCAATGCCCGTTTGGTTAAACTCCTGCTGGAGCTGTTGCCGGAGCACGGCGTTGCTTTGGGGCATTTCATCTAGCCCGCGCAGCACGGCGTTGATGTAGAGGCCCGTGCCACCGGTGAGTAAAATGGTCTGGTGGGTCTGAAACAGCGTCTCGAACAGGGCCAATGCCTCACGCTCGTACTGCCCGGCACTGATGGGGGCCGTGATGGAGTGGGAGTTTATGAAATAGTGCGGCACCGTGCCCAGTTCAGTAGCCGAGGGTTTAGCCGTGCCAATGGTCAGCTCGCGGTAGAGCTGCCGGGAGTCTGCCGAGACAATGACCGCGCCCAGTTGCCCCGCCAGCTGGATGGCCAGTTCCGTTTTCCCCACGGCGGTAGGGCCAGCCAGGACAACAATAGTTCGGGGGGCGGTCAACGGCATTTAGGTTATACGATTTGGGATTGTGGATTGTGCATCGGCGCACCGATCCACAATCCCAAATTCGATAACACAAAAATTGAGCAGTAAATTTTGGTTACTAAAGAAGATAAAATTCGTAGAGTAAATAGAGTATTTTTTATTACTGTATCTTTGTTCTATTACGCCCATAGGTTTTTTGATAAAAGGGTCTTTTTAGTAATCGGAATCTTGTATAAGTGGACATTATAATTATTTTAATCACTTATTATCGCCGTTTTGCCGTTTAAAGAGTTAGATTTAAGTAACACCCTATATTTTTGCGAATAAGTGTAATTACTTACAATTCAGTTTGTTGCGTACATAAATGTCTGTAACAGTGTGATTAAAATGATCGAAAAAGAACAATCAGAGTTAATTGCCGACCAGGATCGGCAGATTGCCAAGAAAGCCTTAGAGGTTATTTGCGGAAAATGGCGGTTGCTGATTTTGCTCCATTTGGGCAAAAAAACCCGGCGTTACAGCGAACTAAGACGATTGCTTCCCGACGTGAGTGAAAAAGTGTTGATTCAGGAATTGAAAGCATTAGTTCAGTTGGGCGTATTGGAAAAACAGTCGTACAACGAAGTACCCCCCAGGGTCGAGTACCGCCTGTCGGCAAAGGGCCTGACGGTGTTCCCCAAACTGCTCGACTTCATCCAGATCGGCACCCACTTCCTCCCGGCGTAGGTACGTTCCTAACAGGAGTAACTATCCCGACCAGACCGGTACGTTGTGTGCCCGTTTGGCCGGGATTCTTATTGGCCCCCGGCTCAGGCCATGCCGCCCATCCAGCGTTTCAGGGGGCGGCTAAACACCAGCAACACCAGCCCCGCGCCCACGCTGAACACGGCCACGCTCTGAAAAAGGGCGGGCATTTGGGCCACGTTTTTTTCGTCGAAACCCCCCGCAAACAGCCCCGCAATGAGGTTGCCCAACGACGAGCCGATGAACCAGATACCCATCAGTTGGCTGGCGTAGCGTTTGGGGGCCAGTTTGCTCACGGCACTCAGCCCCACGGGGCTAACAAACAACTCGCCCAGGGTGAAGAACAGGTACGTTAGCGTGAGGTAGAGAGGCGAGGTGCGGGTGCCGGTCAGGGCCACGTTGGCGGCTACTACCATCACGGCGTAGGCCAGCCCCAACAACAGCAAACTGGTGGCCATTTTGGCCGGGGCGGCGTAACTGATGTTGCGGTTGGCCAAAAACAACCACAACCCTGCCAACACCGGCGAGAGCGACAGAATAAAGGCGGGGTTGAGGTTCTGAAACCAACTGGACGGCAGGCTGAACCCCCCGAAGTTGAGGTCGGTGTAGCGTTCGGCAAAAATCTGGAGCGACGAGCCTTGCTGTTCATTCCCGGCCCAATAGACGGCGGCGGCCAGAAAGAAGACGAAAATGACCGTAACGCGCTTTTTTTCAGCGGCGGTAAGGCCCCCCGCCAGCATAATGAACCCGAAATAGCCCAGGGCCACCATCGAAATGAGTGTGCCCATGGCCTGCGCCAGGCCCGTGGCGGTGGTCAGGTCCAGCACGTGGGTGAGGTGCAGCGTTGCCACTAGCAATACCACTGCCGCCAGAAAAATCAGGATTGGCCGGTTATTAGTACGGTCTGTGGCTCCCGCTAACGTACCTGCGGCTCGTGCTGCATTGCCCACATGGCCGAGGTGTTTTTGGCCCAGCAACCGGAACGTGATTAGCCCCAGGCCCATGCCTACGGCGGCGGCACCAAAGCCGTAGTGCCAGCCCACCCGTTGCCCCAGGTAGCCCACAATGGTGATGCCCAACAGTGAGCCGAGGTTGATGCCCATATAAAAAATGGAAAACGCCGCATCGCGCCGGGCACCGCCTTCGGGGTAGAGTTCGCCCACCAGCGTGCTGATGTTGGGTTTTAACAGCCCCGTACCGATAGACACCACCACCAGCCCCAGGTAGAACAGCGACGTACTGGCGGGGACGGCCAGGATGATGTGCCCCAGCATGATGATGATGCCGCCAAACCAGATGGCCCGGCGTTGGCCCAGCAGGTTATCGGCCACCCAGCCGCCTGGCAAGGAGAGCAGGTAAACCGACGAGGTGTAGATGCCGTAGATGGCGGCTCCTTCGGCCTCGGTCAGGCCCAGCCCGCCCCGCACATTGTCGATCAGAAACAGCAGCAGGATGGCCCGCATACCGTAGTAGCTGAACCGCTCCCACATTTCGGTAAAAAAAAGAACATACAGGCCGGTTGGCTGGCCGGTTTTTGCCGCAACGGCAGGGGAGGTAGGGTGCATAGAACGATGAACGAAACAGCAAAGATAGTAGAGACGCATCGTTGCGTCTCAGCCGCGCCTGCAACAGGTACGTCTCAGCCCGCGTAAGCAACACCTTGCCACCCCGCGCTATCTTTGTACCATGCAAACGGCCAAACTTCTCATTGTTGACGACGACCCCGACGTGCTGCTGGCGGCCCGGTTGCTGCTGAAACGGCACATTGGTCAGGTAGACATCGAAAAAAACCCTGATAAACTGCCTTTTTTGCTGGGCAGCACCCGCTACGATGCCATTCTGCTCGACATGAATTTCACGCGCGATGTGAGTTCGGGCAAGGAGGGTTTCGATTGGCTCGACCGGATTCTGGACCTCGACCCCACGGCGCGGGTGGTGCTCTTCACGGCCTATGGCGACGTGGAAATGGCCGTGCGGGCCATAAAAGCCGGGGCCGTTGATTTTGTGCTGAAACCCTGGGAGAACCAAAAACTGCTGGAAGTTATTGGTACCGCTATTGCCGGCAAAAACGCCGCGCCAGGTACGTTGCCGCCCAAAAAAAATGCCCCCAGCGCGTTCATTGCCCACAGCGCGGCCATGCGCCAGATCATGGACACCGTGGAGCGGGTGGCCCCCACGGAAGCTAACATTCTGATTTCGGGCGAGAACGGCACCGGAAAAGATGTGTTGGCCCGCGAAATACATCGTCTCTCGCTCCGCCACGACAAACCTTTTGTGGCCGCAGACCTGGGTGCCCTGCCCGACAGCCTGTTCGAGAGCGAACTCTTCGGTCATGTGAAAGGGGCTTTCACCGATGCCCGCGACGACCGAGCCGGGCGGTTTGAGGAGGCGCAGGGCGGCACCATTTTTCTGGACGAAATTGGCAATGTGGGCCTGGCCCAGCAAGCCCGCCTGCTCACGGTGTTGCAGCAACGCGAGGTAACGCGGGTGGGCAGCAACAAACCCCGCCCGGTTGATGTGCGGCTCCTTTGCGCCACCAACGCCCCGCTTGGCACCCGCGTACAGGAGCGCACCTTTCGGCAAGATTTACTTTATCGAATCAACACCATCGAAATTCACCTGCCCCCCCTCCGCCAACGCCCCGACGACATTGGCCCGCTGGCCGAGCATTTTTTGCGCCGTTACCGCAAGCAGTACAACCGCCCCGTGGGCCAGATCAGCCCCGAGCTGCTCAGTCATCTGATGGCCTACGCCTGGCCGGGAAACATCCGGGAGTTGCAACACGCCCTGGAGCGGGCCGTGATTTTGGCGCGGGGCAATGTACTCACGCCCGACGATTTTTTCTTCGGCACCTCACCAATGGCCGTGCAAAGCGGCGGCGCACTGCCGGGCAACAGCACCCTGCAACTCGACGAAATGGAACGGCGACTGATTCAACAGGCGATGCAAAAACACGCGGGCAACATCACCGACGTGGCCCGCGAACTGGGCCTTTCGCGGCAGGCATTATACCGCCGCATGGAAAAATATGGCCTGTAGACCCCTGCACCCATGAACCGTTTTGCGTGGGGAATCGGCTGGCGCATGGCCGCGCTGTGTGGCGGGGCGGGGCTGGCAACGTACCTGGCTTTAGGCCAACGGCCCGTTCCGTGGCTGGTATTGGTGGGGCTGGTGCTCGTGTCGGTGGCCGTGAACCTGTACCGCTACGTGACGGGTGTCAACCGCAAGCTGACCTACTTTCTGGAATCGGTGCGGTACTCGGATTTTGCCATCAGTTTCAACACCGACAGCAAACTGGGTACGTCTTTCTCGCAGTTGAACCAGCAATTCAACGCTGTGCTGGAGGCGTTCAGGCAGGCGCGGGCCGAAAAAGAAGCCAACCTCCAGTACCTCAACACCATTGTGCAGCACGTAAGCGTGGGGCTGCTGGCCTATGACGCAACGGGGCAGGTAGAACTGGTGAACCAAGCGGCGTTGCGGCTACTGGATACCTACCGCCTCCGCCAACTCACCGACCTCGTGGCCCAGCACCCCGACCTGGCCACCCGTTTTGCCGCCGCCACCCGGCAAGCCGCGTTTTCGTACACCACGGCGGGCGGCAACGACCTGGCCATCCGCACCACCGAAGTGCGGCTGCGGGGGCGGCTCATCACGCTGGTGTCGCTCCAGAACATCAAGTCCGAGTTGCAACAGAAAGAGGTAGATGCCTGGCAAAACCTAACCAAAGTGCTCCGGCACGAGATCATGAACTCGGTCACGCCGCTGGTGTCGCTCACGGGCACCATGCAAGCCATTCTGACCCACGACATCATTGCCAATTTGCCCGCGCCAAACGTGCCGACTTCAGGTACGTTGCCGGTGCTGGCCAACGCGGGTCTGGTACACGAGGCCGTGGCCGATTTAGGCGCGGCCCTGAGTACCATTGCCCAACGCAGCGAGGGCATTATGCGGTTTGTGGATGCCTACCGGTCGTTTACCACCATACCTCCCCCCCGGTTGGCTCAGGTGGCGGTGCAACCTCTGTTGCACCGGGTAGTGGCTCTGGTACGTCCCGATTTCGAGCAGCAAGGCATCGCCCTCACTACCCATTGGCCCGATGCGCCGCTACAGGCGCTGGCCGACGAAACGCAGTTGGAGATGATTTTGCTGAACCTGCTTAAAAACGCCACCCAGGCCCTGGAACGCGCCCCCGGCCCCGCTGTGCGCCTGATTGCGGCGGCAGAGGGCAACCGAGTTCTGATTGATGTGGCCGACAACGGGCCGGGCATTGAACCCGAAGCCCTAGAGCAGATTTTTATCCCGTTTTTTACGACCAAAAAAAACGGCTCCGGCATCGGGCTGAGCCTGTCGCGGCAACTGATGCAACAGATGGGCGGGCAACTCACGGTCAGTACGCAGGTGGGGGCGGGCAGTACCTTCCGGCTTACGCTTTGAGGCGGGCCAAAACCAGCCCCGGCCCGAACCATTCGGGTTGTTTTGCGTTAATACGGTGCACAGACCGGTTTTTTTGCGCGAACCCGCTCCGTTCTCTTCTCTCACTCATCCTTTTCGGATAAAAAACGTCTCCGTTTGAGGCCGCCGATCCCCAGGGCCGGGCGTTCAAAAAATGACGATGATCACGCACGAACTCGTTAATGACCAATACATTGTCCAGGTGGCCACGGCGGTACACCTGGGCCTGGCCGACACCATTTGCCGAGAAATGGAAAACAGTGCCAAAGCCAGGGGCACGGGCATTGCCAAACGGTCGCCGTTGTATCTGATTCAGAAAATAAACGAAGGCAAAGCCATCGTGGCCCAGACCGTTACCGGCGATTGGGTGGGCTTTTGTTACGTCGAAACCTGGGATCATGGGCGGTTTGTGGCCAACTCCGGCCTGATTGTTCACCCTGCCCACCGCAAAAGCGGCA
The DNA here is from genome assembly GCA_043763995.1 of Fibrella sp. Lineage (GTDB taxonomy): Bacteria > Bacteroidota > Bacteroidia > Cytophagales > Spirosomataceae > Fibrella. The sequence goes on from JAYUKZ010000282.1 coordinate 20,382, forward strand.
TTGCCACGCGCATTAAACAAATGGCGTTCGAACTGTCGCGGACGAAATACCCCGATGCTCGCATTATTGGCCTGACGACCAGCCTGGCCGTGATGAAAATAAACAGCGACCTGGGCTACCAACCCGTGACCCTGAGCCAGTTACCCGCCGACGAAGCCTTCTGGAAGGGGTGCCAAACGTGCGTCAACTACGACATTCTGACCCGCACCGAGCGCAAACATTGCCTCTGCACCGGGATGCTTTTTGAACCCGACGAGCAGAAAAAACCGGACCGAAAAGCTCCCTGGGATTTCATTCGAGAGTCGAAACTGTACGAACGCTGGCAACGGCTGAAAGAACGGATGCTGCTCCGCTTCACCGACGCGCCCCGCCCCCCAAAAGCCCGCCGCCCGCTCGAATCGGTCTGATTGGGCGACGTTTGGGGGGTTAACACACTACGTACCTGGGGCTAGTTACAATAATCGCTGATGACTTTATAGGACGGGGTATAGCCCAGTTCGCCCGATTTGGACAGATCGATGCAGCCGCCGTTTTCGTCGCCCAGGCCGTGGCGGATGATGCCGCGCACATAGAAGGCTTCGGCGTAACGGGGGTTTAGTTTTATGGCACTGTTGCAGTCCAACACCGCCCCGCGCTGATCGTTTTGGGCCGATTTCACCATCCCCCGCGTAAAATAGGCTTCGGCATAGGTGGGGTTTAGTTCAATGGCGCGGTTCAGATCGGCAATGGCGGCTTTGGCATCGCCCTGTTTGCTCTTGCTCATGGCCCGGCTAAAATACGCTTCCGACCGTTCGGGCGAGAGTTCGTTGAGTTTGTTGCGCTCCTGCACCACGTTTCTGAGGTTATCGAGCACCGCCCGGCTAATCCGCCCGTTGAACGAGGTACGGGTATCAGCGTTGGCGTTGTTGAGGTCAATGGCCTGGTTAAAATCCTGCACGGCAGCTTTTTGGTCGCCCAGTTTGCTGCGGCAAAAGCCCCGCCCGTAATACCCCCGGAAGCTCGACCCGTCGAGGGCGATGGCCCGGTCATAATCGAGGTTGGCCGCTTTAAAATCGTCCAGTTTACCTTTGGCAAACCCCCGGTTCAGGAACGATTCGGCATCGTTGAGGTTGAGTTCAATGGCCTTGTTGAGATCGGCAATGGCCCCGGTGTAGTCGGCCAGTTCCACGCGCGAAGCCCCCCTGGCGGCGTAGGGCTGCGCTTTTTTGGGGTTCAACTCAATGAGGCGGGCGAAATCGGCCAGGCTTCCCGAATATTCTTCCAGCGTTTGTTTGGTCAACCCCCGCGAATACAGCGCGGCCTGGTTGGCGGGTTCCAGTTCGAGCGTGCGGTTAAAATCCTGGAGGGCACCCCGGTGTTGGTCGAGGCGGGTGCGGCTCACACCCCGGTTGTAGTACGCCTGCGGGTCTTCGGGGCTGAGTTCAATGGCCCGGCCAAAATCGAGCAGGGCCGAGCGGTGGTCTTCCTGTTTGCTTTTGCTCACGCCCCGGCTCAGGTAGGCAAGGGCATCTTTGGGGTTCAGGTCAATGGCGCGGTCATAGTCCATAATGGCCCCCCGGTGGTCTTTCAGGTTGGCTTTGGCCAGGCCCCGGTTGTAATAGCTGGGGGCGTTGTCGGGGTTCATGGTGATGGCCATGCCAAAGGCTTGCAGCGCACCCGTAAAGTCGCCGGTGCGGCTTTTGGTGATGCCACTGTCGAAATAATCAACGGCGGTTTGCTGGGCAAAAACGGGCGTTGCCAGGGCCAGGACGAGGAGCAGCAAGCCATTGAATCCAAGAAATCGAGTCATGAGTGAGGCGGTTAAGGTGAACGGTATAAACCATATTACGGTCAATAAAGCTAGGGAATGGCGGGGGGCTTAACAAATTAAGGTTTGGTCATGGCACTGTCTGAACTAACTTGTCAGTTGAAAATTTACATAAAATCAGTCATTATGGCATAAAAATTTGTTTAAATCAATCATAAGCTGTCATTTAGTCCGAATTTTTCTCCTGGTACGTTCCTTGTAACAACCTGTTTGTCCTGCTCACGACGAGCAGCAAACCAACCAAACAACCCAATGAACACCTTAGCACGTACCCAATCGATTCCCGCCCTGTTCGACACGTTTTTCAGCCCCGCCTACGGGTTGCGCCCCCAAATTAGCCGCTACACCAAAGCCGTAGCCAACGGCCCGGCGGTAAATGTGAAAGAAACCGAAGCCGCTTTTGTCATAGAGGTAGCCATTCCCGGCGTGAAAAAAGAAGATTTCACCCTCAACGTGGTGCAGCACGTCCTGACGCTTGCCATCAACAAGCCTGACACCACAGAGCCAGCCGCCGCCAAGTACGTACACCACGAGTTCGACGTACCAGCGTTTGAGCGCAGCTTCCGGTTGCCCAAAACGGTGAACATCGAAGCCATTCAAGCCGCGTATACTGACGGTATTTTGCGGATTGAGTTGCCCAAAATGGCCGAGCCAACGCCCGCCGTTACCCAAATTCAAGTGGCGTAACCCGGCTTGTTTTCAAGCATTTTTTATCGAATTCAAAAACACCGGGCCTGCCACAGGCCCGGTGTTTTTTTGCCAAAACCGCCCCGCCCGTTCTATGGGCCGTATCTTCGTCACGTACCTGACCCGGCAGTGACCGGTTATCCAGCCCCGCCCATGAAACCGCCCCGCTATAACGAGAACCGCAACGCCCAGTTTGTTCGGCCCAAAAAACACCTCGGTCAGCACTTCCTCACCGACATGAGCGTGTCTGTCCGCATTGCCGAACTGCTTAGCGGCCACGCCGGTCTGGATGGTATTCCGTACAAAAAAGTGCTTGAAGTAGGCCCTGGCACGGGCGTATTGACGCAGTATTTGCTTAAAGATGAGCGGTTTACGCTCGACGTGGTGGAGATCGATACCGAATCAGTAACGTACCTGAAAAAGAACGTACCTGAACTGAAAGGCCACATCATTGAAGGCGATTTTCTGCAAATGAAGCCCGACGATTTCTACGGCGACACGCAAGAACCATTTGCCGTAATCGGTAATTTTCCGTACAATATTTCGAGCCAAATCTTCTTTAAAGTGCTCGACATGCGCGACCGCGTTCCCGAAGTGATTGGCATGTTGCAGCACGAAGTGGCCCTGCGGCTGGCTTCCGGCCCCGGCAACCGCGACTATGGTATTCTGAGTGTTTTTTTACAAGCCTGGTATACCGTCACCTACGAATTCAAGGTTGGCCCGGAGGTGTTTAACCCCCCGCCCAAAGTGCATTCGGGCGTGATTCGGTGCCGCCGCAACAACGTCAGCGACCTGGGTTGCAGCGAACGGAAGTTTGTGCAGGTGGTGAAAGCGGGGTTCAACCAACGCCGCAAAACCCTCCGCAACGCTCTGAAGCCCCTGGGCATCACCGAAACCGCCGCCGCACACGCCTTCATGGACAAACGCGCCGAGCAACTCAGCGTCGCCGATTTTGTACTGTTGACGAATATGATGGGGGAATAGGGGTTTATCGGCGTAGGCTTCGCGCATCGGCGTATTGCTGACGCGAGAGTAGGGCGGAGGCAAGCCCCGCCCCTACAATTTGACCCCTGAAACCAGTGGGTATTCTTTTGACGGTTGCCTTGTAGGGGCGGGGCTTGCCTCCGCCCTACTCTCGCGTCAGCAATACGCCGAACCCGATACGCAAACGAAAAACAAATAACAAACAATCTTCTTCTACGAAACCCCTCCGCCATTCCAGACCGGCTTACTCGGCGGCAGCATGGCCAGGGAACCGTCGGCATCTTCGGCCATCAAAATCATCCCCTCCGATTCGTGGCCCATCATCTTGCGCGGGGCCAAATTGGCCAGGAACGTTACCTGCTTGCCAATCAATTCTTCGGGCGAAAAATGCTTCGCGATGCCGCTCAGAATCTGGCGACCGCCCAAACCATCGTCTACCCGGAGTTTCAGGAGTTTATCGCTTTTGGGCACCCGCTCGGCCTCGGTGATGGTGCCAATCCTGATGTCGAGTTTGGCAAAATCGTCGTAGCTGATGGTCTCTTTCAGCGCAGCGGTCCCGCGTCCGGGTACGTGTTTTTCGGGCAGTGCCGCCACCGGTTCGGGGGTTTCGGTGGGCAACGTACCTGGGGCGGGGGTAGACGTAATTTCGGTAGCGTTCATGGCCTTTGTATTGTTCAGTTTATCGATCTGAATCTGAATAAACTCATCGTCCAGTTTGGCGAAGAGCAGCGTGGCGGGGGCCAATTGGGTGCCTTCCTCCAGCAAATCGGCACGGCCCGCGTTGGTCCAGTCCAGCTTTTGGGTCAGACCGAGTTGGGCGTGGAGTTTTTGGGCGGTAAAGGGTAGAAACGGCTCGCACAAAATGGCCAGGTTCGCCGCCACCTGCAAGGCGTTGTGCAACACGGTGTTGGCCCGCATGGGGTCGGTTTTCACCACTTTCCACGGCTCGGTTTCGGCAAAATATTTGTTGCCCAGCCGGGCCACATCCAGCAGCAAGGCCAACGCCTCACGGAACCGGTACTGCTCAATAGCCTGCCCGATGCGGTCGGGGTACTGCGCCAGTTCATCGAAAAGAGTCTGATCCAGAGCCAGTTGCGCGTCGTCGGTGGGTACACACGTACCAGGCACCAACCCCCCGTTGAACTTCTCGGTCAGCACCACGGCGCGGTTGACGAAATTGCCGAAGATGCCTACCAGTTCGGAGTTGTTGCGGGTCTGGAAATCTTTCCAGGTGAACTCCGAGTCCTTGGTTTCGGGGGCGTTGGCGGCCAGCACATACCGCAGCACGTCTTCTTTGCCGGGCAATTCGTCCAGATACTCATGCAGCCAAACCGCCCAATTCCGCGACGTGCTGATTTTGTCGCCCTCCAGGTTCATGAACTCATTGGCAGGTACGTTGTCGGCCAGAATCAGGCTCCCCTCAGCCATGAGCATGGCGGGGAAAATGATGCAGTGGAACACGATGTTGTCTTTGCCAATGAAATGCACCAGCTTGGTCTTGTCATTTCTCCAGTACAAATTCCAGTCGCGCCCTTGCTGTTCAGCCCACTCTTTGGTCATAGAAATGTAGCCAATGGGCGCGTCGAACCAGACGTAGAGCACCTTGCCCTCGGCATCGGGCAGCGGTACCGAAATGCCCCAATCCAGGTCGCGGGTCATGGCGCGGGGGCGCAACCCCTCCTTCAACCACGACTGGCATTGGCCCGCCACGTTGGTTTTCCACTCGGGGTGGCTGTTCACGTAGGCCTCAATCTGTGGCTGCATCCGGTCCAGCGGCAGGTTCCAGTTTTTGGTTTGCCGCCTTACCGGTGCCGACCCTGAAAGGGTGGAATGCGGGTTGATTAACTCGTTGGGGCTGAGGGCCGTACCGCACCGTTCGCACTGATCACCGTAGGCATCCGGGTTGCCGCAAACCGGACACGTACCCACGATATACCGGTCGGCCAGAAACTGATTGGCCACGGCATCGAAATACTGTTCGGTCACTTCTTCGTCGAAATAGCCTTTGTCGTAGAGCGTGGTAAAGAACTGTTGGGCCGTTTCATGATGCACCGGGCTGGAGGTGCGCGAATAAATATCGAACGAGATACCAAACTGCTCGAACGAGGTTTTGATCTGCGCGTAATATTTATCGACCACCTCCTGCGGCGTAATGCCCTCCTTTTTGGCCTTGATGGTGATGGGCACCCCGTGTTCGTCGGTGCCGGAGATAAAGGCCACGTCCTTTCCGGTGCCGCGCAGGTAGCGCACGTAGATGTCGGCGGGCAGGTAACACCCGGCCAAATGCCCGATGTGGATAGGTCCGTTGGCGTAGATCAGGGCCGCCGTGACGGTATAGCGTTGTGGATTTTCGAGCATGAGCAGTAGCCCCCTAACCCCCAAAGGGGGAGTTTTTCGGCGAAGAACCAAGCAATGATGCCGTTCCGCATCCGGGTTTAGGGGTGTGCAAAATTAGCCAATTTGGCGGGTACAACCTTACCAGGCTTCGCGAAGGAAAAAGCGTTAGCGCAATTCGGGGCTTGCCTTCACTGTGCTTTTCCTGAACCATTCGGCCCGGCAAACATTCGTAGCCGTTTACTCATGCTTTGGGAATCAGAAAGTGCCGCTGAGTGATGTGCTGCGGCTTTTCTATCTTTTTCAGGACTGTTCTGGTACCATCGGGCTTTACTTCAACAATTGCTCCATCTTCCAACACAACGGCACTGTTTCCAGAGGCGAGTGTGTCCCAAAAGGCCCGGCGCGTGGCAATTTCGGCTAATTCAGGAATTTGTTGTTCCAGATAGTCAAGCTCTTTGTCTGTCAGGGCCATTGTGTGTACTGTTACTCAGTGTTTGCTGGCAAAATTAATCAATTCGGTGGGTACGTGTGTGCCGGGCGGCGCGTCAGGTACGTTGTGTTGCTCGAACTGCCCGCATATGGGCAAGTGTTGCTATGTTTACGCGACCACGCCCCACCGCCAACGTACCTGACCAACCGCTGAATGACCTCATCACTACCTGGCACTACCCTCGTTACCGGAGCCACCGGCCTCATCGGCTCGCACGTGGTGCGGTATATGCTGGCTTTGGGACAACCCGTATCGGCCCTGTACCGCGCCGAAAACGGGTACGGCTTGCTTACTGACGTAGCCCATCTGCTTACCTGGCACGAGGGCGATTTGCTGGATATTTTTTCGCTCGAAGCCGCCATGCAGCCCGGTTGCGACGTGATTCACTGCGCCGCCATTGTTTCGTTTGTGCCCAAAGACCGCGCCCGGATGGAGCAAATCAACGTGGAAGGCACGGCCAACGTGGTGAATAGTTGCCTGGCCGTGGGCGTGCGCAAATTGGCCTACATCAGCTCGGTGGCGGCACTGGGCAAGCCCGAAGCCAAAGAGCCGAACCACGTACCTGGCTCACCGCCCCCGGTCATGGTGCTGGATGAAGACCATAAATGGCAGGACTCGCCCCTGAATTCGGCCTACGCCAAGACCAAATACCGCGCCGAACTGGAAGTCTGGCGCGGCCACGCCGAAGGGCTGCCTGTGGTGATGGTGAACCCGTCGGTGGTGCTGGGCGAAGGCGACTGGACCCGCAGCAGCACCCAACTGGTGAAGTACGTGTATGACGAAAAACGGTTCTACACCGTGGGCGACATCAACTACGTAGACGTGCTGGACGTGGCCGAAGCTACCTGCCGGTTGTTGCACAGCCCCGTGGCAGGCGAGCGGTTCATTCTGAACGCCGGTACGTTGCCCTACCGCGATTTTCTGACCCAACTAGCCCACGCGCTGGGCAAACGCCCCCCCACCGTGCGGGTGCCGCCGGGGCTGGCCAGGGTACTGGCGCAGGTAGAGGCCGTGCGGTCGTGGCTCACGGGAACCTCGCCGCTCATCACCCGCGAAACGGCGCAGGGAGCCAGCCGCCGCTACGCCTACCCCGGTAACAAAATTGGCCAGGTGCTTGATTTTCAGTACCGTCCCCTGGCCCAGACGTTGGCACGCATTGCCACGCAGGTGCAGGCCGCCCAGCGTAGTTGAACCGGTAGCTTGCCCTTTGCGTTTTTTGGTTGTATATTTCAGGAGAACATCGGATAAATCGCGCCCCTGGTGCGTCCCCTATCCCGTGCTGTACCCACCTTGCGCCCGCCTTTTTTGCCTTCAGAACAACCCGGCGGTCGTTGGTGAATCGACACAGTTACATGGAGCAAGAGTTTGACGAACGGGCCGGCGACATCAAAGAGAGCATTCAGCGATTTGAGCGGATGATCGCCAGCGAAGAAAATTTTTATTTCGACCTGGATGTTTACGAACGTCTGGTGGAACATTACCTCAACGAGGCCGATCTGGAGCGGGCCTTCAAAGCCGCCGAATCGGGCCTGGCCAACTTCCCCTACGCCCTGGAGCTGATGCTGGACCGGGCGCAGATTCTGGCCAATTTTCAACGGTACGACGAAAGCCTGGACCAACTGGACCAGGCCGGGCTGTTCAACCCCGGCGACCTGGACGTGCAATATATGCGCGGTACGGTACTCAACATGGCCGGGCAGTTTGAAGCGTCGATTGAAGTGCTGACCGATATGCTCGACCGCACCGACGACCAGGACGACGTGTATTTCCAGATGGCCCAGAGCTACCAAAATTGGGGCAAGCTGGACGAAGCCGTGGCGCATTACAAAAAAGCCATTGACCTGAATCCCAACAACGAAAGTGCGTTTTACGAACTTTCGTTTTGCCTTGACATCCACGGCGGGCTGGAAAAACACCTGACCTATTTTGAGGGCCTGATCGACAAAGACCCCTATTCGCACCACGCCTGGTACAACTTGGGTATTGCGTACAGTAAACTGAACCGCTACAATGAGGCTGTGGAGGCGTATGATTACGCCATCGTGATTAAAGACGATTTTGCCTCGGCGCACTTCAATCTGGGCAACACCTACATGAACCTGGGGCAGTTCGAGCAGGCCGAAGCCGCCTACCGCCTCACGCTGATTCACGAAGAAGCCACCGCCGATACCTACACCCACCTGGGGGCCAGCCTGGAACGGCAGGATAAGTTGCCCGATGCCATCCGGGAATACCGCGAAGCCACCAAAATTGACCCGCTTTGGGACGAAGCCTGGTTTGGTATTGGCGTGTGCCTGAGCGAGTTAGGCAAATGGTACGAAGCCCTGCCGTTTCTGCAAAAGGCCATCAAACTGAACGAAGACGATGCCCACTACTACGTGGTGCTGGCCGAAACGGAATACAAAATCGGCAACGTAATCTCCAGTGTAGAGGCGTTTGAAAAAGCGTCGGAGATTGAACCCGACAACGCCGACGTGTACCTGATGTGGTCGCTAATTCCCTTCGATCAGGGCGATTACGACAAGGCATACGGCATTGTGCAGTTGGGCATGAACGAACTGCCGCAGGATGCCGACCTGTATTACCGGGCAGTGGTGTACCAGATTTACGGCGGCAGCTACCGCGAGGCCCTGCTGAGTCTGGAAACGGCCCTGACCCTGAACTACGATACCCACATTCAACTGTTTGAGTTTTTCCCCGAACTGGAAAAGCAGAAAGCCCTCTACAAAATCATTCAGCAATACCACGAAAAATAGCTGGCTCACCCCGCTTGCTCCCGGCGCAGGTTGTCCAGAATCACCGCCGTAGCCACGCCCACGTTGAGCGATTCGGCGGCCCCGAACCGGGGAATGGTGAGGCGGTGACGTACCAGCGGAGCCACCAACGGGCCGATGCCGTTGGCTTCGTTGCCCAATACCAAATAGCCACCCGCCGGGCCAAACTGGCACTGATGCACGTTTTGCCCGTCCAGAAACGCCCCGAATACTGGTACATTGCTCTCGCTCAGAACAGGTGCCAGATCGCCGTACCACCAGTTTACCCGCGTAAACGAGCCTTTGCTGGCCGAAATCACTTTGGGGTTATAGACCTCGGCGGTGCCCGGCGAACACAGCACCGCCGCCACGCCGTACCAGTCGGCAATGCGCAGGATGGTGCCCAGGTTGCCGGGGTCGCGAATTTCGTCCAGCACCAGCGTCCATTGGCCGGGTTGGTGGGGCGGGCGTTCATTGGGGCGCATCTGCACCACGGCCAGCGCGGCGTTGTTGCTTTCCAGCGTGCCGAGCCGGGTCAATTCATCGGCAGTAAGGGTCTCGCTCTGGTACGTTGCCGGGGCCGGAAGCCGGGGGTTTTCCTGCCGAAACGTGTCGGTGGTGAGCAGCAATTCGACCGTAAACGCCGATTGCAGCACTTCCAGCACACTGTTGGCCCCTTCAACCAGAAAACATTGCTCCTGCTGCCGATATTTTTTTTGGTGCAATGAACGAACAAACTGAGCCGTTGATTTAGAAAGCATACCTGTTCCTGAGAGCCTGATGTATGGAGTAAATTTTTCTTTAAGGTATGCCAACCCACCTGACCGACTCCGAAAAACCCTTGCGTTGCGCCTCTTGCTAGGTACGTTGGCCGGGTGGATGTGCGCCTGTTCGCCCGCCAAACGGTCTGAAAATCAGTATCTTCTTTACGCCCAGACCGTTCGCGGAAACCAGACCATCAGCACCGAAGCTCTGGAAGCACTCATTCCCCAGAGACCCAATAAACGCCTGCTCCAAACGCCCTTCACGCCGGGCCTTTGGTTCTACCTGGGTACGTCGGGCCGGTATGAAACCAAAAAAGCCCGGCGACGGGCCGAACTGGACTCGCTTACGGTGGCCTTCGACCGAAAAAGCCAACTGCTGGCTAACGATCCCAAAGCACTGAAAAAACTGAACCGGCAGTTCAGCCGGGAGGCTCGCCGGGCACAGCGTTTCATTGAAAAAGGCAACTGGGTAATGCGCAATCTTGGTGAAGCACCGGTCTATTTTGCCGAATCAGACGCAAAAGTCAACGCCGCAAAAATGCAGCTTTTCCTCCAGAACAAAGGCTTTTTCAGTGCGAAAACCAGCTACGCCGTCGATACCCTGGTCGATAAACGGGTGCGGGTCAACTACCTGGTGGCCGAAAACAAACCCGCCACACTGCGCGGCATCACCTACGATATTGCTGACAAACGAATCGACTCGCTGGTGGGCTACTCGTTGCTGAACACTACCCTGCGCGTGGGCGACCGGTTCGACGAGGCCAACATCAGTGCCGAGCGGGTGCGGCTGGAAGACCTGCTGCGCAACAACGGCTACTACGGGTTCTCGCGGCAGTACATCCAGTTTGCCGTCAACGACACCCTGCGCCCCCGCCCCGGCGGCGACACCCTCAGCCGCCCGCTGGAAGTGCTGGTGCAGGTGCTGAACCCACCCGGCAAAACCAGCCACCCTGTCTACCGCATTGGCGAGGTGCAGATGACCCTGGCCCGTGACACCAGAATACCCCTCGACACGGCGCAACGCAACGGAATCCGCTATTTTCTGGAACCCGGCCTCTATTCTACCCGTCTTTTAGACACCAAAATTGCCCTGCGGCCCGGACAACCCTACCGCCAGCGCGACTACGCTGATACCCAACGGCAGCTTTTTCTGCTCAACCAATTCCGGTTTGCCAACGTCAACTTTACCGACACCACGGGGGGGCGGCTCAAAACCGTTATCACCGCCACGCCGCTCGACAAGTACGACATCACGACCGAGCTGGGCCTGACGGTGCTCTACCAGGGGCAGGGGTTTCCCGGCCCCTTTGCCAACGCCGCCCTGCGGGTGCGCAACCTGTTTGGCGGGCTGGAGACGTTTGAAGTTGCCGCCCGGTTTGGGTTCGAGGCGCAACTGGGTTTCGCCGCCGATTCGGTGTTGTTTTCCCGCGAGTTTGGCCTCACCACGTCCCTGCTGTTCCCGCAAATTCTGTTTCCCGGCAAAACGCGCTTTCTGTTCAACACCCTCAACCCCCGCACCCAACTCTCGCTGGGATTCACCGCCACCAACCGCCCCGACTATGGCCGGAGCAACCTGCGGGCGGCCCTGACGTACCTGTGGCAACGCAACCAGGCCCAGCAGTTCAACGCCAGTATTGCCGACGTAAACTACCTCCAGGCCACCATCCCGAATACGGCCGTGGGGCGGCAGTTCGACCGGTCGCTGGAGGAGTTGGCGGCGCAGGGCAGCACCATCCGAAATAGTTTCAGGAACGCTTTTTTTTCCAGCATCAGCTTCGGCTACACCTACAACACCAACGTACTGGGCCAAAACCGGCGGGCCAATTTTCTGCGCGTCACCGCCGAATCGGGCGGGACGACGTTGAATTTCCTATCGGGCGGGGCCATTCAGGAGTTAACTAAAACCACTGGTCTTCAGTATTTTAAGTACCTGCGCACCAACATCGACTACCGCCATTACCTGCCTCTGGCGGCGCGGACGTTGCTGGCGTTCCGGGTCAACGCCGGGGTGGTGTTCGGTTACGGCGATAACCAAACGGCTCCCTACGAAAAACGATTTTTTGCCGGGGGCCAAAACAGCGTCCGGGCGTGGCTACCCCGGCGGCTGGGACTTGGCTCGTCGTTTCCGCGTTCCACCACTGCCGCCACGGGTGCCACCGTCCCCGTGTTCGACCAACTTCAGAGCGGCCAGTTCGATTACCGGTTCGAGCAACCCGGCGACGTGCTCATCGAAGGGTCGGCGGAGTTGCGGGCCAGGCTATTCCGGTTTGTGGCCGACGTGAACGGGGCTATTTTCATCGACACGGGTAATGTGTGGCTCCTGCGCGACCCCGGTAACAACCCCGGCTCGGTGTTTCGGCCAGGTACGTTCTACCAGCAGCTTGCCGTGGGTACGGGCCTGGGCCTCCGCCTCGATTTCTCGTTTTTCGTGCTCCGCTTCGATTTTGCCGTGAAAGCCTACGACCCCGCCCGCCGCTATCTGAGCAGCGAAACTGGCGAGGTAGTGGACGAACGGTTTATACTGAACAAATTTTCACTGCGAAGCCCGTTTTCCGGGGTGAACCCGGTGAACGTAGTGTTTGGCATTGGCTACCCATTCTAACCGGGTCAGAGGCGGGTCATCAGGCGTTGCACCATCTGGTTTTTCCAGGGCAAAAAATCGCCGGTTTCAATGTGTTGGCGGGCTTGCCGCACCAGCCAGAGGTAGAGGGTCAGGTTCTGGAGCGACCCAATTTGCCCGGCCAATAGCTCGTCGGCTTTGTAGAGGTGGCGCACGTAGGCTTTGCTGTAAAACGTGCTGACGTACCCACCAAGCCCCGCGTCGATGGGGCTGAAATCGCGCCGCCATTTCTCGTTTTTCATGTTAATGATTCCTTCCGTGGTGAACAGCAACCCGTGCCGTCCGTTGCGGGTGGGCATCACACAGTCGAACATATCGACACCTAACGCAATGGCTTCCAGAATGTTAGCCGGGGTACCCACGCCCATCAGGTAGCGGGGTTTGTGGCGGGGCAAAATCTCGTTTACCAAATCAATGGTCTTATACATGGCTTCGGCAGGTTCACCCACGGCCAGGCCCCCGATGGCGTTGCCGGGCCGGTTGGCATCGGCAATGACCGCCGCCGATTCCCGCCGCAAATCAGGATAAGTGCTACCCTGCACAATGGGGAAAAGCGTTTGTTGGTAGCCGTAGTGGCCCTGGGTTTGGTCGAACCGGTGGATGCAACGACCCAGCCACCGGTGGGTCATTTCCATCGACCGTTTGGCGTAGTCATAGTCGCAGGGGTAGGGCGTACATTCGTCGAAGGCCATGATAATATCGGCCCCGATGGTGCGCTGAATGTCCATCACGTTTTCGGGCGTGAAGGTATGTTTAGACCCGTCGATGTGCGATTTAAACGTTACGCCCTCCTCTTTGATCTGCCGTGTGTTGGCCAGCGAATACACCTGATACCCGCCCGAATCGGTCAGGATGGGCCGTTTCCATCCGTTAAATCCGTGCAGACCACCAGCCTGAGCCAACACCTCCAGGCCGGGACGGAGATAGAGATGGTAGGTATTTCCCAGAATGATTTCGGCGTTGATGTCGGTTTCCAGTTCGCGCTGATGCACGGCTTTTACCGTTCCCGCCGTGCCCACGGGCATGAAAATGGGCGTTTGAACGGGGCCATGGTCAGTGGTTAACGTACCTGAGCGGGCCTGCGATGCCGCGTCTTGGTGGTGAAGGGTAAAGGTCATTTTCACAAAGATACGATGCCGCTGTTTGTCTCTATCTTTGCCCCCGCCTGGCCGCAAACGTCCTTGTTCGTGGTTGGCCTTAACTTTTTCGTTGCCTGGTGATTATACCTGTACTGGTTTGCTGGATTTTTGTGCTCGCGGTGCAGATCGGTTTTCTGCTTTTCGTTTTTACGCCCACGGCCTTGCGGACGGTGGCGGCGGTGGGTGAACCAAACCTGCCCATCGAGGGGGTGACAGTGGTGGTGTGCGCCAACAACGAGCATGATAACCTGCTGACCCTGATCCCGTTGCTGGTGGCGCAAGATTACCCCCTGTTCGAGATTCTGGTCATGGATGACCGTTCGACCGACCTTACCGACGTGCTGCTCGACGAACTGGTGACGATCTACCCCACGCTGCGGTTCATCCGAATTGAGCAGGTAACGGCCCACGTGACTCCAAAAAAATACGCGCTGACCATTGCCCTCAAAAAAGCTTTGTATCCCAACGTGTTGCTCATCGATGCCGATTGCCGCCCCGCCTCTACCCACTGGCTCACGGGCATGGCGGCACCGCTTCAACGGCCCCAAACGGAGATTGTTCTGGGTATTTCACCTTACACGCGCCAGCCGGGTCTGCTCAACTTCCTGATTCGTTCCGAAACCCTGTTCACCGCCGTACAATACGTGTCGATGGCGTTGGTGGGACGGGCCTACATGGGTGTGGGGCGTAATTTGCTCTACCGGCGCGAGGTTTTTTTTCGCCACAAGGGCTTTTATAGCCATATGCGCCTTTGGGGTGGCGACGATGATTTGTTTGTGAACCAGGCCGCTACCCGCCAAAACGTAGCCGTGGCCCTCCACCCCGACACCTTCACGTTTTCGGCCCCCAAAACCACCTGGGCGGGCTGGCGGCGGCAAAAAACCCGGCACCTGCGGGTGGGTAAACACTACAAAACCGCCGACAAACTCCGGCTTGGCCTCCTTACGGCAACCCATGTGCTGACCTGGGTGTTGGGCCTGGCAGCGGGCCTCTACGCCACGTACCTGTACACGAGCGAGCAAACTACCGCCCTACAAAACCCGCTACTATTGACGGCCACGGGCCTTTTTCTGGGTCGAGTCCTATTGTTTTGGGGAATCGTGGGGCGCATCAGCCACCGGTTTGGCGGGCTGGTGGCCCTCGCCGCCGTACCCGCCGCCGACCTGCTGTTGGCCTTGTATTATGGGTTTTCTACGGTACTGATGGGCCTCACCTGGCGGCAAAAACAAACCGGCTGGTAATAGGCCCACCCCTATGGATGTTTCGCTTATTACGAATTATTTCCCCGACCTCACCGAGCACCAACGGGCGCAATTTGCGGCACTGGATGCCCTCTACCGCGATTGGAACAGCCGGATAAACGTTATTTCCCGGCAGGATATTGACGCGCTTTACGAAAAACACGTGCTTCATTCGCTGGGTATTGCCAAAGTGGTGCAGTTTAAGCCCGGCACCGACATTCTGGACGTGGGCACGGGCGGCGGCTTCCCCGGCATTCCGCTGGCTATTTTGTTCCCGCTGGCCAAGTTTCACCTGGTCGATAGTATCGGCAAGAAAATTACTGTGGTGCAGGGCGTGGCCGAATCGCTGGGGCTGACCAACGTGCGGGCCGAGCAGGTGCGGGTGGAACAACTGAAGGAAAGCTACGATTTTGTAGTGAGCCGCGCCGTGACCCGTCTTCAGCCGTTTATGGGCTGGGTACGTTATAAGATTACCAAACGCGGCAACAACGACATCCCGAACGGGGTTCTCTACCTGAAAGGCGGCGACCTGACCGAAGAACTAGCCGAGATTACCGACAAACGAAAAGTTTACAAGCTGTCGGACTATTTCAACGAAGAATTTTTCGAGACCAAAAAAGTAGTCCACGTCAAAAAATGAGTTTTCCCAGATCATAGAAATCATGAACGAACGATTCAGCAGCAGCAGTTTTAAAGACCCGATCCGGCAGGACGTGATTGAGTTTAACGAGAAGGGCGTGACTTTCAAGGCCAAAAAACTCATTGGCGGCACCGACAACTTTGTTTTCTACTCCGACATTTCGGGCGTGGAAATCGACAATGGGTTATTTTTTGCCACCATCCGGGTTATTCCCCGCGCCCGGCCTGAAATTGTGCTCAGTAACTTCACCAAAGGCGATGCCCGGCGGGTGAAGGAATTGATTTTGGCCAACGTACCGGCCAACCGTCCCGATAGCTACGGAGGCTACGGGCATAGTTAGCACTCAGGCAGTTGGGCCATTGCAACGTACCTGGAGTATCCGCAGCCCCTGTCGGCACCGAACGATCTGACTAACTTTTTTCGGCTCCGGGCTTGTGGGTATAAGGCGCAAGTCCTACTTTTGCATCACGATTTGGGGCAACCTATCTCGTCCGGCACTTTCCCGAATAGCTCAGCCGGTTAGAGCATCTGACTGTTAATCAGAGGGTCGCTGGTTCAAGTCCAGCAGGGGGAGCAAGGTTCTGAATAAA
Organism: Fibrella sp.; assembly: GCA_043763995.1. Taxonomy (GTDB): domain Bacteria; phylum Bacteroidota; class Bacteroidia; order Cytophagales; family Spirosomataceae; genus Fibrella. The sequence continues at coordinate 36,434 of JAYUKZ010000282.1, forward strand.
ATCAGAACCTTTTTTTATTTTAAAATCACAAACATTCTTAGCGCCTCTCTCATTCTATAAAGTTCCGCTATTTTATCATAGCCAATCCGCTGATACAAGACGCATCCCCCGGCTTTATCAGCAGCGCCTTATTAAACAAAACCTTTGCATCATTATTTCTTCCGCTGTTCAAATAACTCCATGCCAGCATGTGGTTGGCGTCATAATCAAACGGGTAAAGGTTCACCAGCTTTTCAAACAGCTTGATGGAGGCTTCGTATTTTTTTCTGTTGTACAGAATAACACCGGCCCAGTAATTAGCGGTGTAGTTCTGTGCGTCAATCTTTAAAATCTCATCGTACTGCTCCAGCACTTTGTCCCAGCTTTCAAGGGCAGACAATGGTTTTACCAAACCCAGCTTTGCTTCCAGCGAATAAGGTTTCAGCGAAACAGCCTTTTGATAATGCGTTTGTGACTGGGTGTAATTCTTATTGCTGTAATAGAGCCAGCCGAGGCGGAGATTGGTTTCATAATTATCATCACTGTTCACTTTGGCGATGGCGGCAATGGCTTCTGCGTATTTCTTATTATACTCCTGTGTGTAGCTTTCGCTGAATGCTTTTTGCAAAGCGGCGGCGTTTTGTGCATTGGCGTTTATAAAAAGCAATGTAATAATGGCGGTGAAAATAGTCTGTCTTAAAATTTGCATGATATACCTCCTGTGATTGAATGTTGATTAAATGTGTTGATGGATTTATAAAGTTCCCTTTGTTCAAAAGTGTAACCGGTTTGTGCAGTGATTTTACTGGTGATGGTGATGTATGCTGTGGCACCGGCTTTTATTTTGTTGGCGTCAATGGCGTTGTACAAATACAGTGCATCGTTCTCCACAAAATTGCTGAAGCTGCCGAATGTGGCATTGCCTTCCAGCCATAAAAATTTCATTGCCTTAAAACCAATCACCTGCTTAAAGTTGAAAGCTGATTTGCCATTTCTGTTTCTCAAAGATGAAGTGGAAAAGCTGTAGATGTTCAGATTGCCCAATGGATACAATGAAAGCGTGGCATTGTACTGTTGCAATGCAGTGTCCGTCATTTTTCCCAAAACAGCATCTGCCTGTATGGCGAAATAATAATTGCTGTATTTAACACCAGCAAGACCAATGTGGTTGTTGTAAGTAAAGTTGTTAAACGGTGTGTACAGGTAATGACAGGCGCCAATAATTTGCCATTGCCTGTTCAGGTTGATGGTGGTTTTGTTGTAATACTCTTTTTGGTTGATGGGAATATTTGTGTTGTTGGTAACAGCAGCAAATTTTGGTTCTGCAATGGTTTGGTTGTACAATGCAAAGCCATGCTGCATATTAATATTGCGGTGCAATCTTGTATGCAAATCCATTCTTGCATAAATGCTATTTCCCCTTGCAGTAAGCGGTGTGCTTTTATAACTTACTTCTGTTCCAATTTTTGTTATGGTGAAATTCTGAATCTTTTCTTTTTGCAATGCCTCTTTGGAAAAATATTTCATGTGTACATCCGCCAGCTCGGATTGATTGAGATATTTTCTGCAGAGCCAGCTATAGTAATGTGCTGTTTCATTGTAAGAATCCTTTTTCAGCACGGCATCATATTGCGCCAGTGCTTCGCTGAAATTGTTCAGCATAAAAGCAGCATAGCCCATCCGCAGGCGCAGCAGCACAAAGTCCGGAGACTGTGCCATGTATTGCCTGCCGTATTGCAGCAGCGCTTTCCATTCTCCTTTTTCGTAGAGGGCATAGCTTTTTGCATTGGCTTCTTCATAGCTGATGGTTTGCTGTGCAAATACAGCATTGCATGCAAACATCATTGCCAATATCGTTATCAATTTTCTGCCACGCATGTCACCTGTAGTTTTTTGTTGCCGCTGATGGTTGTAAAAGACTGCACCTGTCCTTTGTTAACCGTTATTTCAAACTGAGCCTTTTCTTTCGTCCACCAAAAAAGTTGTTGAGTCTGTTTTCCCCTGCACGTCACCGTGCCGCTGTTCAGCAAATCTTCAGAAGACTGCACACTGCCTTCAAATTTCATTTTGATAAAAATGTAAAACGGCGCCAGCAAATCCTGCAGCCATTTTGCCGGGTTGATGCCAAACACATTGATGGGATAATCATCTTTCAGCACAATGCCCTTGTCCGCACTCAGCAGCACCGTGTAAGCACTCAAATAAAATTCATACAGCAATGTATTCTTCGGGCCAAAATAATTGATGAAATAAAACACCGAACCATTGTTAATAAAATAAGCGTATGCATTGTGTTGCCTGCAATACAAATACGATTCATTGTAAAAACTTGTCACCGTTTCCTATTCTTCATTGTTATGTCCATCTGCACTTGCAATCATACAATAGCCCGGCTGAAAATTAAACGCCTGCTGCAGTTGTGCATTGGGTGTAAGATTGCTTACAAAATTTCCTTCCACAGGTGCAACAAAATTTTTGAGTGCTGTTCCATTGTCCTTCCTGCTTTTGAAATAAGCCAACGGATAGTTCAGTGTTTTGGAACCGATATAAGGTGTTGCCTGCACCTGCATGTGCAAATGCGGTTCCGGCGAACGTCCGCTGTTGCCACAGGTGGCAATGATATCGCCACGCTTTACATAAGCACCTTTCACCGTTTTAAAACTGT
>JAYUKZ010000283.1:0-2645 GCA_043763995.1 Fibrella sp.
CCGCCCTCTCGGTCGTTATTCCGGGGATGCGAACGGCGGCGCAGGTGCAGAGCAATTTGCTGGCCGCCCAACTTGGCCCCCTGCCCGTTGCCCTGCAAACCCGTATCAGCGAGGCCGTGCCCGATGTGCCGCCGCATTGGAAACCGGCGTAACTTTGCCATGACCTCAATAAAGGCAAAGCATTAGCCAAATTTTGTTCTCGGCGTAACCCCTAACCCCCTGAAGGGGGCTTTTGCTCCGAGAGAGGTACGCTTGCGTCAGCAAAAGCCCCCTTCAGGGGGTTTGGGGGTTACACCGAGAATACATCAGACTGTCTTTTTTTTACCCCATGAAATTAAGTGTTGTTATTCCGGCCTACAACGAAGAGGAATCCATTTCGGAGACCCTTCGTGCCCTGTACCACACGCTGGCGGGCCACGGCATCGACCACGAAATCTGCGTCACCAACGACAATTCCAAAGACAATACTCTGAGCGTGTTGCAGGCGTTGCAGACCGAAATCCCTACGCTGGTGGTCTTCACCAATCCCGGCCCTAACGGCTTTGGCTACGCCGTTCGGTATGGCCTGGAACGCTTCACGGGCGATTGTGTGGCCGTTTTCATGGCCGATATGTCCGACGACCCCGAAGATTTGGTACGGTATTACCACAAACTGATTGAGAGCGGTACCGATGCCGTGTTTGGCTCGCGGTGGCAGAAAGGGGGGCGCGTGGTAGACTACCCGGCCATGAAAAAGGTGATTAACCGGGTGGCCAATTTCATTATCCGTGTGCTGATGGGCATTCGCTACGACGACACCACCAACGCTTTCAAACTCTACCGCCGCGAGACGATGGAGGGCATTAAACCCTTCCTCTCGCCCCACTTCAACCTCACCGTCGAACTGCCCCTGAAGGCAATGGTGCGGGGATACACCTACGAAGTGGTGCCTAACAGTTGGACGAACCGCAAGTACGGCGAGTCGAAATTGAAGATTAAAGAGATGGGGAGCCGGTACTTTTTCATTCTGATGTATTGCCTGATCGAAAAGCATTTTTCGCAGGGTGATTTTCGCAAAAAAACGGCCAGACCACAGCCCGCCGTGAGCCGGTAAGCCAACCCGATGCTATTTTCCGACATTATTGGCCACGACACCACCAAGCAAACCCTGGTGCGGGCCGTGCAGACCAACCACCTGGCCCACGCCCTGCTGCTGGACGGGCGCAACGGCAGTGCCAACCTGGCCCTGGCCCTGGCCCTGACCACCTACGTCAACTGCGAAGCGCGGCTGGCCAACCCCACCCTTGCCGATGGGTGCGGGCAGTGCGGGTCGTGCAGCAAAACGGCCAAACTCGTCCACCCCGACCTGCACATGGTGTACCCGGTGGTGAACATCAAGGGTAAAAATAGCAGCGAACTACTGCTGCCCGAATGGCGTAAGTTCCTGACCAACAGCCCCTACCGAACTCTTACGGACTGGCTCGGTGCCACCGACGGTGATGCCAAACAGGCGGCTATTTCGGCAGAAGAAGCCCGGAATATGCTGCAACGGCTATCCTTGAAAGCCTACGAAGGGGCTTACAAAGTGATGCTGGTGTGGCTACCCGAACGCATGAACAGCACCGCCGCCAACGCCCTGCTGAAGGTGCTGGAAGAGCCACCCGAAAAGACGCTCTTTCTGCTCGTAACCAACCAACCCGACCAACTGCTGCCCACCATTTTGTCGAGAACGCAACGGGTGGCGGTGCAAAATTTCACCGACACCGAGGTGGCAACGTACCTGCGCCAAACCCTGAACCTGGACGAAACCCGCGCCCGCCGCATTGCCTACCTCACGGATGGCGACCTGGCCACGGCTCTGCAACTGGGCCACTCGAAGGCCGACGACCTGACGGGCAACAGCCAACACCAATGGTTTGCCGACTGGATGCGCAAGTGCTACCAGCAAGACCTGGCGTGGCTGGTGAAACAGGCCGACGAGTTCGATAAACTGCCCCGCGAACGCCAGAAAAACCTCTTTGAGTACAGCATCCGGCTGTGCCGCGACCTGTTTCTGTGGCAACAGGGGGCCGAAACCCTGCTGCGCCTCCCCGACGAAGAAATGACCTTCGTGCGTAAATTTGGCGTGGTGCTTGCGCCCGACCTTGTGGGCCACATGGTGGTCGACCTGAACACCGCCGCCTATCACCTGGATCGAAACGCCCGCGCCAAAATGATTCTGCTCGACCTGTCGCTGACCTTCGCCCGGCTCATCAAGAAGACCCCCGCTTGAGCCAGTTTCCCCCCGTTTGCCCCGCCCATGACCACCGCCCTAAGCCCCGACCTGAAACGCGCCATCACGTACCTGGCCGACAAAGAAAAAGACAAACTGCTGCTGAAACTGATTGGCAAAGACCCCCTTTTGACCGAAAAACTGGAGTACGAACTGGTCGAAAATAAGAGCACCCTAACGCAACGGCGGCAACTGATTCTGGACTTGATTGACCGCATGACGCGCATCAGCCAGGACTCGGCGGGGTGGATGATGATGGACATGCGCACCATCAGCGGCTACATTACCCGCCATGTGAAAGTGACCAAAGACACCTACGGCGAAATTGAGCTAACCATTCATATGCTAAACGGGTTTTATAGCCACCACGCCGATTTGCTGCAACGTCTGGGCA
>JAYUKZ010000284.1:0-38831 GCA_043763995.1 Fibrella sp.
TTAATTTACCGTTCTCGTCCACCACATATTTGCAGAAATTCCAGCCGGGGGCTTGCTCGTTCCAGCCGTTCAAGCTCTTGGTGGTCAGCCACTTGTACAGCGGCGATTGGTTGGCCCCCACCACGTCTACTTTCTCGAAAAGAGGAAAGGTAACGCCGTAGTTTTTTTGGCAGAACGACGCAATTTCCTGGCTGCTGCCCGGCTCCTGCCCGGCAAAGTTGTTGGCCGGAAAACCCAGCACCACCACTTTGCTGCCGTGTGCTTTGTAAAACGTTTCCCAGTCGGCATATTGGGGCGTGTAACCACACTGAGACGCGGTGTTCAGAATCACCACTTTTTTGCCTTTATACTGGCTCAGGGCCACGGGCTTGCCGTCGAGGCCGTTCATTGTGAAGTCGTATAACGACCGGGTGGGGGCGGTTTCCATGGTGGCGGGGGCCTTCAGCACGGCTGTTTTGTCGCTGAAAACGTGTTTAATTAATCTCGAAAAAGACATGGCAGTGAGCAGAATAACGACCCCGGCAACGGCCAAAGTCAGTTTGGTGGACGAACGCATAAAGAAGTAGGTTGGGGATGATTACATTTTCTCTGGTACGTTGATACCTAATAAACCCATGCTCTCGCGGATGGTTTCACCCACCCGCGCCGAGAGCGTGAGCCGAAGCTGCGTTTTGGCCGCGTCGGGTTCCGACAGGATCGAGACCTCGGCAAAAAGGCGATTGTAGGCTTTGGCCAAATCATAGGCATACTGCGCCACATAAGACGGGGCAAAGTCGGTGGCGGCGGCCAGCACACGCGGGCGGTATTGGCCCAGCAACACAATCAGTTCCTGCTCGGTTTCGTGCAGGGGCACCCCTTCGGGGGCGGGGGCGGCGGGGGTTAGGCCCATCTCCGCCGCTTTGCGCAACACCGACCGAATCCGGGCGTGGGCATACTGGATAAACGGCCCCGTGTGGCCGTGCACATCCACCGACTCTTCGGGGTTGAAGGTCATGCGCTTCTGCGGGTCTACTTTCAGGAGGTAATATTTCAACGCCCCCAGCCCAATCATCTCGAACAAATCCTGTTTTTCTTCCTCCGAAAACTCGTCCAGTTTGCCTTTGGCGGCTTGCTCGGCGGCGGCGGCGGCCACGTCGGTCACGTCGGCCATCAGGTCGTCGGCATCCACCACCGTGCCCTCGCGCGATTTCATTTTACCACTCGGCAAGTCGACCATGCCGTAGCTGAGGTGGTAGCACCCCCCGGCGTAGGGCCGACCCAGCCGGGCCATGATGGCAAACAGCACCTTGAAATGGTAATCCTGCTCGTTGCCCACTACCCAAATAGACCGGCTGGACTGGAACTCGTTGAATTTCAAATCGGTAGTGCCTAAATCCTGCGTGATGTAGACCGATGTGCCATCGCCGCGCAGCACCAGTTTATGATCCAACCCGTCGGCGGTGAGGTCAATCCAGACCGATTTGTCTTCTTTTTGGTAGAAAACGCCGGTGCGCAATCCCTCCTCCACCACCGTCTTGCCCAGCAGGTACGTATCCGATTCGTAATACGTCTTGTCGAATTCGATCCCGGCCCGGTCATACGTTTCGGCAAAACCGGCATATACCCAGGCGTTCAGTTGGTGCCACAGAGCCACCGTCTCCGCGTCGCCCTGCTCCCAGCGGAGCAGCATCTGCTGGGCTTGCAACATGAGCGGAGCTTGTTTTTCGGCCCGTTCGGGGGTCATGCCGCCCGCCACCAGGTTAGCCACTTCGGCTTTGTAGGCTTTGTCGAACAAAACGTAATACTTGCCAATCAGGTGGTCGCCCTTCAGGCCCGACTTGGCGGGGGTATCAAACGTGCCATCGGGCAACTGCCCAAACTGCTGGTAGGCCAGCATCGATTTACAGATATGGATACCCCGGTCGTTGACCAGACAGGCTTTGGTGACGCACTGCCCGGCGGCGGTCAGGATGCGGCTGATGGAATCGCCCAGAAAAATATTGCGCAAATGACCCAGGTGTAGCGGTTTGTTGGTGTTGGGCGACGAAAATTCGACCAGCACCGCCTCTCCCGTGGTCGCTTCGGGGGCCGGGGCCGCAAACTGGTTCAGGGCCTGCACGTAGGCAGCGTCTGAGAGGCTGATGTTCAGAAACCCCTGCACCACGTTAAAGCCGCTCACCACCGGCGAGTTTGCCAACAACCACTGCCCCAACGCCTCGCCAATGGCGGCGGGCGACTGCCGGAGGGTTTTGACGAGCGGAAAAAAAACGTAGGTATACGTACCTGGAAATTCTTTCTTGGTGGGCTGAAGCGTAATCTCGGTGGGCGTGGTGTTGAAAACGGCCAAAACGGCCTCCTGAATCGCTGACCTTAACATTACCTGTAAATCCATGTGGGGCGGGGCGCGGGGAACGTACCTGACCCGCAACAGCAGGGCGGGTTGGCGCAACCGGTGGCAAAACTACGAAAGCTTCGATGAACAGGGCAAATTGCGTGAATAGATAGGGTAGTACGGCTTCGCACGGGTCTGAGACGCAAGTATTGGATAGGGCAGGTACGGCTTCGCGTTCGGTGGAGACGCAAGTGTTGCGTCTCTACGCAGGTCGGTCACACGTAGAGACGCAACACTTGCGTCTCAGACCCGCGCGAAGCCACCGAGCGCGAAGCCACCCCCGAACATCGCCCCCCCCCGCCGATTTGGGCAATTCGCCGCCCGTATGTAGCTTTCGGACAACGGGGCAACCGGCCTTTCCGCGCCCCCGCCGCCGATGCGTTTGTTGCTTACCCTCCTGCTTTTTTGGTTCGGTTTTGCCCCGGCCTGGTGCCAATCTGCCCCGCCGCCCCGGCTCGAAATCCGGCTCGACGAGGCCGTGGACGAAGCACATCGGGTGGTGCCGTTGGGTCAACAGGGGGCCATCCTGATTCACCACACACAGCGCGAAACCGCCCGGCAACCGCACCTGTTCCGGTTCACCCGCCTCGACACGGCCCTGACCACGCGCTGGAAATCCGAATACAACCTCCCCGAAAAAATGGTGCCGTTGCTCAGTTTCGTCAACGACCAGGCCGTTTTTTACCTCTCGGCAGAACCCAACAGCAACAAATTCAGCATCCTGCGGGTCAACCTCGACGATGGCACCACCGACACGTACCAGGGACTGTTGCCCGGTAGCCTGACCATCAGCGAATTCCGGGTGCTGGGCAACCGTGCCTATTTGGCGGGCTACAACCGGCAGCGGCCCGTGGTGCTGGGGTTCTCTTTTTTCGACGGAAACATCCGGGTATTCCAGGGGCTGTTTTTGAAGAATGTAGAAATCGGCAGCATCGACGTAGACGAGTTTCGGGAGGAAATCCACGTCGTGACCCACACCCTCAGCAAGCGGTGCCAGTTTACGCTCCGCTCCTATTCGCCCGACGGGATTCCGCTACGGACGGTTGAGTTTGGGGGGTCGGAATACAGCCTGATTTCTGGAAAACTACTGCCCATCAGTGCCGACGAATCGCTCTTGGTCGGCAACTACTCTGCCGATTGTATGCCCTATTCGCAGGGTATCTACCTCACCCGCATCCGGCACACCGAGGGGGGCAACCGCACACCAACCCCCGGCGACAGCATCCGGTACGTTGATTTTTCGAGCCTGACCAATTTTTTCAATTACCTGCGTCCCCGGCGGCAGGAACGCCTCAAAGCACGGGTAGAGCTAAAGAAAAAAGACGGGAAAGAATTCCGGTTCCGGTACCGGCTGATGGTGCACGATTTGCTGCCCACACCCAACGGCTTGCAGCTACTGGCCGAGGTTTACTACCCCCAATACCGGGGCAGTGCCTCGCCCTACATGGCCGGTACGTGGCGCGGGGCACTGGCGGGCGGCACCCAAAGCGGGCGCATTCAGCAGGTGCCCATGAACACCATGCGCCCCCCCGCCGACCGCTACAACCAGGGCTACCAGTATACCCACGCCTTTGTCTGCGAATTCGACAGGCAGGGCAGCCTGCTTTGGGATAACTGCTTGCCGATTAAAGAGTTAACCGACGATTTTCTGGTTCAGAAAGTACAGATTTCCTCGCAAAAAGACCGGCTTGTGCTGGCCTACGCCGAGAAAGACGAAGTCCGGGCGGAGGTTATCCGGCGCGACAGTGTGTTGCTCACCGTGCCCCCCCTCCTGCTGGGTACCGGCTCAGCGCAGGAGAAAGTAGCCCAGGCCGACCACCAAACGCTGACCGCCTGGTTTGGCCCCTACTTCCTCACGTCGGGCTACCAGCGCATCGTGGCCGAACGGGGCTTTGCCACCCCTCCGCGCGACGTTTTTTACGTAAGCCGCCTCCGCATTGATGCCCACAACGTACCTGCGCCCCCCAAAGCCGACCCACGCCCCCAGGGCCGGTAACAAGCTGCCCCATCTGGCTAAATAACATACTGCACCGCCAGTACCAAAGAAAGGCAGTTTGGGTAGCCCTTTATCCTCGAACCACTCAGTCATGGGCTTGACCGGTTAAACTTTCTTCGTCCGTTTAATTGGTTTTAACAGACTTAATCTGTATGCTTGCAAGACAATTAATCACGTGCAGGCACGTGCCCTAAAAAGTTAATCCGTAAGCCAGTTCGGTTAGCACTATTTCGCGGGCATTTAACGTGTTACTATTAAGTATTTTTACGCACAACAACTTGTTGGGTGGCCCGTCCAAGTAGTGCTTCAAATTCCAGCTTTCGGGCGACAGTTTGAACGCCCCGCGTGGGCAAGTTTGGGCTTCCATTTCCGGGTCTCGGCTGACAGGCCAACCGCCCCGATAGGTAGCGTTTTGGTTTGTGTGCCACGTACCTGGCGATAGGGTAAACGCCCCGCACGTCTGGCTTTGGTTCGTTGGGCGGGTTACGTCCGACAGTGCAAACTCTCCAGTTGGGCAACTCGAAAAGAACTATCACGTTATGGCATTTTTGACAAAATATAATCTCAGTCAACTGAGTCAAAAATTAGAAATTAATGTTGATGTTTCCTTGGAGATGTTTTTAGAACACATATATGATGATCCAGAGATATTTTCCATTCTGAACAAGCGTGAAGTAGAATATTTGTTTAAGTACAAGATGCTTTTGGATGATGAAGAAACTTTTGCGGTAGAATATTACAACGAGATTCCTGAAAAAGAAGATACGAAGAGTTATGTATTCGATAAGGGAGGAAAAATGAAATACCATTTATCTTCGTCTTGCAAACTGATAACAAAGGATTATTTGGACTTTAACATACCTGATGAAATCAAAAGCATTGGAAATGAAGCCGTCCAGGAATTTAGAGAATGGTTCAACTCTAATAAATTCGGGGATAGATTTAGAAGTAAAGAAATTGACAAAAATACGATTATCGCTCTATTCAATTCTAAATACCCTAAAAAGTATGGTATTAGTCTGATTGAAAACAACTCCAATCTGCTTGTAATCGAGCAACCAAATTCTACTATTAGAACAGTGAGCCATTCATATGATTACGAAAAGACAAAAAGAGAGTTAAATAAACTAAAACACGAATGGCAGAGAAATTTTCCTTGCAGGGTGACAAAAATAATGGCTAAGTTCAAGCATCTTTTAACAAAGAGCGATGAGGAAATAAAATCTAAAGTTTCAGAATTATTTTCAGATGTATTTATCAATAATTATGGAATGGAAAAATTAAAGTCTAAATTTCAGCTTTCCAAAGAATTAACAAATGGGATAATTACTCTTGTTCTGGAAAATATTAAGTGGACCTACGACATAAATGAAAAGAGGTTTGACAACAAAACCTTAGAAAAATTTGGTTTAGAATGCTGTTTAAGTTGTTTAAAAGAGGCTAAAAACGTTTAATGGGCAGTTAGTTACGCTCCGCGTGGGTGGGTTGTCGGGCGACAGGTTGCTCGCCCCCGAAGTCAGGCGTTCAGCCCAACGTACAGGGGGTGTAAATGTCTCGCTACGCTCCCCATCAGCCCTCGTTGGCGTTGGGTGGCCTGTTCATGCAAGTGGGTATTCCACGCATCGCCTGACAGGGTAAATAGTTGATAATGAGCGTTTTCATCTTGTGTTTCGCGTGACAGGTGAATCGCCGTTTGACAGCATGTTTCGGTTGGTGTGCCACGTACCCGGCGACAAGTAATCAACCGTGGACAGAACACTTACTTTCTGTACAAATTTTACACTTTGTACAGAACTTACGACCTTTGTTAGAAGTTATCAGCTTACAAACTTCTCAAAGATCATGGCACAGTCAGTTAGCAGCACGCAAGATGCGCGCAAGAACTTTTCGGAGATCGTCAGCAAAGCAGCTTTTGGCAAGGAGGCTACCATCATTACACGCTCTGGCAAAAACGTAGCTGCCGTCATCTCCTTTGAAGACTACGAGTTCTATCAGCAATTAGAAGACAAGCTTGATGGCGAACTAGCCACAGCTCGATTAGCTAAAGAAAGTAAGCGGTACTCTACTGACGAAGTGAGGGCTCGATTGGGACTCTGAGCAAGGAATCTAAGATCGACACTTACATGAACAGTGTGTACCGTATTGAGTATGATGAGGCTGCCTTAGAGGATCTGCTCAAGCTGCCCAAGAAGATCCAACAGCAGCTTCTCAAAGCGATTAGCCGGTTAGGGGAGTCCCCTCGCTCGGGTAACATCAAGCAACTCAAAGGCTATGACAAACTATTTCGGCTTCGAAGTAGCGATTATCGGGTTGTTTACACAATCGAAGATGATGTAATCATCGTTACGATTGTTGCTGTTGGACCACGCAAGGATATATACGACTTGTTAAAGCGACGAGTAGATTAGAATCGTTGGTTGGCGTTGCGGGGGCGTGTTACCTCTGATAGGAAGCTGCCGGAGTGCAAAGCGGCACCCAACGCCCCCATGTGTGATGACGAGCGTAGCGAGACATTTACACACATGGAAGGTTGGGCTGAAAGCCTGTCCTTCGGGGGCGAGCAACCTGTCGCCCGGAAAGCCACCCACGCGGAGCGAACCACCAACTCACTTCCGATTTCTATGCCGACAAACGAAGCTAACCAATGCACTTCAACCTCTTGTACCGAGCCTTGTTAAGCTCGGCTATCGGGAGTGCTGCCTGTCGCCAGAGACCAACCCCACGTGGAGCGAAAATTACTTCAATAAGTTATGATCTACAACACCGTGACCGCAAAGTCTAACCTATTATAAAATCGGCAAATTTTTCCGTTAAAGGGTATTTAGTAACACCCTCTAAAAACAAGAAATTTCCTTGTGGGTTAACTTCAAAAAAGTACAGTTTCTTGTCTACGTCATTTACTTTAAAATCAAATATTCCCATTTGTAAATCCATTACACTAAGTAAACTCTTTAATTCTTTTTCCAAAGAAGAGTCAACTTCGACAAATGAAATTGGATTTGTGATATCTTGTCTCCAATCTAAATCCTTTGTGTGTATCATAAATGGGTATATTTTATCTCCAAATACATTAATTCTAAGATGTGTAGTGCCGGGTACAAATTCTTGATATATTGCTGGACAAACATTGAAATGTTCACAATCTGGCAAGTCTAATTTATCAATTTTTTGAGTATATAGAGGTGTTTTGGTGCTTCCGTATACAGGTTTAATAATCACTTCAAAACTATTTGTTTTTATAAATTTTGTAATCTTTTCACCATCCTGACTAAATAAGGTTTTAGGTAATGTAAAACCTGCATGTAAAGCCAGTTGAGTTTGTATAATTTTATTTGAGGCTAACGTGGTACTGAATGGATGAGATATCCATTTGCCTTTAAATTTCGAATGAAGTAAACCAAATAATGATGCTTCAAATTCATTATTAACAAATCCTTTGTATTCATCTTCTAATTCTGATGAATTGAACAATTGACCTCTAACTGAACGTCTCCACCATATTGTGTGTAACTCCTCAATATATACTGTAAGCCCCTTATTGTCTGATAAGTAAAATTCGGAAGATTGAAAAAAGTCAATATTAATTAAGTTTTTGTTCCACATTTGATCGACCTCTATAATATAACACGTTACTCCTCGTCGCTGGATTTCCTTTTGTACGACTAAAGCGTGTAAATCGTCTTTAATAGTGAATATAGCAATCATACTATTTCTTGTTTTTAAATGTAGATTAGGCTATTCATATTTAAATAGCCTAATCTACTGATTACACTACTGTTGAGCCATATCACAGTCGTCAGCATTCGGGCAACATGATGTGGTCCCGGCAGCCATAGCAAAAGAACCTGAGTCGAATTTAAGGCCAACATTCTCTTGCATTTGCTTTTCCCATTCTTTAAACTCTGCTGAGGTTTTAATGGGTCTGATTTCAGTTACTTGCCAACTGAAAATTACTGGTTTTTTGGCATTAGCTTGCATTTTCATTTTTTACAGTTTTTACAATTATGCCTACTCTGTACAGTTTTCGGCTTCCCTGTTTTTAATTTCTACCAAATTTGAAATTCATTAAAACCTTACCATACTTACATGAAAGTTCACTAACACCGCCAAAGCTAAACATATGGTTGAATAATTGATAGGGTGTTTTTTTCGTATTTTATTATGTGCTTTTTCCTAAAACAAAACAGCGGCTAGTCGGATATACAGGGTTTTCTTACAAAACGCCTGGATACTGACTGGAAAATCCAATCTGTCGGAACGTTCACTTTGTCACACGGAACCCAGCCAATGAACTTAAAAATGCCGTGTTAAGAGACGTGTAAGCTGTCGCCGGAACGACAGAACGCATGCTTTTTTCTATATCTGTTTGAGTCACTCAAAGCGGGTTAGGCTATTGGGTGGCGTTGGGAATCGGGTGCTGTCGCCGGAGCCATCCCACGCGGAGTAAATCAACAATGCAAAATCGATATTATCAACTCGCTTTATCAAACGGTCAATTTGTCGGCCACGATCTGCTTAACTTGTCAACCTACCTGACGAGGTTACGGCTTATCACCGGAACGGAAAAATGGACGTAAAACCTACTCAACTCCGGCGCTTCTGGTGTCACATGAAACCCAAAAAGTAACGTAAAAAACCGGCCTGATGGGGCGTTCAAATTGTCGCCCGAAACCCGGAAATGGAAACCACACATGAACGGGCCACCCAACACGAACAAGGGTGAAAAGGTCATCGGCACGTTGTTTGCGTTCAGTAGAGTTGAGGCCATCAGCCCCCGCAGGCGTTGGGGTGTGTCGTGTTTAGGCAGATAGGTTTAAGCGAACTGCTGACGACGAGTTGATAATGAATCCATTTACCATATCCCATCCCAAAATACCCACACATGACGTACCCAGTGAAGACCCTTGCCATTCCCACACCTGTTAGAATATTTACCTGGATTCTGATCTGCGCTGGTAGCTTCTTTTTCTACGTCTACACCTTCAACCCGGTCATCAGTTTTCCCAACGCCAGTCTCGCTACGTATTCGGCCAAAATGGGGTTTGCCAGCACAGGCGTTCGGATTTTGGGGAGCGTGTTGGCCCTGCTGATTTCCGTGGTGGCCAACAATCCGAGGTGGTTGTTCATCATCCTGGTCTCGCGGGTGTTCATCGAACTGGGCGATGTGGTGGTGGGGCTGGTGCTGGACGGGGTTACGGCCAATACGTTTTCGCCAGGTACGTATGCCGACCCTATTTCGGGGGCTATGGAGTTATTCGGGGGGTACCTCTGTTAACTCATCACTAACACCCCCCTGAATGCTTTACCCCAATACCCTCGAACAAAAACTGGGTTTCGACAAAATCCGGGAACTGCTCCGGCACGCCTGTATCTCGCCCCTGGGGCAGGATTATGTCGATAAAATTCGGTTCTCCGACAATCACCAACTGATCGATAAACTCCTGCGGCAAACCTACGAGTTTACGCAGATTGTGCAGTACGAGCCAGATTTTCCCCAGACCAATTACCTCGACGTGCGCCCCCAACTGCAAAAAGTACGGGTGGAGGGCATCACGCTGATGGAAGACGAGTTTTTCGAGTTGAAACTGGCCCTGAAAACCATTCAGGACTGCCTGCGTTTTTTGGCCAACCAGGAAGAAGACCAATACCCCTACCTGGCCGAACTGGCCCAGCCCGTGGTTATCGACAAGGCTGTGGTGGCTGCCCTGGAACGGGTCATCGACGACCGGGGGCAGGTGCGCGACAACGCCACGCCCGAACTGGCCACCATTCGCCGCCGCATTATTTCGGAGCAGGCCAACCTCCGCAAACGTCTGGACGGAATGCTGCGCACCGCCCGCCAACAAGGCTGGATTCCCGACGACCTGGGCCTGACCGTGCGCGGCGGGCGGCTCGTGATTCCGCTGGCGGCAGAGCACAAGCGCAAAATCCGGGGGTTCATCCACGACGAATCGGACACGGGCAAGACGGTCTATATTGAACCCGCCGAGGTCTTTGAGGGAAACAACGAAGTGCGCGAACTGGAATACGAAGAACGCCGCGAAGTGTACCGCATTTTGCTGGCCCTCACCAACCAGGTACGTCCCTTTTTGCCCGACCTGAACCGGGCCGTTAATTTTTTGGCGCAGATCGATTTTATCCGGGCGAAGGCCAAACTGGCCGGGCAGTTGCAGGCCGGTATGCCGCAGGTCATGAACCGGCCCATCCTGAACTGGACCGCCGCCCGCCACCCGCTGCTGTACCTTTCGTTCCTGAAACAGAAGAAAAGCGTGGTGCCGCTGGCCATTCAACTTCATGAGCAGCAGCGCATTCTGATTATCTCTGGCCCCAACGCGGGGGGTAAATCCATTGCCCTGAAAACCATTGGGCTGCTGCAATACATGATGCAGTGCGGCTTGCTGGTGCCCATGGCCGAGCACTCGGATATGGGTGTGTTTCAGGATTTGTTTATCGACATCGGCGACGAGCAATCGCTGGAAAACGACCTCAGCACCTACTCCTCGCACCTGACCAATATGCAGCAGTTTTTGGTGGGGGCCAGCAAAAAAACGCTGTTTCTGATCGACGAATTCGGCACCGGAACGGAGCCGGGGCAGGGCGGGGCCATTGCCGAGGCCATCCTGGAAGAGCTTACCCAGTCGGGGGCCTACGGGGTCATAAACACACACTACACCAACCTGAAAGTGTTTGCCGACAAAACGCCCGGCCTCATCAACGGGGCCATGCGTTTCGACGGCGACCGGCTGGAACCGCTCTACGAACTGGAGATGGGCCGACCCGGCAGTTCGTTTGCCTTCGAGATTGCCCGCAAGATAAACCTGCCCCGCACCGTGATTGAACGGGCCAAAGAAAAACTTGGTAATCAGCAGGTTAGCTTCGAGAAATTGCTGAAAGAACTGGATATTGAGCGGCGCGTTTTTGCCGAAAAAAACATCGACATCGGCATCAAACAACGCAAAGTGGCGCAGGAACTAGCCGAATACACGGCCCTGAAAACCCGCCTGGATAACGAGCAGAAGCAGCTTATCAACACGGCGAAGGCAAAGGCAAAGGCTCTGGTGCAGGAGGCGAATCAGAAGATAGAAAGCACCATTCGGGAAATTAAAGAAGCCAAAGCCGACAAAGAAATTACCCGTCAGGTACGTGTCGAGTTGCAGCAGTTCGACCGGCAGGAACTGAAGCCGGAGGTGGTGGTGGAACCCGCCAAACCCAAAGCACCGGAAGAAGAATTTGAAGCCGATGCCAGCCCCATTGGCGTGGGCAGCTACGTCAGGATCGAGGGCCAAACGGCCATTGGCGAGGTGTTGGCCCTGCGGGGGAAAGATGCCGAAGTGCGGATTGGCGAACTGAAATCGACCATCAAGCTGAACCGCCTCGAAAAAGTAAGCCGCAAGACGTACCGAGAGGCCGTGGGCATCCGCGAAACGCCCCGCAGCCAGGGTATGGACCTCAACGAGAAGATGATGAATTTCTCCTTCAACCTCGACATCCGGGGCTACCGGGGCGAGGAAGCCCTGGGCGAACTGGACCGGTTTCTGGACAGTGCCCTCATGCTGGGCTACCCCGAACTACGCATCGTACACGGCAAAGGCGACGGTATTTTGCGCACCCTGGTACGGAACCACCTGCGGGCCTACAAGCAAGTGGCCAGCCTGGCCGACGAACACGCCGACCGGGGCGGGCAGGGCGTAACGCTGGTGAAAATGAAGTAGTTAATTTTAGGCTCGTAGGTGGCCCATTCGGTGAAATCGTCCAGGGCGGGCGGGGTAAGTTCGATGCTTCGCTTCACTTGCCGTTGCGGTGGTCTGTGACCAGTGCCACCGCGTCAACGGGTTCATCGGCTTCAAGCGAATCTGCTAGTTTCGCTATGGTCTCGTAGGGGAGCCGGTAGGCATGATCGGCGTTCAGGCCAGCCATGATTTTTTCGGCAAGAGCTTCGGCTGGTGAGTTGGTTTCTGTTTCGATGGAAATTCGGACGGTCTGCCCCCGAAACGCGGCTTTCAGGCTTTCCAGAAAAGCCGGGCCTATTTCGGTTTCCTTTAAATAATACGTAACCTGCATAACAACGGTGTCTGTCTTCAATTGTCTCAACGCAAAACCAGCCCCACAGATTCAACCAACCGGGCCGTAACGCTGGTCAAAATGAGGTAACCACCAATTGGAATTTACCGTAACTTGTTTGCCAGACTCAGCCAGCCAATACCATGACCGCAATTGCCGAAAAGAAAAAACGCACCCCCACCCACCCCGCCCCAAAGGCAAAAGCACCGGCTGTTTTGGACGTACCCAGCGCGTTGGTGTATGAGGTGTGGGCCGGAAAACCAATTTATTACAAGGGCTACCGGGACGTAATGGCCGGTACGAAAACCGCCGCAGAAATTATGTCGTGTTCCGATTTACAGGGAGTGCTTGTTTCACTGCTGAACATTCAGCTAGGTATCACCATCAATCGTAAAAAATACCTCCTGGCTACCAACGAAATCGGGCTGCACCTGGCATTAAATGATAATCTGGGTGGCGACATTGTGATTTACGAAAAAGCCAACGTGGGCAAACTACGCGGCAAATACTTCGATATTCCACCCAAAGTGGTCGTTGAGGTAGACATCAAAGCCGACGTACTCGACATGGAAGACGGAGCCGATGGGTACGTGATGCAGAAGTCGCGCAAGCTGCTCGATTTTGGCGTGGAGCGTGTGCTCTGGATCATTACCAGCATACGGCGGGTGTACGTCATTGACCGCAACGACCCCACCTGGTACGTGGTCGATTGGGGGCAGGACATTGTGGTGATGGAGGGCTGCTCAATCAACATCGGCCAGCTGCTGGCCGACGAAGAGATCGATTTCTGAGCATTGCGGGGCATTGCGCTACACAAAACCAACTAACGCCAGCCGTTTATTGCTACCATGAACGCGGCGAGTTTATCAGCATCGAGGTGGCCGTTGGTGCGAACGCCGCTGCACAGGTCGAGGCCGAAGGGCTGCACCGCGTCGAGGGCTTGTTGCACGTTGTCCGCATGAAGCCCACCAGCCAGGAAAACCGGCACCGGCGATTGTTCGCAAATCTGGCGGCTGAGGGTCCAGTTATGCACCCGGCCCGTGCCGCCTAACTCTTTCACGGCCAAATTGGGGTTTCCGCTGTCGAGCAGGAGCGCGTCTACGTGGGGGGCCGCGCGCAGGGCTTCTGCCACCGAGGCTTCGTTCAGGACGTGAATGACCTGCACCAGCTTAACACCCGGCAAACCAGCCCGGAGTGGGGCGTAATCCTGTTCCTGGAGGGCATCTACCAGTTGCAATGTGCTGGTACGTACCTGGCGGTGGTGGGCAATGAGCGCGTCAACTTCGGTTTCGCTACTGAGCAGGAACGTGGCTACGGGCGGCGGTACCAGCCGAGCAATAACCGCAATTTGTTCATTAGAAATCACGCCCGGCCCACTGGGCATCGGCCCCACCAACCCCAGCGCGGCGGCCCCCAGCGAGATAGCCAGCCGCGCCTCTTCGGGACTGCTGATGCAACAGATTTTTACGCGAACCATGTGCTAATGAGTGAATGAGTGAATGTATGGATTCGTCCACACATTCACTCATTCACTCATTCGCTCATACGCTCATTGGCACATCCCTGAACTTTTCGGCGCGGGGGCAATGCTCCCGAATGGTTTTGATACTAATTTCGCCCACCGGTCTGTTGGCGAATACACAGGTCTGTTAACGCTTCATTTTCTTCACTCCCGCACGCATGGCAACCACTGCTGAATTCACCCTGGACGGCAAATCGTTTAGTTTTCCTACCCTGGAAGGTACAGAAAACGAAAAAGCCGTTGACATTTCCTCTCTCCGCGACCAAACGGGCTATGTCACCCTCGACCGGGGCTACAAAAACACGGGTGCTACCCAAAGTGGCATTACCTTTCTAGACGGCGAGGAGGGCATCCTACGTTACCGGGGATATTCCATCGAAGATTTGGCCTCGAAAGCTTCGTTCCTGGAAGTTTCGTACCTGCTTATCTACGGCGAACTGCCCAGCAAAGCCCAATTCGAGATTTTCTCGACCGATGTTCGGCGGCACACGATGGTCAATGAAGATATGCGGAAAATCTTCGATGGCTTCCCCGTCAACGCGCACCCCATGGGCGTACTCTCGTCGCTGATTAGTGCCATGAGCGCGTTCTACCCCGATTCGTACAACGAAAAAGTCCCCGACCAGACCGATATGCACATCATCCGGTTGCTGGCCAAAATGCCGACCATTGCCACCTGGTCGTTCAAAAAATCGCAGGGGCACCCGGTCAACTACCCCAAAAATTCGCTCGACTACTGCCCCAACTTCCTGCACATGATGTTTGCGTTGCCGGTAGAAGAGTACCACGTTGACCCCGTGGTGGCCGAAGCCCTGAACGTGCTCCTGATTCTACACGCCGATCACGAACAAAACTGCTCTACCAGCACCGTGCGGCTGGTGGGGTCGTCGCGGGCCAACATCTATTCGTCTATTTCGGCGGGGGTAAACGCGCTTTGGGGGCCGCTCCACGGCGGAGCCAACCAGGAGGTGATCGAGATGCTGGAAGAAATAAGAATCGGCGGCGGCGACGTGGCCAAGTACATCGAGATGGCCAAAAACGCCAAAACGACGGGCTTCCGCCTGTCTGGTTTCGGCCACCGCGTCTACAAAAATTTCGACCCACGCGCCAAAATCATCAAAAAAGCCGCCGACGATGTGCTGGCCAAACTGGGCGTAAACGACCCCGTGCTCGATATTGCCAAAGGGTTGGAAGAGGCCGCGCTGCACGACGACTATTTCGTGTCGCGCAAATTGTACCCCAACGTCGATTTTTATTCGGGCATCATCTACCGTGCTCTGGGCATTCCCACCAACATGTTTACGGTCATGTTTGCCATTGGCCGCCTCCCCGGCTGGATTGCGCAGTGGAAAGAAATGCGCGAGCAAAAAGAACCCATTGGTCGCCCCCGCCAAATCTACACCGGCCACACCCACCGCGACTTTGTCTCAATTGGAGATCGGCTTGGGTAACGCCCGGCTCCAGCCGGGCCGCATACGCCTGTCTGGGCTTGGGTAACGCCCGGCTCCAGCCGGGCAGTATTTTTAGCTCTACAGTGCCCGGCTGGAGCCGGGCGTTACGAACCTGGCAGAACAGTAGTTCCAGGGCCAGTCGCGCCACTGCTGGCACAGGCCCGCTTTAACGGGGTTATTCAACACGTACCTGACAATCCGAATCAGTTCATCGTCGTCGCGGACGCATCGGTCATACCATTCACGTTCCCAGAAGGGGCCGCTGCGTCTCAATACCTGATTGGCTTTTCGCCCGGAGAATGTTTTTATCGATGTCATTACTGAGGCCAACGAATTGGATTTTAGCTTATTTGTTGTTTCGGTCAACAACGTAAAAACCACATGGACATGGTTCGACATGACGGAGTAGGCAAGCAACTCCAACCGTGTTTCATCGAAAAAATGTAAAGAGTCTGTCACCACCTGCGCAACCAGTGGGTCGCTCAGATGGGCCTCTCCCGTTTGTTGATTGTCAAGCCAGGCATCGTATCGGCCAAAATACCGTCGGTTTTCAGCATCGATTTCTTCTGTTGTCGGCTCCTCAATCCGTTGTAAGACGTTCCGTCGTTCTTCCTGTAGCTGACTCAACACGCTGAAAGGCATGGTATTGGCCAAGCGGTAAGTCACAAAAAACGTGGCCTTCAGTGGCTGTAAATGCGGCAGATGACGCGTATAAAATTCCCGATGCATCGTAACGCCCGGCTCCAGCCGGGCCGTGAATGTAAATCCTTCCAGCTTGGTAACTATCTGTTACTCTGTAAATATACTCAACAGCAAATTTTCTTTCAGTAATAAATAGTAGTAAATATGCTTATAGAGAGCCAGCCCGGTACTCATTCGGATAATAACCAGAGTCAGGCCCGGCTGGAGCCGGGCGTTACGCTTCCCGAACGTGACCAAGCCGTTATCTGGCATCCGTTTACGCAGATGCAAACGGCCCCGTTGCCTGTGCCCATTGTGCGGGGCGAGGGCGCGGTGCTGTTTACCGACGATGGGCGCGAGATTCTGGATATGATTTCGTCGTGGTGGGTTAACCTCCACGGGCACGCGCATCCGTACATTGCCGAACGGGTATCGGCGCAGCTCCGCACCCTGGAGCATACCATTTTTGCGGGTTTCACCCACGAACCCGCCGTGCAACTGGCCGAACGGCTACTGCCTATTTTGCCCAATAACCAACGTCGCGTTTTCTATTCCGATAATGGGTCTACGGCGGTGGAGGTAGCCCTGAAAATGGCGTTCCAATACTGGCACAACAACGGTGCGCCCCGCCAAAAAATCGTCGCATTCGAGGATGCCTACCACGGCGACACCTTCGGGGCAATGGCCGTGGGCGGACGGTCGGCGTTTTCGGCTCCGTTTGCGCCTTTTTTGTTCGACGTAACGTACCTGCCCGCCCCCACGCCGGGCCACGAAGCCGAGGTGCTGGCACTGGCGCAGGAACTGTTTACCGAAGATGTGGCGGCGTTTATTGTGGAGCCGTTGGTGCAGGGGGCGGGGGGCATGGTGATGTACGAACCCGCCGTGCTCGACCAGCTTTTTGCCCTGGCCCATGCGCAGGGTATTCTATGCATTGCCGACGAAGTGATGACCGGTTTTGGCCGCACGGGTAAACTCTTTGCCAGCCACTACCTTGCCGAAAAACCCGACCTGATGTGCCTCTCGAAGGGCCTCACCGGGGGTACCATGGCCCTGGGCGTAACCACCTGCACAGCTACAATCTACGACGCTTTTCTTTCCACCGACAAACTAAAAACCCTCTTTCACGGGCACTCCTTTACGGCCAACCCCCTGGCCTGTACCGCCGCTCTGGCCAGTCTGGATTTATTATTAACCGACGAACGAGTGGCTGACATTCAGCGCATTACCGACAAAATCACCCACATTGCCGACCGCCTCCGCGCCCAGTCTGTCGTGGCCCGGGTACGTCAGCGGGGCACATTGCTGGCTTTCGATTTAATCACGAATACTGAAACTTCTTATTTCAACAGCATCCGGGATGTGGCCTATAACTTTCTGCTGGAACGCAACGTGCTAATGCGCCCCCTGGGAAATGTGCTTTATTTCATGCCGCCCTACTGCACCACCAACGCCCAACTCGACCAGGCCGCCGAAGCAGTTATGGCCTTACTAAACGGCCCCCTAGCCCAAGTGCGGGGCCGCGACGTTTCATTTCCTCCATCAGTAGTTTAAACCAGACCGTAAACGACTCAGGTACGTTGGTCATTTCCTGCCGAAGGTCGGCGGGGCTAATCCAGCGCACGCCCATCACCTCGGCGGGGTTAAACGGAATTGGCCCGTTGTACTGCCCGGTGAACACATGGTCGAACTCATGCTCGGTGAGGCCGTTGGGCAGGTGGGCGTGGTAGGTAAAGGCGAAAAATGGGGTCAGGGGCACCGTAAAGCCCATTTCTTCCTCAAGCCGTTGCTCGGCTTGCTGCCCGGTGTGGGTGGGGCGCGTGGGGTGGCCACAGCAGGCGTTGGTCCAAAGCCCACCCGAATGGTACTTGCCCGGTGCCCGTTGCTGCAACAGCCAATCGCCGTGGGCATTAAAAATCAGTACCGAAAACGCCCGGTGCAACAGGCCCCCGTTTTGGTGCGCCCGCAGTTTTTCGGCCCGGCCAATAACGTCGTCCTGCTCGGTTACAAGCAATAAATCGGTGGGGAGTTCGGGGGGCGTGGGCATGGGCAGACGTTGGGGCAACGGGGGCGGACGAAGATAACCGTGGGCCGGAAACAGCGCAACCCAACGGCCCATAATTCCTTAGCCAACGGCCCACCGGCAACCCCGCCCGTTGCCTATATTTGACCCTCATACGCCGCATTCCATGACCCGTTTCACCCGCCTGCTCCTTCTCTCATCCGCCTTTTTCTCCGGCCTTGCTCACGCGCAAACCCCTGCCCTTGAACCCTTTGCGGTCGATTCTGTTGCCGCGCCGCGTGGGGGTGTATCCATGCTGGAAACGTTTTTGGCCGTAAACCTGCGGAAACCGATTATGGCGCAGGTGGCCAACGTGGCGGGCCGTGTGTTTCTGAAAGCCGTGGTGGAACCCGACGGCCAACTCACCGACGTGACAGTTCTGCGCAGTCTCCGGCCCGACTGCGACCGCGAAGCCCTGCGCGTGATGCGGGGGTTCCGGGCCTGGAAACCCGCCCTGAAAGATGGTAAACCCGTGAGGCAAAACATTTCATACTCCGTCATTTTTCGCGCTACCAGCCCGGTGGTGCTTCAGGAAGGAAAACAACTGTTGTACCTCGACGAACAGTTTGCGCCACTCAACAACCCCCTGACGGCCAGGTACGTACAGGCAACACCCATCGACACGCTGACGGACTTACCCAACGGCGATCTGGTTTTTTACGAGGCCAGTAACGGCAAAAAAGGCAAGGAAATTAGCCGTTATCCTCTGCTTCGCCTCCCGACAAATCCGCAACAACCAACCGGCGAAACGGGTTACCTGCTGGGCTACAAACGCCCCACCAGCGACTGGATTGGCCAGATCTATACCCTCCGAACAGACGGCTCCTTGCTGAGTATTGCCCCGGCAGACGGCAAAACGGGGCAGATTATCACCTACGCAAAAAACGGCCTGGTCGAGCGCATTCAGGACTACGAAACCGGCAAAATAACCCGCTGGTTTCCCAACGGTGTGCTCCTGAACACAGACGAGCGGCTACCAAAAGGGGCCAATACCAACCGGTTGGGGCCTGTTTACAAACGGACATCAGCCTGGGACAGCACCGGCAACCCCACCGTGGTGGGCGGCAACGGGTACCAAATCAGCCACAGCCAACTCAAATCCCGGCCCGATTCGAGCCGCACGGTGCTCTTCACCGAAGAAGGGGCCTACGTGGATGGTCGGCAGCATGGGCTTTGGAAAGGGTACACCGCCGATGGCTCTTACGGCTACGAAGAGCAGTATAAAAACGGCGACTGTCGGGGCGGCAAGGCCGTGGTGGCCGGGAAGACAATACCCTACACCGAAGCCCGGCAAAGTCCCGCGTTCAAAGGGGGCGTGGGGCAACTGTATCAATTTTTGGGCAACAATATTCAGTACCCCGCCGAAGCACAGCGAGGGAACATTGTGGGCAAAGTCTTTGTCTCCTTCACCGTTTGCGCCGATGGCTCGCTCTGCGACTATGACGTGGTGAAAGGCGTGCACCCCTCCCTTGACGAGGAGGCGTTGCGGGTTGTCAGGAAAATGAGCGGCCAATGGGTGCCAGGTACGTTACGCGGCGAACCCATCCGGGTCAAGTACAACCTGCCCGTTTCGTTTCAGTTGAATTGACAACCTGGTTGGGGTTGCACTACCCCAACAGCACCTCTGCCGGTATGCCCAACTGCTTGTGCAACACACGCATAATGTCAGCAGTCGGGCGACAAAACGGGGTGATGCCCGTCTTCGTAAGCCTTAATTACCAACAGTAACAGTTCCAGTTCCTCGCCCTCGTCGCTGCCGGGCAACGCATCGAAAATGATATCGGCACGGTCCAAAGCTGCCTCGTGCTGTTGTTCGTTTTTTATCAGTTTAACCGTCATGATTTCAGGGCTGAATAGACTGGCGTGAATTTAGCAGATTAGCGGGACAGCAAACTCGCTTTGGCGTACTTTTGCGGCAGGTTAATTTGTCACTATGTCGTTGAAACACGTTCCGCTCGATGCCGTACACCGGGCGTTGGGAGCCAAAATTGTTCCGTTTGCGGGCTACGAAATGCCCGTTCGCTATTCGTCCGATCTGGACGAGCACCACACCGTCCGCAACGCCGTGGGCGTGTTTGATGTCTCGCACATGGGCGAATTTATTTTGAAAGGCCCCCGCGCCCTCGATCTGATTCAGCACGTATCGGCCAACGATGCCAGCACGCTGTTCGACGGGAAAGTGCAGTATTCGTACCTGCCAAACGACCGGGGCGGCGTGGTAGACGACCTGCTGGTGTACCGCCTCGAAGCCAACGAGTATATGCTGGTGGTGAACGCCTCAAACATCGAAAAAGACTGGAACTGGATCAACCAATACGTACCTGAGTTCAGCCAACAGCCCGGCGATCTGGAACTGATTGATGTCTCCGACGATATGTGCCTGTTTGCCGTGCAGGGGCCACTGGCAGCGCAGGCGTTGCAACCCCTCACCAACGTGTTGCTCGAATCAATGGCGTATTACACGTTTGAGAAGACTGATTTTGCCGGGATGGCCAATGTCATTGTGTCGGCCACGGGCTACACCGGCGCGGGCGGTTTCGAGATTTACGTGTCGAACCACCAGGCCGAAACGGTCTGGAACGCCATCATGGACGCGGGTACACCGTTCGGTATCAAGCCCATCGGCCTGGGTGCGCGGGATACCCTCCGCCTCGAAGCAGGCTATTGCCTCTACGGCAACGACATCACCGACGAGACCTC
The DNA here is from genome assembly GCA_043763995.1 of Fibrella sp. Classification (GTDB taxonomy): domain Bacteria; phylum Bacteroidota; class Bacteroidia; order Cytophagales; family Spirosomataceae; genus Fibrella. The sequence goes on from JAYUKZ010000284.1 coordinate 20,842, forward strand.
GCCGCTGGAAGCCGGGCTGGGCTGGGTCACAAAATTCACGCACCCGTTTGTGAATGCCAACGCGCTGAAGCAGCAAAAAGACGCGGGCGTAACCCGCAAACTGGTGGGCTTCAGCATGATTGACCGGGGCATTCCGCGTGGGCATTACCCCCTCTGCACGGCAGACGGCACGGTGGTGGGCGAAGTTACATCCGGCACCCAATCGCCCACGTTGGGCCGGGGCATCGGCATGGGCTACGTACCTGTAGAACTAAGCCCGCCCGGCACGGAGATATATGTATTGGTTCGGGAGAAATTATTGAAAGCCGAAGTAGTAAAACTGCCGTTTACCAAAAAATAAATTTTTTACCGCTCCGGCGGCCCGGCGCAAAGGCGCGAAGAAAAACGCAAAGAGCGCAGAGAAATACTTTTTTCTTTGCGCTCTTTGCGAAAACCTTAGCGTCTTTGCGGTGAAACACACTCCATGAAACAACTTGATGTTTGCTTAACTCCCGACCTGCTGCACCTGCATACCGTTGAAAACAAAATTGTGGTGGTGGCCGATATTTTCCGGGCTACTTCCTGCATGGTCACGGCTTTTGCCCACGGCGTGGGGAGCATCATTCCCGTGGCAACGGTGGAGGAATGCCAGGCCCTGAAAGACCGGGGCTACCTGGCCGCCGCCGAGCGCAACGCCCAAACCGTGGCCGGGTTCGACCTCGACAATTCGCCCTTCAGCTACATGGACGAAAGCCTGCGCGAGGTCGATATTGCCATGACCACCACTAACGGCACCCTGGCCATCACGCGCTCAAGGGCGGCGGTGAAGGTGCTGGTGGGGGCGTTTCTGAACCTGGAAGCCGTGGCAACGTACCTGCGCACCCAACCCTACGACGTGCTGGTGCTGTGCGCGGGCTGGAAAGGGCGCGTCAACCTGGAAGATACCCTCTTTGCCGGTGCTTTGGCCGAACGTCTGCGTAACCATTATTCGATGCTGGAAGATGGTGCCCTAATGGCTCACCGTCTCTACTGCGATGGGAAAGACAACCTGGTCACGTACCTGGCCAACGCCTCGCACATCCGCCGGTTGCAACGCCTGGGCATCAACAAAGACATCGCCTACTGCCTCCAACACGACCTCTATGATGTGGTGCCCGTGCTACGCGGCAATGCGTTGGTGAAAATGGATTTTTAGACTTAAAAGTTGACGAAATTATTTAAACACAGAGACGTAGAGAAAAAAGAGTTTTATTCTAATACAATCAATCAAGTATTTATGATTATTTTTTCTCTGTGTCTCTGTGTTTAAATTAATTTGTCAGAGCACTTAGGTTTTTTTCTCTGTTCCTCTGTGTCTCTGTGTTAAAATAATTTTACTCAGTTACTTAAAATGACTTTCTCCGACATCACTTCCCTCCTTTCCGAACGGTTTGCGGTGGTGCCCAACACGGCCAACCCGCAGCCCTACCTCACCGTGGAACCCCACGATCTGGTGGCGGTTTGTGAGTTTCTCCGAAACGACAACCGCCTGTTTTTCGACCTGCTGGCCTGCGTTACGGGCATTGATAATGGGGCAGACGTGAATACAATGGAGGTTGTTTATAATCTGACCTCCATTCCATATGGCCACAACTTGATGCTGACACTGACCGTGCCCCGCCACAACCCCGCCGACCCCAACGGCCTGCCCCACGTACCCAGCCTGACCGGCCTGTGGCGCACCGCCGACTGGCACGAGCGCGAAGCCTTCGACCTGCTCGGTATTCGGTTTACGGGCCACCCCGACCTACGCCGTATCCTGCTCCCCCTCGACTGGGAAGGCCACCCCCTCCGCCGCGATTACCAGGAACCCGACCGTTACCACGGCATCTCGACCAAAGACTAACAAACCCATGCGCCTGTTTCTCTGCCTCCTGTTCCTGCCCGCCGCGCTTGCCTTTGGCCAGACCGATTCCGTCATTGTGTCGGGTCAGGTACGTCGGCTGTCAGCCAAACTGTACCGGCAGTCGCCGCAGGTAGTGGTGGGTCGAACACTGGTGTTCCGGGCCAACACGGTGCAGAATTTTCCGGGGCTGCTCCAGCCCGACGGGCGGTTTCGGGTGGCGGTGCCCATCATTTACCTGCAGGAGGAAATGCAGTTTCGGGTGGGTAACGCTCAAATCAATTTCCTGGCTTCGGCGGGGTCACTCACCGTCGAACTGGACAATGATTCGCTGTATGTGGCGGCGGTGCCGTTCCGGTTTGGGGGCGTAAATGCACAGGTGAACCAGCAGTTTGCGCAGTTCAAAGCGTTCGATGCGGCCCAAAAAACCGACGAGGGCACCGTAAAACGGGCCATTCGGCGAGCAGTGAACGGTCCCATCGACGATACGTATTCGACTCTTTATCAAGTATTTACGGCTAGTCTTACCCAGTTTTCGGCCAGCCAATCCGTTTTCCCGCTCGTCCGCGACTGGGTGCAGACCAACGCCCGCAACGATGCCGCCGCGTATGTGTTCGACAAAGCCGTGCAGGAGCAGCGCACTCTGGCGGCCAGCCAATTCAGGCCGTTGCTGACCGGTACCGATGCCCTGCTGACGGCCAGCCGCGCCACCGCCCTCAGCCGCCTGGGGGCCTACGCCTCGTGGCTGGTGGCCCGCCAAACTGCCGCCAACCGCAACGTACCCGTGCGCACCGTGGCCCAACTGCTGACCCGCTACGCCAACGGCCTCACCCCCGACGACCGGGCGCGGCTGGCGGTTTTCGGCCAAACCAACGCCGCCAAAGTCTCCGAGCTGCGCTACCTGGCCCGCCTCCTGGAACGCAACACCGATACCATCAGCCGGTTGCTGACCTACGAAACGGCCCTGCTCGCCGCCCGCCCCTTCTTCGACACGCTTTCCCTCGACTACCTGAAAGGCTACAGCCTGGCCTCGGCCACGCAGACCGGTACGCTGGCGCAGGTGGGGCTTTTCGGCAACCACATCACCCCGCAAATCGGCAATACGTACCTGCGCCGGTCGGCTGCTGACCTGGCCGGGCAAGCCCTGCAAGACACGGCCCTGGTGCGGCAAGCCTGGGCAACGTACCTGGCTCTGGAAAAAAAGCCGGGCATCAACAGCGGGTTCGTCAGCGAAGGGGTCTACGTCTATACCGGCACCAACCGCCCCGGCGCGGCCCTGCTCCGCCACGCCGTGGACGAAAACCGGGGTAAAGTGCTCTACATGGTGCTATGGTCGGCCACCGACGAGGCGGGGCAACAACTGGCCCGCGAGGCCCAACCCCTCCGCGACGTGTTCGGCCCCCGCGACCTGACCACGCTGTACGTAAGCCTAGGCGACGACAACGACGATAAGCGTTGGCTCGAAACAATTGTGCGCAACCGCCTCCGGGGCGAACACGTGCGGCTCTCCAACGAGCAAGCCAACGCCTCGGATACGTACCTGAACCTGGAAAATCCCTTGCCCGTGCGGCTCTTCGGCCCACAAGGTAAACTCTACCGAAAAGAACCCGCCACCCCCAACGAGTTCAGCAAACTGGTAAGTCAAATCCAGGAATTGCTGCGGTAATGAAAGATCGTGGATTTGGGATTGATGGACGCGGCGTATTGGCATCGGCGTATCGTATTCGGCGAAGGGCGGAGGCAAGCCCGGACGCGGGACCGCCCGCCCCTACACAGGCAAATCTGAAACGTTGGCGACATCTGCCGGGGTCAAATTGTAGATACGCCGATACACACAACGCCGCGCCCGGGATTGCTCCGCCCTGGACCGCGTTCCAACACGCCGACCTGACCACACCCTACCCCTACTGCTTCAGCACTTTAAACTGGCTGCGTCGGCCTTCCTGTTCGGCGGTAAGCAGGTAGACACCTGTGGGCAACTGGCTCAGATCGAGTTGGTGGCTAAACCGACCCTGCCGCACCACCCCCGCCGCTGCCTGCACCAACGTACCTGACAGCGTGTGCAGGGTCAGTTGCACATCGGCCCGGCCCGGCACGTTGCCCTCAATCTGGAGGGTTGTCGCCGTGGGGTTGGGCCAGGTACGTACCTGAAGGGGCAGGGCGGGGTCGGTGGCCAGGAGTCGGGTAACGGTAATCAGGGCCGTGCCGGTGGCGGTGCCCGTGCCGCATTGGTTGTTGCGCACGTCGGTGAGGCGGTAGCCGCTGGTGGTGTCGGGCCGAACGGTGAGGGTAAAAGGCGTGGTGGCGGTGCTGAACGTTCGCGGCCCGAAAAAGTCGGTCAGCACCAGTTGCCAGGGCGGGGTGCCGGTCAGGGCCACGCTGAGGCGGGTCGAATCGCCTTTCAGGATAGACGTATTGCCGGTGAGGGTGCCGGTGGGGGTTCGCCTAATGCTTAGTTGTTGCGGAGTGGAAGCCCCCAAATGCACCGGCCCGCTCGACCCAACCCGCAGCAGGTAGCTGTCGCCGGGGGGTAAATCGGGGGGGATGGTGACGGTAAGCCGGGTGGGGCTGCTGATGGTAGGCAGCGTGCGAACGGTGCCCCCGGTCGAGTCGGCGAGGTAGGCCGTGAAAGTGTTGGTAGTGCTGAAAACGCCGGTAGTGTTTAAAACAATTGGGTACGCCTGGTCGGTGCAAAAAATACCCCCGAATGATACTGGCCGGATGGTTACGTCGGCAGGGGGTAGGGTCGTGAACGAGAACAACCCCGTAGCCCGCCCCAGGCCGCACTGGTTACTTGCGCTTACCAGCGAATAACTGCCCGACTGGGTGGGGCGGATAATGAGCGAAAAGCCAGGTAAGGTGTTGTTAATCAGGGTCAGGCCGGTGGGGGTGGCCACGGTGTACGACAGCCCGCCGGTGAACGAGTTAGTAGCAATAAATAGTTGTTGCGTATCACCGGCATACACCACCCTGGCCCCCGACGCAAGGGTGGCACTGACCGGCGCGTAAACCATAAATTCGGCACTGTTGAACGTACTTTTCGGGGCCGACGATTCAACCTGAAAACTGTAGGAACTGGGCTTCAACCCAGGGTTGAGCGACAGCGAAGCCACCCCGCTAAGGAGGGTATTTTCGGCCACCAGCGTTCTGGACTGGCTACCGGCGTAGTTATCCACCAGGTAAACGGCCAGTTTGTTGGTGGCTTCGTAGTCGCCCGCCGCCGCATACGAGAACGACACCGTTTGCCCCACGCAGGCATCGCTACGGTTCAGTCTAGACAGGGCCAAATACGGCTTGGCCATTACCCGCACAATGCCCTGGCCCCGCCCAAACCCGCAATTGTTATAGGCACTGACGATGCTATACGTACCTGGCTGAGAAATATAGATTGAATTACCACCGGAAGAGGCAAAAGCAAAAGCGTTCAGAATCGTGGAGCCGTTGCTGATGATGACCGTGGCGTTCGAGACCAAATCAATCAGTCTCAGTTCAACCGACCCCCGTTTACCCGGTCAACCTGAACCGTTGTGGCGTTGTTTGGTGTCGAAAGCAACACATTGGGCGTAGTGCCCACCTGGAGGAGTTGATTATCAGTACGCAAGCCCGGTACTAGCACCCCGTTGGCCAGGTAAGCCACCCGGTAGTATACCCGTTTGTTAACGAACGCGGCGGGTACGCGGGCCATCAGCGGGCTGGCGGTGCCGGTTGTGGGGGCGGTTTGCCAGGTAAGCAGATCGTCCGAAAACTGGACTACATACGACACACTGGCGGGTATAGTCCCAAGCTGTGTAAACGGCACCGCCACGGGGCTTTGTACACACACGTCCCATGCGCCCACGGTTCCCGTTCTGAGCAACGAGGGCACCACCACCACCGAAGCAGCGGCGGTGGCTGTTGCGCCGCAGGCATCCGTTACCCGTATCCCATAGGTGGTGGTTCGGGCGGGCTGGTCTGTTGTCTGGAAACCCGTTTCGGTCTGGCCCTTCACCCCGTTGGCCAACTCATACCGGAAGGGGCTACGACCATTTTGGATAACGTAATAGGGATAAAGGCGTTGCCCGGCGGCAATGGTCAACGAAGCCGCCGTACTGTTGAAGTTAATGTTCACCATAGCCAGAGGGGCACCACTGACACCATAAAACTGATTATTGCTCCTGGTAACGGGGCTGGTAGACGACACCCAAACCCGAAGGGAACCCGATGTCGGCAGTAGATACGTCGGCAGTAAAAAAGACACTGGGGCGGTACCTGAAAAAGACGGTATCGGCGTACTGCTATATTCCCCGTTTGGCCCCAACATTTCCAGTTGAAACTGGTTGTCGGCGTTGAACGTACCGGATAAGAACACATTTATCCACTCCCGGCTTCCAGGACAACGATTGTAGGTACTGGATGAGGCTGACGAAATAGACACGCCGGTGGGAAACACCTGATTGCTGACTAACCGCACCGTCAAGGCGGGGCTATTGGCCGCCCCCGCCCCGCACTCATTGGCCGCCGACACAACCGAATAGGTGGTTGTTTTGGTGAGGTATACGGGCAGGTAGAACGGGTTTGAATTCCCCCCGCCTGAGACCGTAAACCGATCTCCCGTGTTCAACGTCAGCGTAGTTGTGCCGCCGCCCACAACCCGCGTTTCCAACGAGGACTCACCCGGATTGAAGACTGTTCGTTCAGACATGAGCCAAAAAACAGACGGCTTACTCCGCACCGAGAGCGACAAACTAGCCTGCGCAATCAGAGTATCGGTCTGGGCATGACGTACCTGAATGGTTTGGGTCTGACCCGGCGTGGACGACGCGGGCGGCGTAAAAACAAGCTGGCCGGGCCTGACCAGCGTAGCATCGGTGGTAAAATACTCGTTGCCATACCGAACACGCACCTGAGGGGGCAGGGTATAGCCGGGAGTGGGCGTAAAAAACAGCGTGATGGGCAGGCCAACGCAGATTTCGCTGGCCGAGAGTGAATCGAGACGCAAACCGGGACGTACCTGTACCGTAACGGGCGGACTTGCGAAGGTGGCCCCCTCGGCACAGGAGCCTGAAAACGAGGCGATGCTGTAGGAAGTAGAGGCGGTGATGGTCTCGGTAATCTGATTCGCTGACCCGTTACTGCCTGTGCTGAAGAAACTTAGCTGCCTCCCGTCGGTCAACGTCACCTCTCCCGGTGAGGTGGCCGTGTAGTTGAGCACCACCGTTGCTTGCCCGCCAATGGGCACAACTGCCGGGAACGCCGCCAACGAAAACCGGGGCGGGGCGTTCAGGGTGAAGGTGCCCCTGTTATCGAACAGAGCCGATACCCCCGCATTTTTTGAATAAATACGCAGCGCATACCCCGACGAAGAACTGCCCAGGTACGCGGTAGGCAACCTGACTCTCAACGGACTCTCTGACCCAACAACCGGCAACACAACAGACCGGTTACCGTCGTTGGTGCTTGTCAGTTCCGCTTCAAACACAGTGTTGGCAGGCAACGGGCCATCGTTCGAAAAATAGACGGGCAGATCGGTTCCCAGGCAAAAGGAACTGCTATACTGGCTCAATAGGCGGAACCCAACGCTGTTGACCGACACCGTGGCACTGCCGCTTGCCGTACCCGTGCCACACGCATTCTGTACCCGCGCCACGGTGTAGGTGGTGGTGCGAGCGGGGGCTACCAGAAAATCATTATCACTTTGGTAGTCATACGTTCGCACAAGTTGCGTACTGTCCTGCATGGTGAGCGAATAGGAGGCCCCGCCGGTCAGGGCAATCCGCAGCGAGGTTGGCGTGTTGGGGTTCACAGGCAAACTACCGGCCGAACTTCCCGTCAACTGCGCCGTAGGCCGTGCGCCAATCTTAAACGAGTTACTGGTCGAACTGATAATCAGGGGTTTATCGGCCACAACCCGGTAGGTATAGAAGTTGTCGGGGAAAGGCGGGGCGGGGAGCGTAACCGAAGCCGGGCTGCTGGTAAACGTGCCGGGCAGGTCAACAAACGTGTTGTTATTTCCGGTCGATACCTGCACCCGAAACAGATTATCTGCCGCAAACGTACCCGACGTAACAAACGAGACGCTCATCACCGACCCCGTACACCGGAAAGCGGTAAACGTCTCCCGCAACGAAATGGACTGCCCGTTGCTGAGGAAAGGCACGAAAAGCAATAGCCAGAAGAAGGAGTAACGGTGTTTCATGGGTTGGTTGGGGAGTAGTCAATAGCGTAATACTGCCTGAGAATGAGTGTACTGCAAGTATACAACATTGCCGCATTCTGAGAAAGTCCGGTTAGCCAATTCCTTCGTATGCAGGAGACGTTCATGCCTTCTCAGACACGTACCTGACCACCCCACCCGGACGCGGGACCGCCCCGGCCCGGCATTGTCACCCCTTTTCCCCGTATCTTTGCCCCCTCAAAATTGACATTACCCCGCATGACCCCACCCCTTCGCGTTGCCCTCCAGAAATCGGGCCGACTCAGCGACGATTCGTACCAACTTTTCAAAGCCTGCGGCATCCGGTTCGACTACGGCACGGGCAAGCTCAAATCCGTATCCTCTAATTTCAACGCCGAATTTCTCTTCCTCCGCGACGACGACATTCCCGGCTACGTGGCCGACGGTGTGGCCGACCTGGGCATTGTGGGCGAGAACGTAGCCGTTGAAATGGGCCGCAACGTGCAGACCGTGCATCGGCTGGGCTTCTCGCGCTGCCGCCTGTCCATTGCCATCCCGCGCGGCACCGAATACGCGGGCCTCCACGACCTGACCGGCAAAAGCATTGCCACCTCCTACCCCCGTTTGCTGGGTACGTACCTGGCCGAAAAAGGCGTTCAGGCCGAGATCCACGAAATCAGCGGCTCGGTGGAAATTGCGCCCAGCATTGGCCTGGCCGAAGCCGTTTGCGACATTGTCAGTTCGGGCAGCACGTTGCTGAGCAACGGGCTGAAAGAGGTAGAGACCATTTTTCGGTCGGAGGCCATCATGATTGCCCACCCCGCCCTGCCCGCCGCCAAGCAGTTGCTGCTGAGCCAGTTACTGTTTCGGATCAACGCCGTGCAGGCCGCCCGCAACCACAAGTACATTGTGCTCAACGCGCCCGATTTGGCCATCCCGGCCATTGCCGCGCTGCTGCCGGGCATGAAAGCCCCCACCGTTACGCCGTTGGCCACGGCGGGGTGGAGTTCGGTGCATTCAGTCATTAACGAAAACGATTTCTGGGAAAATATCGAAGCCATCCGCGCCGCCGGTGCCGAAGGAATCCTGGTGATGCCTATTGAGAAAATGATAAACTGAAAACACCCCACCCCCTGCCCCTCCCATGCAACTCATTCCCTTCCCCCCCCGCGCCGAGTGGCCCCGGCTGCTGGCGCGGCCCATGCAGGCAACGGCCCAAATCGAGGCCGTAGTGCAACCAATCATCGACCAGGTACGTACCCAGGGCGATGCCGCGCTGCTGGAACTAACCCGCCGGTTCGATACCGTAGACCTCTCCCAGACCGGGCTGGCCGTTTCCGCCGCCGAACTGGATGCCGCCGAGGGGCTGCTGTCCGACGACCTGAAAGCGGCCATCCGGCAGGCGTATGCCAACATCCGGCTCTTTCACGAGGCCCAAAAACAGCCCGTGCAGAAGATTGAGACCATGCCCGGCGTGGTGTGCTGGCGCAAGAGCGTGGGCATCGAAAAAGTGGGCATCTACGTACCTGGCGGCACTGCACCGCTGTTCAGCACCGTGCTCATGCTGGGCGTACCGGCGCAGTTGGCCAGTTGCCGCGAGGTGATTTTGTGTTCGCCCGGCACCCACCCGGCCATCTATTTCGCCGCCAAACTGGTGGGCGTAACGCAGGTTTTCCGGGTGGGCGGGGCACAGGCCATTGCCGCCATGACCCACGGTACCGAAACCATTCCGCAGGTATACAAAATTTTTGGCCCTGGCAATCAGTACGTTACCGCCGCCAAGATGCTGGCCGCCAAAGGCGGAACGGCCATTGATATGCCCGCCGGCCCCAGCGAAGTGGCCATCTACGCCGACGACACCGCCGTGCCCGCCTTTGTGGCCGCCGATCTGCTCTCGCAGGCCGAACACGGGGCCGACAGTCAGGTGCTGCTGGTTTCGACCAGTAAAAAACTGCTCGCCAGCGTGAACCTGGTGCTGGATAGCCAGATGAGCCGCCTTCCCCGCCGCGACCTTGCCGCCAAAGCCATTGGCAACAGCAAAGCCATCCTGCTCGATACCCACGCCGAAGCCATCGAGTTGCTGAACCAATATGCCGCCGAACACCTGATTTTGAGTGTAGCCAACGCCGAAGCCGTGGCCGACGAGATCACCAACGCGGGGTCAATCTTCCTGGGCAACTACACCCCCGAATCTGCCGGTGATTATGCGTCGGGCACCAACCACACCCTGCCCACCAACGGCCACGCCCGCGCTTACAGCGGCGTGTCGCTGGATAGTTTCGTGAAGAAAATTACGGTGCAGCACATCAGCCCGGAGGGGTTACGGGGGCTTGGCCCGGTGGTGGAAGTCATGGCCGAAGCCGAATCGTTGGAGGCCCACAAACGGGCCGTCAGCATCCGGTTGGCTTCGCTCACCCAGCCGTAGGTACGGTCACATCCAGCCCCGGCGGCGGAAATAGACCACCATGCTGATGCCCAAAAACGCCATGCCCCCCAGCGTCCAGAAGTAGCCGGTGCGGGTGCGGAGTTCGGGCATATTGTCGAAATTCATGCCGTAGATGCCCGCAATGAAGGTGAGTGGCATGAAAATGGCCGAAAAGATGGTCAGCGTTTTCACCACCGAGTTCATCCGGTTGTTGGTGGTCGAGAGGTACACGTCCAACAGACCCGGCACCAGTTCGCGGTAGGCATCCAGCGTGTCCACAATCTGGTTCACGTGGTCGAACAGGTCGCGCAGGAAGGGCAACGTACCCGGCTGCACCAGGGGCGATTCTTCGCGGAGCAACACGCCCAGCACGTCGCGCAGGGGTTGCACGTAGCGGCGCATCACGGCCATTTCGCGTTTCAGGGCGTAGAGCCGCGCCAGCGTGTCGCGCCCGGCGGTATCGTTAATGATCCGATCCTCGATGTCGTCCAGCTTTTCGGCCATCATCTCCGTGACCACAAAATAATGATCCACCAGCAAATCCATCGCCGAATAGAGCAGGTAGTCGGCCCCGTTGCGGCGCGTTTTTCCTGCCGATGCCTCAATGCGCGTCAGCAACGGCGTAAACACGTCGCTGGTACGTTCTTCCTGAAACGAAATCAGGAACCCTTCGCCCAGCACCAGGCTAATATGTTCGGCATCAATATCCTGCGTTTGGGGGTTGTGGTGCAGCATTTTCAGCGTCACAAACACCACCTCCGACGACGTGCCGTTACCCGCTTCGTAGAGGTCAATTTTGGGCTTCTGCTCGGTGTTCATCACGTCTTCCAGCAGCAGCGGGTGCAGGTGAAATTGCTGGCCCAACGCCCCCACCACCGTGGCCTCGTGAATGCCATCTACGTTGAGCCACAGCACATTAGGGGCTTCGGTGCCGTCCGCCGTTTCGGTGGGTAACCGGCACGCGCTGAGCTTGCCCGACTGGTCTACCTGGTAGTCGTCGGCATTGTACTCAACCCGGCTGATGTGGGTGGCGTGCTGAATTTCCCGCCCCACGTAGGTGAGCGTACCGGGCGAACTGCCCACGGTTCGTTTCGCCGATTTTGTTCGTTGTCGTGCCAAAGCGTATTTGCGTTGCCCTTGCGTAACGTACCTGGAACGTACCGGCAGGGATTTGGGCACAAATATCTTCTTTTGGCATGAACAAAAGTCAATCTCCATTAGCTTCGCCCCATGCTTACCGCCCTCGCCCACCTGCAACAAGACCCCATTTTGGCCCGCCTCATTGCCGAAACGCCCGACCTGAAACCGTCCCATCACCACGCCGACATCCCCGAAACCGACCGGCTATATGTGGCTCTACTATCCAGCATTGTGTCGCAGCAAATTTCGGTGAAAGCCGCCGAGGCCATTTTCCGGCGGTTCAGGCTGCTTTTTTCCGAAACCGCCCAAGCCGAGGGCTACCCCACCCCCGCCCAGTTGCTCCAAAAAACGCCCGACGAACTCCGCACCGCCGGGCTGTCGGGCCAAAAAGCAACGTACCTGCACAGCGTGGCCGCGTTTGCGCTCGAAAAGCCCCTCACCCTGGCCCACCTTGCCCCCCTGACCGACGAAGACGTGGTTCAATACTTACTCCCAATCAAAGGCGTGGGCCGCTGGACGGTGGAAATGCTGCTGATGTTTGTGCTGGACCGGCCCGACGTATTCCCGATTGATGACCTGGTGATTCGGCAGAAGATGTGCCTGGCTTATGGCCTCACCCTGACGGGCAAACCCCTCTACCGCGAACTCCAGGCCCTTGCCGCCGCCTGGCAGCCTCACCGCACGTTGGCTTGCCGCTACCTCTGGCGTTGGAAGGCCTGAACGGCTTTTTTGGCTAAACTCACCGGCTCCGGCGCACAGCCGCACCCTTTGCCGCAACCCGTTTCCTTAACGAAAAAAGGCCGCAGCACCCGCCAGCCAACGTAGGCCAGCGCGGCGGCAAAAAGAGCGAAGATTAGGAAGGTTTGCATGTGTTGCGTTGACAGTTTTCTGTTAGCTGTTTTCTTTTGTCTCGGCGTAACCCCCGCACCCCCTGAAGGGGGCAAAAGCTGACGCGAGCGTACCTCTCTAGGAGCAAAAGCCCCCTTCAGGGGGTGAGGGGGTTATGCCGAGACAAAAGCCAGCTTCTCCCCGTCAAAACATCAATCCGCCTCCCATCCGTTCCGTTGGGCGAGGCGGGCCAGGTGCTGGTGATGGTGTTCGCCGTGCCAGGCATACATCGCCAGCACGTCGGCCACAGAATAGGTTTGTTGGGTGGCGGGGTGGCGGTAGGTGCGGGCCAATTGGGCGGGGCCAAGCGGGGCCAGACAACGTACCCAGCGCAGGTGCAGGTTGGCCAGCAACGCCAAAGACGGGGCCACGGGCAGGGCTGAATCGGGGAGGGTGGCCCAGGCTTGCTCGTCGTAGGGGCAAATGAGGGGGTTATCTTCCGTGAGGGCCAGCCGGGTGCGGAGGTAGGCGTTCAGGTGGCTGTCGGCCAGATGATGCACCACCTGCCGGGCCGTCCAGCCGCCGGGGCGGTAGGGCGTGTCGAGCCGGGTATCTGGCCAGTGTTGCACCAGCCGGGTCAATTTTTGGGGTAAGGCTTCAAGCGTGGCCAGGTTGGTTTGCGGGGCGGCGGCGGCGGGGCTGCCCGGTTCGGGGGCGGGGCCAATGGGGTAGCGCAGCCCGTCGAGGTCGGTCATGGGGGGCGGTGTCTGGTTTTCGGGTCAAAACTACCCTGAACTTTTCGGCCCGGAAAACATTCTTTATCTAGACATACACCCAGCAACGCCAGCCAGGTAGGTACCTGAGCGGCCTGGCACTTAATTTTTTTTTACGCACATGACCTGGAATAAACTCACCGACGCTACCCAACTGGAACAACTTCTTGCCGAATCGGCTACCCAGCCGGTTCTGATTTTCAAACACAGCACCACCTGCTCCATCAGTGCTATGGCCCTGAGCCGACTGGAGCGCAACTGGCAGGACACGGCGGGCATTAAACCCTACCTCCTCGATTTGCTGGCCCACCGGGCGGTATCTAATCAGATTACCACCCTTCTTGGTGTGGGACATCAGTCGCCGCAGGTATTGTTGGTGCAGGGCGGGGCATGTGTCTACGATGCTTCTCACATGAGCATTTCGTTCCGGGCGTTGCCGCAAACCGCGTGACCTTCTAGTTATACTTCACCTTTTAAGCAGTAATATCGATATGGATGTTACTGCTTTTTTATTTATTTTTTAAAATCAATTAACTGTATATCAAACAGTTATGCATTAGTCACAATTTTTTTACTTATATATGTAGCAACATTAAATCTTTATTTCTACTATATTCGTAGGTCGCTTATCCTGAAAAACTGGTTATGGTCAATGCTCTTTGAGCAACGTACCTGGTTTACATGCCTCATCGGGACCCCACTTTATCTCAAAATTTGATTTGTGTTGCTACTAACCCGGCAGCACCCTTCGCCCGTATGGAAAATGTTTACTCAGATGAGGTTCTGGTCGCTACGTTTGTGGCCACTCAAGATGCCAATGCGTTCGCCGAACTGTACCGCCGTTACCAGGCCAAAGTCAATCAAAGTTGCTTGCAATTCCTTCGGGATGCCGAAGAAGCCAACGACCAGACGCAGGAGATTTTCTGCAAAGTTTACACCCGCCTGGGCACCTTCCGGGGCGAAGCCAAATTCTCGACCTGGCTTTTCGTCCTCACCCGCTACCATTGCCTGTCGGTGCTCGATTCGCTAAAAAAACGCACGTTCATCTCGCTCGACACCCTTACGGATGGATTTGGTACGCAAATAGCCGCCGAAGAACCTTCGCTGGACGAACGCTGGAATCAGGCCGAGACAACGCTATCGCAGTTGTCCATTCTGGATCAGCACCTGCTGCGCCGCCGCTACATGGCCAACAAAGACGTAGCCACCCTGGCCGTGGAAGCCCGCGTGAGCCTCAGCGCGATGAAAATGCGGCTGAAACGCGCCCGCGACCAAGCCCGCGCCATACAGTTGCAATACTATTAAGTCTGGTAACAATAATTACTAGCCCAGGTAGTAACGCCAACGTATAGACTAGTCCGTTCACACGCGTCCGTTCACTCGCGCAGGGTAATTCTGGCCCGGTGGCAAACGCCGCCAATGGGTGGGTTAAACTTCGACACGCTCACTTCTACGCTCTCTACCGCCGGGAACCGCTCCTTGATGTCGGTAATGAGGCTGTGGGCAATGTGTTCGAGCAGCCGGGCGGGGCGTTTCATCACCGCCGCCGCCACGGCATATAGCCCTTCGTAGTTGACGGTGGCACTGAGGCGGTCACGCCGGGCGGCATCCGAGAAATCCGCGTGAACAATGATATCTATGGCGTATTTGTTGCCAATTTTTTGCTCCTCGTCGTAAAAGCCGTGGTAGGCAAAAAATTCCAGTCCTTCCAGTGCAATGGTACCCAAGTGATTTGGTTGTTAAATCTGATCGAAAAATGAGCCACCTTTGGCCGGTTCGGGTTCCGGGTCACGCTCATGGACCTTCTCTTCTATCTTTGCTGTTGGCTCCTGTTCGGTAGCCACAGGCTCAGGTACGTAGTCGGTTGGCTGGTTGGTGTCACTCGGCACGTCGGCATCGGGCGGCAGGTCGGGAGTGGCGGGGTGCTGACTAGCCGAATCGGTGGGCGATTCGGTGACGGGCGTTTCGGCCTCAGCCTCCGGGGTCTGGAGTAGCGCAACGGGCTGGTCTTGCTCGTGCTCTTCGGGCAGCACCCCGTCCATTTTTTGTTTAGCACTTTGCTTGGCAAACTTCTTCTCGAACCGATCTACGCTGTCCATAGCGTTGGTAGCCAGCGCCCGAATCTGCACCATGAGGTTGTCTTTGTAGCGTTCCATGGCCTTGAAATCCTGTTCGAGCGACTTCAATTCAACCGACAAATTTTCGCGCACGTACCTGGACTGCGTTTCGGCATCCTGCAACATCACCGTCGATTTCTTTTTGGCCAACGCCAGTTGCTCGTCGGCTTTTTGGCGGGTCTCGGTCAGGTACTGCTCGGCTTGCCGGTTGGCCTGTTCAGCAATATGGGCACTGTTATCTTCGGCGTTTTTTAGGGTTCTGAAGAGCGTCAGTTCAATTTCTTTAAGTTTGTTTAGTTCCCGTTCGGCCAGTTCAAGCTGCATTCTGAGCATCTTGGTATCACCCACCACCCGTTCCCATTCCTGCGAGAGTGAGGCCAGAAATGCGTCTACTTCGTCTACTTTATAGCCCCGCAAACTTTTCTCGAAAGTATGCTGGCGAATCTCAATCGGTGTAATTTTCATGCGGATGGTCAAGAGTATGTTGTGGAGGTGTTATCACGTAAAGACCGAAAAAGTCCCTTTGCCGTGAAATAACACCAATTTTTCTGATAAAACCGGCTTTTGGTAACAATTACTTAGCGTACAACAGACCAGACCACAACCGTGCGGTCATCGCTAGCGGTGGCAAACAACGTACCAGACAACCACAACACGCTGTTTATCGACGTAGAATGCCCGCCGTGCCTGGCCCGGTCAATCACTTTTCGCAGCCGCAAGGTATCGGCCTCCCAGATTTTAATGGTCTTGTCCATGCTCACCGTGGCCAGCCATTGGCCGTCGGGGCTAAACGCCAACTGATTGATGGTGAAGAGGTGCGCCGCCACGTCGGCATCGGGGCGGTAGGTTTCTTCCACCGCCCACGAACGCAGGTGCGCATCGCGCCCGCCCGCCAGCAGGTGCCGGAAATCGGGCGAGTAGGCCAGGGTAAAGACCGAGTTGGTGGCCCCACCCAGGGTGTGTTTCAGGGCCAGCGTTTGCCAGTCGAAAACACGTACCTGATGGTCGCTGTAGCCCACGGCCACTTCACGCTCCACGGGGTTGATGGCCACGCATCGCGCCGATTTGCCCGATGCTTTCAGGTGTTTCCGAATGCTGCGGCTGGGTACGTCGATGACCACCACCACCCCATCGGCCAGGGCCACAAAGGCCGTATCCTGGTAAATCTGGATCGAAAAAATGGCCCCGCTCGTCAACTGCAATGATCCCACCGCTACCCGGCCAATGGGGTCAATGAACTGAATCCCTTCGTAGTTTTGCCCCACCCAAAGCAGACCGCTCCGGGGGTCATGGCAAAGGGCATACACCGAAGCCGGCAGCTGCGCCACCAACGTACCCAGGTCGGGGCGGGCCAGGTTCCAACCCGCCACCTGCCCATCTGCCCCCGCCGAATAGAAATGACCGTCGGTGGCGGCAGCGGCCAGGGTAAACACGCTGTCGCGGTGCCCGCCGAAGGTGTCGAGCCGGTCTATTTGAAGTGTTGCTGCCATAATTCGCTACCCAAAGATACGCCACCGCCCATGCCCCACTACGCTACCCACCAGATCACCCCTACCTGTTTCCTGATTCGGTGGCAAATTACCGAACCCGAACCCGACCTGCGCGCCCGGCTGGTGTTGACTACCGATGAAGAAGCCGACCTGGCCACCATCCGCCACGGGGCGCAACGCCAACAGTGGCTGGCGTGCCGCGTGGCCCTTGCGCAACTGCTGGCTGGCCACCGTCACCCCTACCGGGGCCTCTGGAAAGATGCCAACGGCAAACCCCACCTGCACCACGTACCAGGCCATGTTTCGCTGGCCCACACGGCGGGCTGGGCTACGGCGGTCTGGCACCAAACGCGCCCCGTGGGGCTAGACGTGGAACCCATCCGGGCGCAGCACATCCGGGTGGTGCCACGGGTGCTGTCGGCCAGCGAACAAGCCGATGCCGGGGGGCAACCCGCCCGGCTGGCGGTGTACTGGTGCGCCAAAGAAGCCCTCTATAAATTGTATGGCAAAGGTCAGCTCACCTTTCGTGAGCACCTCCACATCGACCCCTTCCCCACCGGGGCCACGTACCTGACAGGCCACGTGCGCCTACCCCACCACCAACAAACCCTGGCCCTGCACTGCCTTTATGTAGAACCGGGGTTGGTAATGGTCGCGTATTGATTTGGGATTTGCTTCGCGCATCGGTGTATTGGACATGGCGTATCGTATTCGGCGTATCGTATTCGGCGTCCGGGCTTGTCTCCGCCCTACGCCTCCGCCCTACGCCGAATACGATACGCCAATGCGCGAAGCCAATCCCAAATCCACAATCCCAAATCCCACTACTTTCCCAAACTTTGGCCCGCTACGAAGCCGGTTGTCCAGGCGTTTTGGAAATTGAAGCCGCCCGTGATGCCGTCAACGTCCAGCACTTCGCCCGCAAAAAACAGGCCCCGGTGGGCCAGGCTTTCCAACGTGTGGGGGTTTAGCCCGCCCAGCGCAATGCCGCCGCAGGTTACAAACTCGTCTTTATAGGTGCTCTTACCCTGCACCGCAAACTGGCTGTTGCCCAACCGCTCGATGAGGCGGTTTTGGGTTTTGCCCGGCAAATCGGCCCAACGTAGGCCCTCGGTGGTACCGGCCTCCAGGCAAAACGCCTCCCAGAGCCGGGCGGGCAACCCGAAAGGGTTCAGCGACAGTACCTGTTTGCGGGCGTGTTC
>JAYUKZ010000285.1:0-2619 GCA_043763995.1 Fibrella sp.
CGTGGTGACAGGTACGTTGCCTACACCCCCTATTCAGGAATCGGCCAGGTATTTATGGACGAAGCTGACGGCCATGGCTCCTTCGCCCACGGCGGTGGCTACGCGGGCCATAGCCCCGGCCCGCACATCGCCCGCCGCGAAGATGCCGGGGCTACAGGTTTCGAGCAAAAACGGTTCGCGGGTTTGTTTCCAGATATCGCGGTACCGGGCGTGGTTTATCAGGTCGCGGCCCGTTTGGATGAAGCCTTTTTCATCGCGAATAATGTCCATCTCGATCCAGTCGGTGAGGGGTTTGGCCCCGATGAAAATGAACACCGCCGCCGCCGATGCCTCGCGGTGTTCGTGCGTGTTCAGGTCTTCGATTACCAGCGAGTCGAGCTTATCGCCGCCTTTTGCTTCCACAATTTCGGTGCAAGGCAGTAGCCGGATGTTGGGCGTTCGCTCAATCTGGTCGATGAGGTACTGCGACATGGTATCGGCCAGGCTTTGGCGGCGGATGCAGATAAACACCTCGGAGGCCGTGCGGGAAAGGTACATGGCCCCCTGCCCCGCCGAATTGCCGCCGCCCACCACATACACCGGCTGCCCCCTGAAGGCATACGCCTCGGTGGTGGCCGCGCCGTAATAGACCCCTGCCCCCGCAAACCGGTCGAGGCTGGGGGTGTCCAGTTTTCGGTACGAAACGCCCGTGCTCAGCAGAATGGCCCGCGTGATAACCTCGTTGCCGTCGGCCAGTTTGATGCGTTTATACTGCCCTTCCGACCGGATTTCGGTCACTTCCTGCGGGGTCAGGAACTCCACGCCAAACCGTTTTGCCTGGGAAATAGCCCGTTGCGTTAGTTCGGAACCGCTGAGGCCGTTGGGAAAACCGAGGTAGTTTTCGATCCTGGACGACGTACCTGCCTGCCCGCCCGGCCCCCGCTTGTCGATTAGGATAGTCCGCAACCCCTCCGAGCCGCCGTAGACCGCCGCCGCCAGCCCGGCGGGTCCCGCGCCAATAATGGCCAGGTCATAAAGTTCGCCTATGGCCGTGGGGCTGAGGCCCAGCCGTTCGGCCAGTTGCTGAATGGTGGGGCGGGTCAGGGTGGTGCCATCCTCGAACAGCACGGCGGGCAGGTCGTGGGGCGTAAGCGCGTGGGTAGCCAGCAGGGGGGCAGCCAGCGGGTCGGTCTCCACGTTGAGCCACTGGTAGGGAAAGAGGTTGCCCGCCAAAAAATCTTTCAGCTCGTGCGAACGGGGCGAAAACTGGTAGCCCACCAGCCGAAGTCCCTGGTAGTCAGGTACGTATTGCAGTTGCCAACCGGCCAGGAGGTCGTCCAGAATGGGGTAAAGTTTTTCGTGGGGCGGGTCCCAGGGCTTGGTGATGTAGTAGTCGAGTTGCACCTCGTTGATGGCCCGCACCGCCGCGTCGATGTCGGAATAGGCCGTGAGGAGGGCTTTACGGGCATCGGGGAATAGCTTGCGGGCTTCGCGCAGGAAATCAACGCCCAGCATATCGGGCATTTTCTGGTCAGAAAGAAAGAGGGCTACCGTCTCGCCGCGTTTTTTCAGTTCGGTCAATGAATCGAGTGCTTCGCGGGCCGAGGTGGTGGTCAGGATTCGGTAGTGCTCGCGGTAGTGTGCCCGCAGGTCGCGGCGGAGGGCCTCCAGCACCGGTTCATCGTCGTCAACGGCGAGTATGATGGGTAATTTCATGGATTAGATATCAGACACACGCTATAAACTGCTTCACTGACTAAACCCGTTTTTACCCCTAAACGGCACAATGGGCAAACGCTAATTTCAGGAATGAACCTACTCTATTCGTTTATTGACTAAGTTTCGGGTGCCAAATTAGCCCAATGATCACACCCTTTTGGCCAGAAAATTGTTCTACCTGCATGACAATGCCACTCACTATTGAAGACGAAGTTGCCCAGATTGGGTACGTTAGCCGGTCGGCCCCGAAAGATAAGCAAGAACTCATGGACAGAATTCGGCGCATGAAAGCCGAAAAAAACGCCGTGATCCTGGCCCATTATTACGTGGACGAAGACATTCAGGACCTGGCCGATTTTGTGGGCGACAGCCTGGGCCTGAGCCAACAAGCCGCCGCCACCGAGGCCGATATGATTGTGTTTTGCGGGGTGCATTTCATGGGCGAGACCGCCAAAATTCTCTCGCCCCACAAGAAAGTATTAATCCCCGACATGAACGCGGGCTGCTCGTTGGCCGATTCGGCCCCCGCCGATAAATTTGCCGACTTTAAGGCGCAGCACCCCGACCATATTGTGCTGTCGTACATCAACTGCTCGGCGGAGATCAAGGCCCTTTCGGACATTATCGTGACCTCGTCCAACGCCTTGAAAATTGTGCAGAGCCTGCCGCCCGACCAGAAAATTATCTTCGCGCCTGATGCCAATCTGGGTCGTTTTGTGGCCAGAAAATCGGGCCGCGACATGGTGCTTTGGGAGGGTGCCTGCATTGTTCACATCGATTTTTCGCTGGAAAAACTAACTGCTCTGCGGGCAACGTACCCAAACGCGAAGTTCATTGCCCACCCTGAATGTCAGGAGCATATTCTGGTTCACGCTGATTTTGTGGGGTCTACCACGGCGTTGCTGAATTATGTGGTGGCGC
>JAYUKZ010000286.1:0-2605 GCA_043763995.1 Fibrella sp.
AATAGCCTTTCCGAGATTTACCGGGCCGTGATGACGGCCAGCCCCGGCGCGGTGCTCATCAGCCTGGTATCTATTCTGCTGCTGGTCTACTGGGAACGCATTGTGGGAAAAGGGGCCAATTTTTTCAAAAACTTACCCTCGGCTCTGCTCGTGGTACTTATGGGCGTGGGCCTGAACCAGCTTTTCCGGCTCTACTACCCCGCCTGGTACCTGGGCGATAACAACGAGCACATGGTCCGAATTCCGGTATTTAAGGCCGGGCAAAACCTCTCGGCCATTTTTGATTTTCCTGATTTCAACATTCTGACCAACCCCGCCGTGTATGGCGTGGCGGCAACGGTAGCCCTGGTAGCCAGCCTGGAAACCCTGCTCAACCTGGAAGCCTCTGACCGGCTCGACCCGCTGAAACGGGCCTCCTCGCCCGATACCGAACTGGTGGCGCAGGGGCTGGGCAATATCGTGTCGGGGTTGCTGGGCGGGCTGCCCATCACGTCGGTGGTGGTGCGCACGTCGGCCAACGTGTTTGGCGGGGCAAAAACCAGGGTCTCTACCATTACCCACGGCCTCCTTTTGCTGGGAGCGGTGGCCCTGGCGGGGTCGGCCCTGAACCACATTCCGCTCTCGTGCCTGGCCGCCCTGCTCATCATGGTGGGGGCCAAACTGGCTAAACCGGAGTTGTTCAGAAACTTGTACCGCGAAGGGCTGAGTCAGTTTATACCCTTCATCATAACGGTGCTCGGCATTGTCTTTACCGACCTGTTGGTGGGTATAACAGTAGGCACCGTGGTGGGCCTTTTGTACGTACTCTACACCAATTCGCAGGCGACCTTCCGCGTAGTGCGAAACGGGTCAAACGTGCTGATAAAATTCCAGAAAGACATCTACTTCCTGAGTAAACCCCAACTGAAAGAAGCCCTGCGCAGCCTTAAAACCGGCGACGTGGTATATGTAGACGGCCACCACGCCAGCTTTATCGACCCCGACATTCTGGCGATGCTGACCGATTTTGCCTACTCAGCCAAGCTTCAAAATATTGATTATGAATTAAACGAGGTATTCCTGAAAAAACCCAAAATCCGCCGTCATGCAAGCATTCGAGAAGCTATTACTGGCCAATAAAGCCTGGGCACAAGACCAGCTAGACCTGGACGAAACCTATTTTAACGCCCTGGCCTCCGGCCAAAAACCTAAATTTTTGTGGATTGGCTGCGCCGACAGCCGCGTACCTGCCGAGAGCATCACGGGGGCCAAACCGGGCGAAATATTCGTACACCGAAACGTGGCTAACCTGGTCATTCACACCGACATGAACCTGTTGAGTGTGTTGCAGTATGCGGTGGAAGTGTTGAAGGTGGAACACATCATTGTGTGCGGCCACTACGGTTGCGGCGGCATAAAAGCGGCCATGACCCACGACGACCTGGGCCTGATTAACAAGTGGTTACGGAGTATCAAAGACGTGTACGCCCAACACGAAGCCGAGATTATTGCCCTGCCCGACGAGACCTCCCGTGTGAATAAACTGGTGGAACTGAGCGTAATAGCGCAGGTAAACAACCTGGTCAAAACGTCCATCGTCCAGTCGGCGTGGCACGCCGAGCAACGGCCCACCGTGCACGGTTGGGTATTTGGCCTGGGCACCGGTCTGCTCACCGAACTGGTCAAATTCGACCACACCCACGAAGTAGACCCGATTTTCAAATACGATTTCTCCAAAGGGGCCGTCCGGCACACGTAGGCGGGGGATTTGCGCTCGGTGGCTTCGCGCGAGGCTGAGACGCAAAGATGCGTCTCTACAACAACAACAACGACAACAACGATGATGGCAACGGGGCGGGCAAAATTCAACGTACCCAACCGGGGCGGCAACGGTGTTACATGTACAGGCCGGCGGGGTTATCGCGGTCTTGGTGCCATTTTTGGGGGTTGTTTTCGACGTATTGGCGAATTCGGTTCAGTTCGTCGTCATCACGGATAATCCGGTCGTGGTAGCGGGCTTGCCAGCCAAAACTGATCTGATTGGCATTGGCAAAGGCCGTTACGCCCGCTTTGAACCCCCGCATTACGGCGGCCAGGTTCTGGTGCTCCGGGCCAAATACGTTTGGTTTACAGTCGTCATAATCGGTTAAGTAGTCAAGCATAATTAGTTTACTTTTTCTCAGCGTAACCCACAAACCCCCTGAAGGGGGCTTAGGTTGAGAATAGTCAAGCTTTAGCCCCCTTTAGGGGGTTTGGGGGTTACGCCGAGAAAAAGTAAGGTAATTATGCTCACCTACTTAGTCACAAAATACATCCCGTTCGACCCATAATCGTACCCGGCCAGCCGCGCCGAATCAATCCGGTACTGCCCCCGGAATTTATCGTTTTGCATAGATTTTGGTTTTTTAACGAATTGCGGATTGGCTTCGCGCTCGGTAGAGACGCAAAGATGCCGCACCGGCGTACCGGTCTCTACGTGTAATGGCTTGAGTGCTTCAATGAATGTAGTTTACATTATTCTCGGCGTAACCCCCAACCCGGACGCGGGACCGCCCCTGAAGGGGGCTTTTACGCCGATTGAGGTACGCTTGCGTCTGCTTTTAGCCCCCTTCTGGGGCGGTCCCGC
>JAYUKZ010000287.1:0-9197 GCA_043763995.1 Fibrella sp.
CCTTTCTGGAGCAAAATTTTCAGTTCGTCGGCCAGCGTACGGTCGGGTCGCACCTGTAACGGGGCCATCACCAGCACCCGCGTACCGGCGGGCTGGCCAAAAATGTAGCCTACCACGTCCGTCACCGTATCGCGCTTCACTTCCTGCCCCGACACGGGCGAGAACGTGCGCCCGGCGCGAGCAAAGAGCAATTTGAGGTAATCGTAGATTTCGGTAGACGTACCTACGGTGGAACGGGGGTTGCGCGAGGTAACTTTTTGCTCAATGGCAATGGCCGGCGAAACGCCCCGGATATACTCCACGTCGGGCTTTTCCATACGGCCCAAAAACTGCCGGGCGTAGCTACTCAGGCTCTCGACGTACATCCGTTGGCCTTCGGCAAAAAGCGTATCGAACGCCAACGACGACTTGCCCGACCCCGACAACCCCGTGACCACCACAAGCTTGTTGCGGGGGATGGCCACGTCGATATTCTTCAAGTTATGTACCTTTGCCCCTTTAATAATGATGAACTGTTTGGGGTCGAGGTGCTCTACCGACCGACCGGACAAACCGTTGGCAGAAGGAGTCGGAAGGTCAGTTTCAGCGTAATGATTCATTCGTTGTGTTAAGCAAACCGTATCTGTTCATCAACGGAAATTGCCCTCACTCCGTTCAGAAAAATCGGGCCGCCCGGCAGGCCACCCACAACCCTATGAATTTTTATACCGAAGATTTGGGGCGGCTGGTGCTGGCCCTGGTGCTGGGCGGGCTGATCGGCACCGAGCGCGAATACCGCTCGAAGGCGGCGGGGTTTCGTACCATCCTCATGATTTGTGTAGGGGCCACGCTCTTCACGCTGGTGTCGTTGCGTATTGGCGGCGACCGCATTGCGGCCAACATCGTGAACGGCATTGGTTTTTTGGGCGCGGGCCTGATCTACAAGGAGCAAGACCGGGTGAAGGGCCTCACGAGCGCGGCTACGGTCTGGTCGGTGTCGGCCCTGGGCATGAGCATCGGCGGGGGCTATTACGACCTTGCGCTGGCGGGTTTCGGACTGATTATGGGGTCGTTGCTTTTTTTAACGAAGTTTTCGTACCGCATTACCCGCCTCAACCAAACCCGTGATTATAAAATTGTTACGATTTACCGCAACAAAACCCTGAAAGAATACGAACGGATTTTTACCGATTGTGGCCTGTCGCCCCGGCGCGGCACCCAGCAGCGTATCGGCACCGAAATCAGTGGGCGGTGGCGGGTATCCGGCCCGGAGGAGGCGCACGAAAAGTGCATCAAACGCCTGCTGAACGATACTGCCGTGACCGAGTTTGTGTTTTGATCGCCTTTTCACGCGAAAGCCCCGGTTTGGTACGTTATTATGAGCGTAATTTTGGTTGTAGGAATACCCGTAAACACACAATCGCCCCGGCGAAACATTATGAAACTGTCAACATTTTGTCTGTTTTTTTCGCTGCTGTTGAGCGGCGCAACGGCTTTTGGCCAGATTAGCGAAGACCCCGAAGAGCGGCGCAACCAGGGGCAGGCACCGCTGAAAGCGCAAACCCCCACCGGCGAACCCCTGCCCTTTAAAGACCGGCTACGGTTTGGCGGTGGTATTTCGGCTCTGAATTTCAGCCCTTTCAGCATCGGGCTTTCGCCGGTTGTAGCCTACCAGGTATCCGAGCATTTTGTGGCCGGGCTGGGCGTGGGCTACACCTACACCCGGTTTGGTCGGCAGTTTTATGGGGTGCCCATCACGTCGCAGCAGTATTCGGGGCGGTTGTTCGGGATGTACGAAATCTTGCCCGCCATTGTGCCCAACCTGTTTGCCCATGCCGAAATTAGCCAGGGTTCATACAGCATCAAGGCCGACGGGCAGGCTGTTGGCAATTCGGGCAGTGCCATGGCCACACTGCTGGGGGCCACCTATGCCCAACCTATTGGGCGGCTGTTTTCGGCTAACCTGTCGGTGCTCTACAATTTCAATTACACCAACGACCTTACCAACCAGCAACTTTACGGGAGCAGCCCACTCGTGTTCCGTATTTTGTTCTTTTAAAGAGGCTGTTTCGGCGTGGCCCCCCGCCCTAAAGGGAGCCTGCTGGCGCATTAGTACACCTTTGGCGAAGCTACGTCTGCGCAAGCAGGCTCCCTTTAGGGCGGGGGGCTACACCGAGCATTAAATTTATCCGCCCCATATTCGTTGCCCAGAGCACGTCACTCGCCAGCGGCCCGTGGGGTCTTTACGCACCCAGCCAATCCGGTATTGGCCCGGCAACAGGAGCGTAGGCATCACCGCCGAGGTTACGCCCCGGCCCGTGCCCAGGGGTTTCAGGAAAGACGCGGGCGGCGGGGTGGCGGGCAACAAATAAGCGTGTTGGGCCGACCACAGGCACAGGTACGTTGGCGTGGGCAGAGTATCGTGGGAGATGGTTTGCATTGGCACATAATGCACATTAGAAAATGCACTATCGACCCGAAATATAACGTCTGCCGATGTGGGCGTTTGTTTCAGGGCCTGAACAAGACCAGCCGTTTGGGGGAAATCAGGTACGGCATAGATGCCGCGCTCACGGGTTTGTTGCAACAGGTTTTGCCAAAAGGGAACAGCCAGAAAGGCTTGCGACGTGACCGACCGCCCGTAGGTGCGCAGGTTCAGGGCATCGGCCAGAAGAGCGTTGTGGCGGTGGGCTAGGGCGGGGCCGTAGAGCAGCCAGGCGTTGAGCCAAAACCAGCCCGCCAGCCCCGTAGCTCCCGCCACTACCAGCCGTTGGTGCCGGGGGTTGGTCAGTTGTAGCACCAGCAGCGCGTAGGCCACCACCAGGCACAGCACGGCGAAAATCTGGTAGCGGCCTACCACCAGCAGCCCGCCCGTACCCCGCGCCACCGCCGCCGCCCCGCCCGTGCAAACCAACACAAAACTCAGGGCCAACAGAGCCAACAAGGACGCAGACGGTTTTTTTTGACCAAAAACAGCCCGCCAGCCGCTTATGGCCATCAACCCCAGTATGCTTACGCCCGCGCCCACCACGGCCCAGGCCGAGGGCACTCCCAGCCACCGCCGCCCCTCGAACGCCACGCCACCGCCCACAAACCCTACCAGTCCGTTTAGCACCCAGGCCGGGTGCTGCCACAGGGCCAATGCCGCGCCCTTGCTTCGGAAGGAATAATCGAGCCAGAAATACAGGCCAAACACCACCGCCCCCACCGCCGCCCATACCGCCGCCCGGCCCCACCGCCGCCGCAGCAGGTGCAACCCAAGCATGGCCACCCACACAAACAACCCATTGGTGTTGGAATAGACCAGCAGCGCGGCCAGACCCAGCATTCCGACCTGCGCCAACGTACCTGGCCGGTCTATCTGGCTGAATAAATATAGGCTCAGGAACAGGGTCAGGGTATGTTGCAACAGGCAAATGAGCCACCAGACATCTTCCTGGTAGGAGGGTTGAAACAGTAGCAACGCCACCGGCAAAATGGCCCAAAGCGCGCGGTTGGCTTGCCGAAAAAACCGGTGCAGAAGCCACACAAACCCTGCCACGCACACACTGCCCCCCACCAGCAATGTCCGCAAATTGAGGTGCCCTTCGGCAACATAATCGGCCAGAATCAGCAACCGCGCCCCCAGAATCCGGTGGTCGATGTGCTGCTCGGTAAGGAGGCGGAGGGCTTCGGGCCAGGGCGTGGCCGGGTCGATCACCCTGGTGAGGGTGAAAACCAGCAGCCAATCGTCGGTGAGGGGTACGTTGAGGCTGAAGTGCCACACGGCGGCGTAGAAAAGCAACGCCAGCATACCCAACAACAGCAGCAACAACAGGTTGGAAACCGAAACACGAACGGGCACTGTGGGCATAAAAAAGGGGCTTTTCAGCCCCAAAAGTACAGGATATCCGGCCACGTTGCCTACCCCGCCAAGCTAGCCTGTTGGGTGGCCCACTCCGGTTTGCGTCCCAAAATGAGGTCGGCGGCTTTTTCGGCAATCATAATGGTGGGCGCATTGGTGTTGCCCGACACAATGGTGGGCATCACCGAAGCATCGGCCACGCGTAACCCCTCAATCCCCCGCACCCGGAGTTGGTCGTCAACCACAGCCAGGGCATCGTGGCCCATGCGGCACGTACCTACGGGGTGGTAAACGGTTTCCACAATGGCCCGGATGTGGGCCAGCAGGGCCTCGTCCGAGGCTCCTTCGGCGGGCATCAGTGCCCGGTCTCGCCAGGGGGTAAAGGCACTGGTTTGGTTCAGGCTGATGGCTAGTTTGGTGCCCGTAAGCAGCAGTTGGCAGTCTTTTTCGGTGGAAAGAAAATTGGGCTGAATCAGCGGGACCTCCAGCGGGTTAGCCGACCGCAACCCCACGTGCCCCCGGCTGGTGGGTTGCAATAGCGTAGGCAGAATAGACCAACCATCGGCATGGGTCGGGAAGGTGGTTACATCGTAAAAATCGGCGGCATAATCATCGCCCACATGGATGGGCGCAAAGTGCAGTTGCAGATCGGGCTGGGCCAGGTTGGGCAGGGTGCGCACAAAGGCGTTGGCCTCCAGCGGGCTGATGGTGAGCGGCCCTTTTTTGGTGGTAACATACTGCCACAGGCCTTTTAGCTGATTCATGGGGCGCAGCCAGTGGTTGGTACCCACCAGTTGGTTGGCCAGCGCACTTACGCCCGCAAAGAGGTGATCCTGAAGGTTTTGGCCCACACCCGGCACCTCCAGCCGCACATCAATCTGGTGGCGTTGCAGTTCGGCCAGCGGCCCAATGCCCGACAACAGCAGCAGTTGCGGCGTGTTATACGTACCTGCCGACAAAATAACTTCGCGCCGGGCCAACACGGTCTCGGTCAGGTTTTTGCCCGTGGTTAGCTCCACGCCCACGGCCCGCCCGTCTTGCACCACCACGCGCCGGGTGTGGGCCTGGGTGCGTACCGTGAGGTTGGGCCGGTGCAACACCGGTTTCAGAAAAGCCGCCGCCGTGCTGTGGCGTTGTCCGTTTTTTATGGTGAACTGAAACGGCCCCGCGCCCTCTTGGTTGGCTCCATTCATGTCCTGATTTTTGGGAATGCCCAGTTCCTGACAGGCATCGATAAACGCCCCGGCCAACGGCGTTTTGAACCGGGTGGCGTAAGTAACGTTCAGCGGCCCTGTACCGCCGTGGTACCGGCTGTCCAGTTCGGCCAATTGTTCATTGTTTTCCGACTGCCTGAAATAGGGCAGAATGGAGTCATAATCCCAGCCGGTGTTGCCTGCGGCGGCCCAGGCATCGTAGTCGGCGCGGTGACCGCGCACGTAGGCCATGGCGTTGGTGGAACTGCTGCCGCCCAGGGTTTTGCCTCGTGGCAAATACATCCGCCGTCCGTTTACGTGTTCCTGTGGTTCGGTGTAGTAGGCCCAGTCAACGGCGGTGCGGTTGAGTTTGGTGTAGGCGGCAGGTATGTGGATCTCCAGTTTTTTGTCGGGCGCACCGGCTTCCAGCAGCAACACCGACGTACCTGGGTTGGCCGAAAGGCGGTTGGCCAGCACACACCCCGCCGACCCGGCCCCAATGATGATATAGTCGAAAGTCATCTTGTTTAGCTTTTTACACAATTTACTCTCAATACTAATACATAAGAATAGCATGGAAGAGTTTATTCCTTAATGTGTTCTTATTAAGCCATTTGGCGGTTTAGGTCATCGGGTTCTTTTCCATTGTCTTCCGGGGTGTGTTTCAGTCGTGTTTCAGTACGCTGTCGGCGATATACCTGGTTTGCCTGGTCGACCCGATGCTGCTTTCCCTGCTGTATGTATCGCTGAGTAGTCAAGATGTTGGAATGATGCAGTGCGTCCTGTACCATTCGCAGATCACCGGTCATTTCATACAGTTGGTCAGCAAACGAGCGGCGGGCTGAATGCATGGTAACATTGACGTTTGTACCCAGCTCGGCGGCAATTTTCTTTAACAACACATTCATGTAACCGACTCGTTTATCAAGAAATGGCCCCAGTTTATCTTCCGGAACAAATCGTACCTCCGGGGGTAAAAATGGAAAGATAAAATCATCCGGATTTTTGTCTTTTAGATACGGTTGCAACATAGCCAACACTATTGGCTCAACCAGCACTAACTTAGTTTTGTCTTTTTTGTCAGATGTGTACCGTAACCGTGTCGTTGACACTGGCTTGCCGTTCAACATTTCCCACTGCTGTTCAAGTTGTTTTGCCTTTAGAGATAACAAATCGCCCGCCCGTATACCATGCAGGTAGTAACTGCTCAGAAAGAACACTCGTGCGGCCTCTAACGTATTGCGACCCTTACGGCTCTGTTCCACAGGCAAATTCAGCCTGGCCTCTTCCCAAGTAGCTAATTCAGCCTGTGTCATCCACACCTGATCCGTGATTACCGTGCTGAACTTCATACCTCTGGTGGGATCAAGCTCTGAGGGTAAGTTGTGTTTAATAATGTATCCCTTGATGTGTTGCCGCAACCGGCGCAACCGGTCGCTGGCACAATTGCGCCGAGTGCCGGCCGTTGATTTTTTTCGTGAACCGATTTGCGTTCTGTGTTGGAGCCAATCCTCAAACGCCGTCACAACGGCGGGTGTAAGCTGATTTAATTCAATTTTAGGCGGCAACAAGACAAGATTAGCCGGTTGAGTCGCTTTAGCGGGTTGGCGCAGTGGTTTGTAACCATGCAGAAATTCGCGCAGACGGTTTAGCATCGCTTTGTTGTTGATGGCGTTGTCTTCTTGACCATTGTCGATCCAGTGCTGAATGCGGTCCTCGACATAACCCGAGAAACTTTCGTCCTGCCGACCTAGCAATCGGTCTTTGACCTGCTGGGCCGTATACGTGCCGCCCACCTGGGTGAGCCGTTGCACCAGGTGCGCTACTCGGTCATGCCAGACCAGCAGCGTGGTGTTGAGCACTTCGTGCTGCGGGTGAGTGCGGCGAACCCAGTTTTTTTTCTGCGCCTCCCCGGCCTCATTGAACTGATCCGGCTTGACGTACACCGACGTGTCGACGAATTTGATGACGCGCTGGCTGGTGATCCGCAGCATGACCAGGCGGGGCACGTTAACCGGCTTGCCGGGGGCCACGGTGTTGAGCACGAATTTGTGAGTGATCGCCATTAGAGGGGTCCGTGCAGGATGGTTGGAATGTAAAACAACAGGTTGATGTCTTCGGCGGGCACGGCGATCTGCGCCCCGGCCCCGTTGAGGTAGGGCACCAGGATCAGTTCAGGCGCAACACCACCCAAGGCGTTGCGCTGTACGCGGCGGATGTAGAACCCGCCGTGACGGGTGACGACGGCCACCAGCTCGTCACCCAGGCGGCTGTACTGAGCCGGTGACAGTAGCCGGGCCAACAGCCAGCCGCCGGCGCGGAGCGGCTCCATACGATCGTTGGTGCCAAATTCGAGAGCAAAATAGTCCGTCAATTGGCCGGGGGGTATGTTCTCCTGGCTGGTATGCAGCAGCCGACTGTCGATATAGTATACACCCCCGGCACCGCCCGGACGGTCCGCCGGTGCAGTGACTTGCTGGTTAGCGGGGGCATGGCGCAGAGCATCGACCAGGGCAGGGGTCAGGGTCGGACGCATGGCGAGTGGGATGCGGGGAACGGGGAACGAGCCGGTTTCGGTGGCGGGCAGGGGTCGGGTCTCGTCGGTGCGCCCAAACACTTCGAGTTCAGAGACGGGGCGGCTCAGTAGTTTGGTAAATGCAGCCAGCAGTTTAGCCCGGTTTTCGGGTTCAAGCTGCCGGGATCGTTCGTAGTAGCTGTAATTGGACGGCGCGGTCTGGGCCGCTTCGGCCACCCGTGCCTGAATAAACTCGTTGCGGATGCGAAACCGGCGCAACCGGGTGCCTTCCCAGTTTTCTTTGGCCGTCGGTGCTGCTACGGCCAGCCCGACCGGCAGGGCCGTCGTTGTCAGATCGAAGAACCACTCCAACGGCAAACCCTGAATGTTCAAGACAATTTTTTGCAGCGTCTTCATCGACACCGTCGGTTGCTCTTCGGCGTTGAGGCGCGACATGGTGGCTGAGCTGATGCCAACCCGATCCGCAAAGTCGGCCGAATTCAGGTTCAGGGCCTGTTGTATCCGTTTTACCTTTTCGATGATGAACGGCAGACTGTCTTCCGTCAGAGACGGGCCGGTTGCGGGCGTTGAGGGGGTAGACATGAAAAATATTCTAAAATGATAGTAATAAATCAGTTTTACTTTTTACCTTTGAAAACAAATCTTGCAATTCACAGAAAAGTAAACGACTGAATTGCTATCAATCAATAAAAATTATGGAAACGGTTGAATTTTTTTCTAAACTGGCAACCAGGATTGGCTACAAGACGATCTCGGATTTCAGCGGGGTAAGCCGACCGACGGTCAGCAAGCTGCTTTCGTACAAAAAATACCAGGGCCGAGGCCGCCATGCCGCCGCGCCGCTGGTGCTGGATGCGCTGGAGACGCTGGCCGCTGAGCGATCGAAACAACTGCGTGAGCAGGCGGCAGAAATAGACGCACACCTACCTGGACTACGGACATGGAAACAGGAACTGCAACAGTTATAAGCTTGCCTGTCGTGCCGCCCGGTTTACCGCCTGACCTGCGCGAGTACCTCAACCATGTCGGGCAACTGGTGGTCGGGCTAAAACAACAGGTGACACAATTGCTGGTGCAGCAGGTAGGCGGGCCGGACGGGTCGCTGTCGCGTAGTCAGGCGATGGCGTTGCTGAACGTGCGTCACGCCAAATTCAACCTGATTCGGGGCGAACTGACCCAGGCCCCTTCGTCGGGCTATCCGCGCTACACGTATGCCTCCTGCCGCGAGTGGCTCTACACCCACCGGCACCCGGCCTTATCGCGGGCTGACGTGGAGCGTTTGATTGAACAGCGACTGAATGACTTGGCTAAACGACCGGCCAAATGAGCGAGGAAATTGGTATAATTCGACTGCTGGCTGTAGTGACGCTGCTGGTAGGGCTGTACAGCCTGATTTACCTGGGACTGTATTTTTTGATTCTTTTTTATTACTATTAATACTACTTTAGACCATGCAAACTAATTCTGACACAAGTACGGCACCCGGCGAGGGGGTGCCGGTCAAACCTACGAACGGCCCCAATATCAAGTGGCTGACCGTGCCGCTGGCCCCGGAAGAAATCGAGTTTAAAATTCAATCCGTGTCGGCTAAAGGCACCGACAAGGCCAAAACGCTGGTGGTACCGTATCTGAACAACCGGGCGGT
>JAYUKZ010000288.1:0-9121 GCA_043763995.1 Fibrella sp.
GGGTAGGCCCAGAACCAGTGCCGAGGCCGGTACCCACTCCCAGTTGCCCTGATGTGCTCCCACGCCCAGCACGGTTTGCCCGGCGCGGAGGTAGGCCTCAACCAGTTCCGGGTTGGTCAGCACCACCCGCCGCCGCATATCCTCCGGGTGCATGGCCGGTAGCTTAATGGTCTCGACAATGATATCGCAGAAATTCCGGTAGAACCCTAACGTCAACGCCCGGATTTGGCCGGGCGGGGCATCGGGAAATGCCCGTTGCAAGTTGGTTTGAATAACGGCCCGCCGGTAGCGAAAAACGTAGGCCGTCAGGAAAAACAAACCATCGGATAACCGGTAGAGTACAGGGAACGGCAACCGGGATAACAAAGATAAACCAAACATATGGGCACTTTTAATAAACATAACGTACCTGTGGGCCAACAAACGGATATAGGCTTTGAGTGTGCCACAGGATAGGTTCTCCTAAATTTTAATCTCATTTTAATGCAAAGCCTACAAATTTATCACTGACTTGAAAATACATTTGCCCTGCTTCCTCGGAAGCGGAGTCAGTTTTAGGCCCTTCATCAGGCAATTTTCTGACTTTAATGGTGTGGATATAGTCGGAAAGCTATTTAGGACTCCTGAGTAGCTTTTTTTTGTGTAGTATTTTTTGTGTTGAAAAATACTACATTTGCAACGTTCTTTTATTAACGAATCAAGAATAGTTTAAACAAAATTGGCTCACTAAGCCACCAGTCGTAACTATTTCAAGGCATGGTCACGCAACTTTTGAGCATAGGGTTCGTTACATCAGTAATAGCAACATGGCTTATTGCCGTTTGCCTATAAAACGCGTATTACCATCAACGATAGCACCGTTGATTGAGTATAAAGATCCTTTTACAAAGGGAAAGTTGAATAGCAGAGTCGGGAAATTTCTAGGCCCGGCTTTGTAATGGTGTGGATAGAAGCGGAAAGCCGTTGGAGATTCTCCAACGGCTTTTTTTTGCCCCGGTCAGCTACGTAGAACAGTATTCTATACTAATTATAGAGTTAGAGCGTTATGCCGGAAACTATCCAAAACGGGTGTCTGTTTAAGCAACATCGGCAAATCTCTGCGTTTATGCGTCCTCTTAGTAGACTGATCTTGTGCTTTCTGTTTTGTGTGGCAACGGTTAATCGGGGCCAGTCAACGGATGCCAATGCTGACCGGATACTGGGCCGGTGGCTATTTCCCAAGAAACAGACTTGCGTGGAGATTTACCGGGAAAATGGCCGTTATTTTGGTCGTATGGCGCAAATTAGTGCCAGTTGCGCCAGCAGCTACGGCAATATCAGCAACCGGGTGGTGCTAACGAACCTTTCTTACGTAGAAAATCAGTGGACGGGCGGTACCATGATTCACCCGTCGTCGGGGGCCAAGTTTGATGTGGTAATGACCATGTCCAACGCCAACACGCTGGTTGCCACAGTATACAAAGGCATCCGGCTTTTCAGCAAAGAACTGGTGTTGACCCGTCAGCCGTTGCCTCAGCCCTGAATCTCTCCGCCCCCCCCTCTTGGTTGGTCTGGTCCTGATTTTACCTTCCTGCCCCGTTGGCCACGGTTGCCAGAGCACGGTTCCCATTAACTTTCGATTAATTCCCTCCTGTCTCGGCCACCTGCCGAGTAGAGGGGTTTGTGCCGCTATCACCCGGTTTGGGGCGGGTTTATCCAGATTTGGCACGTACCTGGGGCTATTTCGTACGCATTTTTAGGTTATTGGCAACCTTCTTGTACCGGTTACGTAAGTAGTGGCCATCCTTATGTGGTGGCAAGCCGTATATTTGTCTTTCATCTCTTCATTCATGCCTAAAGGTTTACGGGTCTTATTGCTGCTCCTTTTTGCTTGGGTATATTTCCCAGCCGATGTGGTGGCCCAAACGCCTGCCTACGTGGTCAGTGGCACCGTTGTCGATGCCCGGTCGGGCGTGGGGGTGCCGTTTTCCAGCGTGGCGTTGGTAGGCCGTAATGTGGGCGTAACCTCCAACGAAAACGGTGTGTTTCTGCTTAAAACGTCCCGCCTTACCGATTCGCTCTACGTTAGCTCGATGGGTTTCGGTGTGAAACGTTTTGCCCTCGATAAAACAAAGTTGAATCAGGTGCTCTTGCTTAAACTACCTCCCGCCGGCAAGGTGTTGCAGGAGGTGGTGGTGCGGGCGGGCGAGAACCCCGCTTGGGGCATTCTGCGCAACGTCAGGAAAAACCTGGACAAGAACGACCGTAGCCAAATCCGGGCCTACGAGTATGACAGTTACGCCAAAACCAGCGTTTCGTTGACCCACATCTCCGACAAACTCAGGAGTAACCCCCTCATTAAGAAAGTGTTGGCGGCAATGGATAAGAAAGACTCCGTTACCGACGATTTGGGCCGTAGAATCATGCCGTTGATGATGACCGAGTCGGTCAGTAAATATTCGTATCGCGAATCGCCGGAGCGGCGGCACGAAGACATCCTAAAGACGCGCCTCAAAGGCATGGAAATTGTGGAGCCGGAGTTGCTCTCGCAGTTTGTGGGCGGCAACGCGCTGAGCTACAATTTCTACCAAAACTACCTGCGGGTGCTGGGTAAAGATTTTGCCTCGCCGGTGGGGGCCGACTGGCGGGGCTGGTATTCGATGTACCTGGCCGACACCACCAAGATTGGCAATCAGGTGTGCTATGAGATTCAGTTCGACCCCAAAAACAAGCAGGATCTGGTCTTCACCGGTAAAATGTGGATCGACACAACCACGTTTGCCCTCACCATGATTGATGCCAAAGTGGGGGCCGAGGCCAACCTGAACTACGTGCGCCGCATGGAGATCAACCAGGAACTGGAACCGGCCCTGGATTCGGCGGGCAACAAAATTGGCTGGATGCCCGTGGCCATGCGCACCACCGTTGAGGTGTTCGGCGTGGGCAAAAACTCCATTGGTGCCCTGGTGCAGCAAGTGACCCGCAACGCCGGGTTTGTACTCAATCGCCCCAAACCGCTCAGTTTCTACGACCGAACCGTTTCCGTGGCCGACACGGCCAAGACCAACACCACGGCCCTGGAAGAACTGGACGGCGACACCAAGGCCGAAGCCCTGGCCGACGAAAAATATTGGGAAAACATCCGCGCCAGCCTGGGTACGTCCGATTCGCTGAGCCGTGAAGACCGCAAAGTACAGGCCATGATTGACACCCTTCGGTCGGTGCCGTTGGTGAAAACAACGGAGTTATTGGTGAAAATTGCCACCACCGGCTGGTACCGCCGTGGCCCCATCGATTGGGGGCCGTACCCGTATGCCGTGGCGGTGAACAACATCGAGGGGTTGCGCTTGCGGGGGGGCTTCCGTACCAACGGCAATTTCAGCCGGGCCATGGTATTTCGGGCCTACGTGGCCTACGGCACCGGCGATGCCCGGTTCAAGGGCGGGGTTGAATACGATTATATTCTCTCGCGTCGAAAATGGACCATTGTGGGGGCCAAAATGGCTTATGACCTGGAACGGCTGGGGTTCACGCCCGAACTCATCAACGGCAACAAACTCTTCTACGCCTTCAGCCGGTTCGGGCAGTACCGGGGCGGCTATTACAGCAATAGCCAGGAGGTGTATTTCCGAACCGAACCGCTCAAAGGCGTGATGCTCACCGCCGCCATTGGCGAACGGACCTTCATGCCCACTTTCCCGTTTCACTACCGCACCCAACCCGACCTGGACATGAGTTCGCCCACCCGCCCCGACTTCACGGATGCGTATTGGTCGGTGGAGGCGCGGCTGGCCCGGAAAGAAACCTTTGTCATGGACGGCAACGAGCGCATTCCGGTGGCTACCAAACGCACGCCGGTCATCTGGATTAAATATACCCACGGCTACCGCGCCCTGGGGGGCGATTTCCGGTACGACCGGTTTTCGTTCCGGGCCTTCCAGACGCTTAAATTCGGCAAGGCGGGGCGTTCAACGTACGTGTTACAGGCCGGGTTTACCCCGTCCCGGTTGCCCGCGCCGTTGCTTTTTACGCACACGGGCAACCCTACGTTCTTTTTCGTGCCCAATACGTTTAACCGAATGCAGTTCTACGAATTTGTGAGCGACCGCTTTGTTACCCTCCACTGGCAACATGCCTTCGACGGGGTGCTTTTCAACCGGATTCCGCTCATCAAAAAACTGAATTGGCGGCTTTGGACCAACGCCGACGTGCTGTGGGGGAGCCGACAGGAACGTACCCGGCGAGTAGATGCCCCGCAGGAGGTGAGGCCTGGGGTTCGGCCTACGGCGTTTGGGGCACTCGACCCCAAGATTCCGTATATCGAAGCGGGTTACGGCATCAGCAACATCTTCAAAATTGTGCGCCTACAGGTGGTGCATCGCCTCAATTACCTCGGCCCCGGCGTGGATCGGTTCGTGATCAAAGGCGGCATCGAGTTTAGTTTCTGACCCCTATGTTCTCGCTTCAATATCCCCTGGTGCTGGCATCGGGTTCGCCCCGCAGACGGCAACTGCTGGCCGATGCCGGGTTTACGTTTACCGTTGAAACCCGCCCCACCGACGAACTTTTTCCCGTTACCATGCCCGTGGGCGACGTAGCCGAGTTTCTGGCACGCCAAAAAGCCGCCGAATTCGTGGCCGACCTGGGTCAACGGCTGGTGCTCTGCGCCGATACGGTCGTGATTTTGGACAACCAAATCCTGAACAAACCCGCCGATGTGGCCCAGGCCCACCAGATGCTGCGGAGCCTGAGCGGGCGGGCGCACCAGGTACGTACCGGCGTGTGTCTGCTCTCGACACAGGGCATGACTTCGTTCACCGACGAAGCCACGGTGTACTTCAACCCCCTCACCGACGAAGAAATTGACTATTACATTCGGGTGGGCCAACCGTTTGATAAGGCGGGTGCCTACGGGGCGCAGGATTTTATTGGGCTGGTGGGCGTGTCGCGCATCGAGGGGTCGTTCTACACCGTGATGGGGTTGCCCACGCACCAGACGTACCAGGCCCTGAAAGCGTTTCGGGCCTGAACCGTTAGATCGGTGGGAGAGGGGCCTCCGGGCCGTCGAGGCGGTGTTTTAGGTCGTAGGTGTGGGGCGCAAACACCATCAAAATGTGTGCTTGGGTAAACGCCGCCCGCACGGCCATGATGGCCGCGCTTTGGGCGGTGGCCATCTCCGTTTGGGCGGGGTCAATCCAGAACCAGAGCGTAAACTGAATGTTGCTGTCGGTGAAGGCGCGGTAGTTGACGGCCACGGGGTGTTGGCGCAGCACGAATGGCAACGTACCTACGGCCTCCTGCGCCACTTGTTTGGCCCGCGCCAAATCGTCCAGGTACGATACACCCGCCACCACCTCTACCCGCCGGTTGCCCAACCGCGAGTGGTTGATGATAGGCTTTTGAAATACGTCTTTACTGGGCAGTTCCACGGTTTGGCCCTGCATATTGTCGAGCAAGATAGACCGAAGTTTGATCTCCAGCACCCGGCCCATGAACCCGTTGGTTTCCACCATGTCGCCCACCCGAATGGGTTGCGCCACGGCAATCATGGTGCCCGAAATAAAATTGGCCGTCAGGTCCTGAAACGCAAAGCCAATGGCCAGGGCAATGACCCCCGCCCCGGCCAGCAACGAAGTCACGGTTTTTTCCAGACCCACAATGCCCAGGGCCACAAACACGCCCAGGCACACAATGACCAGCCGCGCCACGGTGCGCGTGAGGTTCACCAGCGATTGGTTGGTGCTGACCCGGTTGAGGCCCAACCCCAACCACCGGCTTACCCACCGGCCCAGCATCGTGGCCAACACCAGCACCAGCACCGCCACCAGGATTCGCGGCACGAGCCGAACGCCCAGGGTGGCCCAACTGAGCAGTTCGGCGTAAAAAACGGAGGCTATTCGGGCGTAATCCATGCGGCAAAGGTGCGGCCAGAACCGGGTTGGCACAACTTTCTCTTGCTTGCAGGTAGTTTTGGTGCGAAATTTGCCATCCGTCTTGTCAACAAACATGCCGAACACTCAGCTACATCGTTGTCTTGTACTTACCCTGGCGGGGCTGCTGTTGCTGCTCCACACGGGTTTGGGGCAACTGCTAGCCCGGCAACAGGTCACGGCAGTGCCAACCACGGCCAGCAAAGCCGCCAAACCCGATAAGGCCGGGCAAACGGTGGTCAAAGCTACCGCTCACGAGGCCGTGGTAGCCCCGGCCCTCTCCTTCGATTTCTCGCAGGTAACGTACCTGCTCTTCACCGCCAACATCCGGCTGCTGACCCTCAACCGCCCCCTGTTGCGCCGGTTGTTCGATTCCCCCCCCTTCTATTCCTCTTATCTGCGGCAGGTCTTCGGCCATTTCATTGCCCCCAACGCCCCGTAACGCCCCCCCGATAGGGCTGACGGAAGCGTATTGGTATCGGTGTGCTTGCGTCGGCGTATCAGCATCGGCCCAGGGCGGAGGCGTATCGGAATCGGCGTAGGGCGGAGGCAAGCCCCGCCCCTACAATGCGACCCCTGAAACAAATGGCCATTCTGTGTGATGATGGCATTGTAGGGGCGGGGCTTACCTCCGCCCTACGCCGATTCCGATACGCCGATACCAATACGCCGACGCAAACAATACGCCAAATACAAAGTTCGCCGAACAAAATACGCCGATGCAAACACGCCCGCGTCAGCCCCTATTTAATCCATAACAACACTTAACACAATCATGCAAAACAGAACTGTCATTTTGACTTTGACGGGTATCATTGCGGTACTTTGTCTCTATTACTTATCGTTTACGTTCGTTTCCCGGAACATTAAAAAAGAAGCCGAACGCGTAGCCACCAACGCCGGTGGGCAGCTCGACCTCAAGCGGAAACAAACTTATATCGACTCGCTTTGGAAGCGGCCCGTGTACCTGGGCAACACCCTCCAGGAAGTGACCGAGCGCGAATTGGGTCTGGGCCTCGACCTTCAAGGTGGTATGCACGTGGTGCTCGAAGTGTCGCCCGGCGACGTGCTACGTGGCCTGGCCGGCAACACCCGCGACCCCCAGTTCGGCGAAGCCCTGAAACGCACCGTGAAAGAGCAGCAATCGAGCCAGTCGGGTTTTGTGGATTTGTTCGTGAAAAACTACAAAGACGTGGTGCCGGGGGCCAACCTGGCCAGCGTGTTTGCCACCAGTGCCAACCGGGGCCGCATCAACTACCAGACCTCGGAGGCCGAAGTGAAACGGTTTCTGAACGAAGAAGTAAGCGGAGCCATCGAGCGGTCTTTCCGGGTTATTAAGGCGCGGGTAGACAAGTTTGGCGTAACCAACCCCAACGTGCAACGCCTGCCCGGTACAGGCCGGATTCTGATTGAACTGCCCGGCGTTGACAACCCCGACCGGGTGCGGCGGCTGCTGACTGGCGCGGCCAAGCTGGAGTTTACCGAAGTGTACAAATTGAACGAAGTGGCACCGGGTCTGGAGGCCTTGGGAACGTACCTGGCCCGCGCCGAAGCCGAACGCAAAGCCGCCGCCGCCAAAGCCAAGCCCACCGCCGCACTGTCGGGAACGGCCACCACCGGCGATTTGGCCGCGCAACTGGGCGGGGCGAAAAAAGCCGTCAAAGCCGATTCGGCCAAAAACACCCCCGCCGATTCGGCCCAAACCCAGGCGGCGTTGACCAACCTGTTTGTGCCTATCTCGCAGGACCAACTGGCCGTTGACCTCAAAGACACCGCCCGCGCCAACGCCATCTTCAACGACCCCGAAGTGCGGGCCGTGTTCCCCAACGACGTGGTGTTTGCCTGGGACCGGAAAGTGACCGAGATAGCCGCTCAGGCCGGGCAACCCAAGCGTGAACTGTTGCCGCTCTACTTCGTGAAAAAAGAAGGCGGCAAAGCCCCCCTCGAAGGCGGGGCCATCACCGACGCGGGCAACGACTACGACGACCGGGGCCGCCCCGAAGTGACCATGCGCATGAACGCCGAGGGAGCCAAAAAATGGCGTGCCCTCACCGCCGCTAACATCAACCGCCCGGTGGCCATCATGCTCGACGGGCTGGTCTACACCGCGCCCAACGTGCAAAACGAGATTCCCAACGGTAGCTCCAGCATCACGGGTAATTTCACGGTGGAAGAAACCAAAGACATGGCCAACATGCTGAAAGCCGGTAAGTTAGATGCCCCCGCCAGCATTGTGGAAGAAAACATTGTGGGGGCCACGCTGGGGTCGCAGGCTATTCAGGCTGGTCTGATTTCCTCGCTGGTGGGCCTGCTGATTGTGCTGGTTTTTGTGGCCATGTACTACAACCGCGCCGGGCTTATTGCCGACGTGACGCTGTTTATCAACTTGTTTTTCCTGCTGGGCGTGATGGCCGCCGTGCCCGGAACGGTGCTCACCATGCCCGGCATTGCCGGTATTGTGCTCACCATCGGTATGTCGGTCGATGCCAACGTGCTGATTTACGAACGGATAAAAGAAGAACTTGAACTGGGCAAAACCCTGCGGCAAGCCATTGCGGATGGGTTTCAGAACGCGCTGTCGTCCATTCTGGATTCCAACGTGACCACGTTCCTGACGGGTATCATCCTGTTTTTGTTCGGCACGGGGCTTATCAAAGGGTTCGCCACTACGCTCATCATCGGTATTCTGACTTCGCTGTTTGCGGCCCTGCTCATCACCCGTCTCATGATTGAGTGGTACGTGAGCCGGGGCGGGGTGCTGAGTTTCTCCTCGTCGTGGGCCAAGAACCTGTTCAAAGGCTCGAACTTCGATTTTGTGTCGCACCGCCGCACGTATTACATCATCTCCTCGACCATCATTGCGTTAGGAGTTGCCTCTTTTCTGATTAAAGGGTTTGGTTTGGGTGTCGATTTCAAGGGAGGCCGTTCGTATGTGATTCAGTTCGCGCAGCCCATCACCACCGATCAGGTACGTGCCGCGTTGGCCCCCGCGTTGGGTGGTAGCGAACCGGAAGTGAAAACCTACGGCGGCGTGGGCCTCAACGCCACGCAGGTGAAAATGACTACCAGCTACCAGATCGACAACACCAACCCGGAGGCCGATCAGCAGGTGGCCGATGCGGTGCTGAAGGGCCTGGGGGCGGTGGAAGGCAATAAAGCCACCATCGAAAGCTCGCAGAAAGTAGGGCCAACCATTGCCAAAGACCTGATTT
>JAYUKZ010000289.1:0-2576 GCA_043763995.1 Fibrella sp.
TTAATATTACAGACTAAGCGGAATGTTGCCGAATCTACTGGTATGGTTTAGCTCGGCCCCGTTGGCTTCAGCCAACGGGGCTGGCATGGCTGTTGAACCAGGCGAAATAGGCGTGCGAGGCCAATACACACCCCTGCGTTTGCGGGTCAGGTTTTTCTTATTTTGCTAAAAAAAAGGACTTTTCTCCCTTGACATATAGACCAAATAGCCTAATATTTACAAAAGTATTTCAAACGCAAACTCAACAACTTATGCGTAGGCTACCTTTTCTATCGGCAACGGCCACGACGCTGGTCTTGCTCAGCAATTGCACCGACCGGGTGGTGTTGCTGCCCCCCACGCCCCTCGTCACAACCCCGGTGTCGCAAACCATCATCATCCCGGCTCCCTTGCCCGTGGCCACTGGGCCGGAAAAGCCCCTGGACGGTTGGCTACACCCAATGGCCTACCCCTCGTTGATTGATGGCAAAATAGCCTACACCTCGACCCTCAACCCTGAAGCCCTGCTGCCCAACCTGCCCACCCCCGTAGACCTGGGTACGTTGGTGAAGGCGGGCCAGCCCCTGCGGCTGATTGCCCTGGGCGGGGGGCTAACGGCGGGAGCGCGTAACGGGGGGCTGTACCGGGAGGGGCAGCTTACGGCTTACCCCAACCTGGTGGCCCGACAGATGGGGCTGACCGATTTTGCCTCGCCTACCTTCGGGCCGGGTGAAGCCAACGGCACGGGTTTTCTGACGTATGTAGACCCGACAGCTCCTCATCCGCGTTGGCAGCAGGTGAGCAACCAACTGGCCCCGGTGCAGGCGGGCGACCCGCCGGTGCTCAGTGCGTATACGGGCAGGGTAGATAACTTTGGCGTGCCGGGGATGTACGGCGATTTATTTAACCGTATATACCACCCTGAAATTCCGGCAGCCCCTTTTGCTAATGGGCACCAATGGCTTAATTTCGAGCCGTTGGTGTGGCGATTTCTACCTGGTCAGGAAAACCAAAAAATTGGCTTACTTGACAAAATCATACAGACCAAATCATACGATTTGTTCTTTCTTGAGGATCGGGCGGATGAATGGATGGAGACATTGAGAAAAAATGACTTTTTGGATGGCCTTCGGTATATTTATGATCTCAATGTGGGCCAGTTCTTTTACAAAGAAACAGCCACTCGTCTGCTAAAAGTTGGAAAACGGGGAGTAGTGTTCACCATTCCTCACTTTCGGGATTACGCTTTTATGCAGTGGTATACTACCGAGGAACTGAAGCGCAAAGCGGGGGCCATAGAGATTACGTACCGGGGTAGTAATTTCTCCGATAAGTACCGGAATCTTGACCCGACCACCCAGTTCTACATGATGCCCACGGCGGCAGTGGCTAAACTCTATGCCACGCTCCAACAGGGTGATGTGGTGCGGGTTTCGCTCACGGATGCCGATGTGATGGACGAAGTAGAAGCCCGTACCAGTAGCCCGGACTATTACAACAAAGTTGTACGGGAGATGGCTCAAAAACTAAATTTGGCGTTGGTAGACCTCAACGCCATTTACCGGCAAATCCATCAGGGCGACTATACCACGGCCGACGGCCTGAAGATTGACGGGTCGCCCAGAGGGAACTTTTTCTCCTCGGATGGCACCTACCCCACCGCCATTGGGCAGGCCGTGATTGCCAATGAGCTCATCAAGGCCCTCAACAGCACCTACCAAAGCCAAATCCCACTTATCAACGTGGGAGAGTTCAGCCGCACTACGGGAGCGAAGTAATTTAATCCTTGTCAACTACATCAGCCAGTTTACCGTCAAAAAAATTCTATCCGCAAACTAGCCCCGTTATGCTCCGCACGGTACTGGTTTTGATGGAACATCAGGCAGATTATCAGCGTGTCAGCGAGGCGTTGACCCCGGCTGGCTTTCAGGTATTGAGTGCCCTTAAGCCATCAATGGCGGCGGCTTTCGCCCTGGTCGCCTGGACCGGCGATGGGTCAGCGGCACGGCAACAGTGTCGCAACCTGCGGCAACAGCAGCCCGGTTGTCGTTGTGTGCTGGTGGTGCCTGCTAATCGTGCGTGTGTGCTGGCCGCGCTGCCCCTTGCTACTGCCGGGTACCTGGCCCACCCGCTGGCTCCACCCGACCTGCTAGCGTGCTTACAGGCGTTGGCGCGAGGAGACGGATATTGGAGTGAATTGCTGCTGGCGGTGCTCCGGCCACAACCTGCTACTGGTGAGTTGGCAGGGTTCAACCGCCGTGAGCAGGAGTTATGGGGGCATTTGGCCAATGG
Organism: Fibrella sp.; assembly: GCA_043763995.1. Taxonomy (GTDB): domain Bacteria; phylum Bacteroidota; class Bacteroidia; order Cytophagales; family Spirosomataceae; genus Fibrella. Next base: position 2,272 of record JAYUKZ010000289.1, read on the forward strand.
CCTGACGAACCGGCAGATAGAAAAGCAAATGTGTCTGGGTGCCAGCCGGATTAAAAACCTCAAAACGGACATGGCGCAAAAACTGGGCTTACCCAACGCGCATGGGTTAATCATGCATGCCGTTTCCTAGTCAAGAGGGGCGGCAACACAGTCGGAACCGGAGACGTAACGGGCCGGGCCGCTCAACTCAACTGTTGCTGCACCCAGACCAACTCCCGGCTGATAGACTCGCTGATGGGGAGTTGCAGGTCGGGCGGCAACACGCCCCAGGTGTAGGTTTCTATTTCGAGTTGGCTGGTAAAGGG
>JAYUKZ010000290.1:0-37886 GCA_043763995.1 Fibrella sp.
TTTTTCTGCGCTATTATCAGGAACTCGACCGCCCCCAAATTGCGCAGGTAATGGGGCTTACCGAACAGTCGGTATCGAATTTGCTCCATCAGGCTCTGACCACCATGCGGAGCCGCTGGCCGGAGATAGGCCTGGTGGTGTTGTGGTGGCTTTTTTTAGATCATTTCGAGAAATTTTTGTGAAAATCGGGTATGCGTGCATCGTCGCCGTATCTCTGAATAGTACGCCAACAACACGCAATGAAGTATACCCCCACAGACTACGCCGACTTTGACGCAAACGCCTACATTGACGATGCGTTGTTCCGGGCCTGGGTCTGGCAACAGTCGGACGCGGCCATGCTTTTTTGGGACGAGTTCGTCCGCAAACACCCGCAAAAAGTCCCGGAGATCAATCGGGCCAAAGCGGTGGTGCTGGGTATGACCCTTGTGCAGGAGCCGATGAGTCGTGTTGAAATCGAGAGCCGGATTCAGATTATACTCGGCAACATTCGCCCGTTGTCGGTGTCTGCGCCTGCCACTGAACAGGCTTATTCGGCACCCGTTCGGCGGCTTTGGCCGGTGCGTCGGTACGCCTTTGCGGCGGCGGCATCGGTTGTACTGTTGTTGGGCGCGGGTTGGTTTTGGCTGGTCAACGGCAATCAGATCGCCCCCCCGAACGGTCTGTCGGCTACGAGCCTGCCGGTGGTTTTGGCCGAACAGGTAAACAGCACCAACCACCCCCTGACGGTAGTTCTCAGCGACGGTTCGGTGGTTGTTCTCCAGCCCAACAGTCAGCTTCGGTATGCCAAAACGTTTGGCAGTGCCAGGCGGGAGGTTTATCTGACCGGCAAAGCCCGGTTTGATGTAACGCGCCACCCCGACCGGCCTTTCTTTGTTTACGCCCAAAATGTGGTGACAAAGGTGCTGGGAACGAGTTTCACGGTGCGGGCTTTTGCCCATGAGTCACAGGTGCAGGTACGTGTTTGCACGGGGCAGGTGGCGGTCTATGCCAATCCTGATACCGACAAGACGATCAACGATCCGAAGAAAGGTATCCTGCTCACACCCAATCAGCAGGTGAGTTACAGCAAGGCCGGTAATGAACTGACCCGGACGCTGGTGGACCAACCGGCTCTGTTGCCCACTGATGGCCTCTCGGTTGGTATGGTCTACGATGAAACGCCCGTTGCCGAGGTATTGGCGGCTTTAGAACGGGCCTATAGCATACCCATTGTTTTCAACGAAGCCGATCTGTCGGCGTGTCTGCTCACGGCTACGCTCACCAAAAAATCATTTTACACCAAACTGGATTTGATCTGCCAGGCCATTGATGGGCGGTATGAGGTGGTTGATGGCACCGTTATTATCAGCAGCGCCGGTTGCCGGTGAAATGGTTTTATGAAATTTAATTTTCCTGACCTGATGCCTATGCAAATCTGAACACCCACAAAAAAGCCGGTGATGCTGCGAACACCACCGACTTGCACCCTTGCCGGGCCACCGCGCTGCGAACGCAGGGACCGGACTACTGTTTTTGCCAAACCCGATTGAGTCAACTTCTACAAAAACCAACCAAAATTATGCATAATATCCATGCAGTGCTAAACCGGATGCCCACGCTCATGCGCCTGTCACTCTACCAGTTAGTTCTTATTGCCTGCGGAACCGGCCTTGCGCTGGCTGGGCCGGGCAAGGCGCAGGAACTGATGAACCGCAAAATAACGCTCCAGGCGGTCAATACGCCCGTCCGCACGATTCTGGCGAACCTCGAAAAATCGGCATCGGTACAGTTTATGTACACCTCTGCCGTGATCAACCACAATCAGCGCGCCACCCTCACCGCCCGCGACCAACGGCTGGGCGATGTGTTGGCTTCGTTGCTTAACCCAATAAAGGTCAACTACCGGCTGGTGAACAACGACGTGATTATGCTCAACCGCGAGCAGGTGCTGCTCAACGGGCTGGCCACGCCAACGGTTGCCAACGAAGATCGGCTTGCCGACCGCGAGGTAAGCGGCATTATTACCGGCAGCGACGACGGCAAGCCCCTGCCCGGCGTGAGTGTGTTGCTCAAAGGCACCTCGCGGGGCGTAACGGCCAATGCACAGGGGCGATTCCAGATCAACGTACCTGATAACAACGCCACGCTGGTATTCAGCTTTGTGGGCTACCTGCCCAAAGAAGTGGTGGTTGGCACAGCCAGTCAGTTTACCATTACGCTGCTGATTGACAACAAGACCCTCAGCGAAGTGGTGGTGGTGGGCTACGGCACCCAGCGAAAAGGCGACGTAACCGGCGCACTATCGTCTATATCGGCCAGCGATTTTCAACAGCAACCCGTCACCCGGCTCGATCAGGCGTTACAGGGCCGGGCCACGGGCGTACAGGTCACCAACGCAACGGGTGCGCCGGGGGGTGATGTCCGCATCCGTATTCGGGGGGCTAACTCCATCAACGGCGACAACAACCCGCTTTATGTGGTCGATGGCTTCGTGGGGGCCGATTTCAACACCATCAACCCCGACGATATTGCCTCGATTCAGGTGCTGAAAGATGCCTCGTCAACGGCGGTTTATGGCTCGCGGGGGGCCAACGGGGTGGTCATCATCACGACCCGCACCGGCGGCAAGGGCGGCACGCAGGTCAGCTTCGGCACCCGCTTTTCGTCGTCGGAGGTCATCAACCGGTTCAATACCCTGTCGGCGAGCGACTTTGCCGGGGTGGTTAATGAGCGGGCAGCGGCCACCAACACCAACCCCGTCTTTACGCAGGCCCAGATAGCCGGGTTCCGGCAGGATGGCGGCACCGACTGGCAAAACGAGATATTCCGTAAGGCCGGGGGGCAGGAATACCAGTTGGGTATTTCGGGCGGGGGCGACAAAACAACGTACCTGATCTCGGCCAACTACCTCACCCAGAACGGGGTTATCAACAACTCAGACTACAAGCGGTACTCGCTCCGGTCGAACATCAACACGCAGGTGTCGGATCGGTTTTCGGTGCGGTTGAACCTGACCGGCTCCCGGCGCGAGAACCACAACACCGACGGGTATCAGGCCAAGACCAGCCCCCTCACGCAGGCCCTTGCCTGGGCACCCACCACGCCCGCCCGCGATGCCACCGGCAATTACACCTTCCGCGACCCGGTCGGCTCGCTCTTCGACAACCCCATTGCCCTGACCACCGATGCCGACAACCGCACCGAACGGACCAACCTGAATCTGGTGGGCGGCTTGCGGTACGACATCCTCGATGGCCTCTCGCTCGACGTGCAGTATGGCATCAACTACCTCAACCAGCAGAACAAGCAGTTTGCCGGGCCGGTTATCAGCAACAACCTGCCCAACGCCAGTCGGGTATCGGTTGAGCAAATCATGCTCCAGAACATCAACACGCTCAACTACCGGCGCGTGTTCAACACCGTTCACCGGCTTGATATAACGGGCGTGTTTGAGACCCAGGAGTTTACGCAGAATGCTTTCTCGGCCACGGCCAACAACCTGACCTACCCGGCGCAATCGTACAATAATCTGGCGTTGGCCGCAACGGGGTCTATCAACTCCGGCTTTGCCAAGTGGACACTGATGTCGGTGTTGGGGCGGGTCAACTATGCGTTTAGCAACCGCTACCTGCTGTCGGCCACAATCCGGCGCGACGGCTCCTCGAAGTTTCAGGGCAACAACAAATACAGCGTCTTCCCGTCGGTGGGGGCCGGTTGGGTGGTGTCGGAAGAGGCTTTTATGCGGAATCAGAAACTGTTTACCAACCTGAAACTGCGGGCAAGCTGGGGCCTGACGGGCAGCCAGGCCATCAACCCCTACGGCACCCTGTCGAGCTATTTGACCGATGCCTACAGCGCAGGCACGGCCTTCGGGCCGGGGGGCCTCACCAGCGGCATTGTGCTGGGCAGCCCCGGCAACCCCAACCTGAAGTGGGAAACCACCGAGCAGACCAACATCGGGGCCGACATGGAACTGCTTCGGGGGCGGGTGACGCTCAACGCCGATTATTTCGTGAAAAATACCCGCGATTTGCTGCTCTATCAGCCCCTGCCGGGCTACGTGGGCGGCAACGGCATTTACCGCAACGTGGGGCAGGTGCAAAACAAAGGCTGGGAGATTGGGCTGAGTGTTACGCCCATCAGCAAACCCGCTTTTGGCTGGACCAGCACGTTGAACTTTTCAACGGTAGACAACCGGGTCGTGAGCCTCGGCGACAACACGGACCTGCTCTTCACGGGGTCTAACGTGGGGTCTGGTACGTCTACACAGTCGGAGTTTGTGCTGATTCCGGGGCAATCAATGGGGGCCTATTGGGGCCTTCGCTACCTCGGTACGTGGAAACCTTCCGAAGCCGATCTGGCGACTAAATTCGGCGAAAAACCCGGCGACTCGCGCTACCAGGATATAGATGGCGACGGAGCCATCACGCCCAAAGACTTTCAGGTGATCGGCACGGGTATTCCCAGAACATCTGTGGGCTGGAACAACACGTTCACCCACCGCCGGTTGTCGCTGAACGTGTTCTGGCAGGGGATTTTGGGCTTCGATAAGCTCAATTATACCTACGCGGCGGCCATCGCCGGTAGCGCAGATGCCCGCCAGCCGGTGTTGCAGGATATCCTGGACCGCTACGTTCCGGGCCGCAACGAAACGTCGGACATCCCGGCTTTCAGCACCACCAACAAGACGTACCTGCAATCGTCGCGGTTTCTGGAGAAAGGTGATTTTGTGCGGTTGAAAAACATCAGCCTTACCTACGACGTACCCAAAACAGTTCTGAAAGGCATTGCTTCGGCGCGGGTGTTTGTGAGTGCCACCAACCTGCTGACGTTTACCAAATACAAAGGTCTCGACCCCGAATCAAGCTCGGTGGGGTCTGGCACCGACACAAATCAGAGCATTGATTACGGCTCGTTTCCCAACTCAAAAACCTACACCCTGGGCCTGAACTTCACCTTTTAACACCAACAAAACCATGAAAATCATACAGTTACTTTTAGTGGGCGGACTGCTCGCCAGTTGCCAGGGTTACTTAGACGAAGAACCCCGTGGACAGATTGTTGGCACCAACGCCATCACCAGCGTAGAAGGGCTGGATGCCGCCCTGACGGGTTCTTACAAAGGCCTGACCACCACCTGGGTTATGGGCCTGACCACGCCCGCCCTGCAAGGTTTGACGATGGGCAGCGACGACATCACGACCCACCCGGCGGCTAACAAACAGGACTTTCGGGAGATGGACCAGTTTAACGTCACGGCCCAGAACGGACGCACTGGCCTGATCTGGAACGGCTGCTACAAAACGATTCAGGGGGCCAACAACATTATCAACAATTACCAGAAAGTAACCGGCGACCCGGCCAAAATCACCCCCATCGTGGGCGAGGCTTATTTTTTGCGGGCACTGTCGTACTACTGGTTAGTGCGGGTGTGGGGCAACATTCCGCTCATCACCACGGCTGAGTTTTCGCCCGACCTGTTCGATGTTAAGAAAAACACGCCCGCCGAGGTCTATGCCCTGATCGAGGCTGATTTGCTGAAGGCCGAGCAGATGGTTATCAACACCAAACGCGATCCGGGTCGGCCCAACAAAGGCTCGGTGAAAGCCCTGCTGGCCGATGTTTACCTCACCCAGGGCGGCTGGCCCATCAACAACCCGGCCAAATACGCGCTGGCAGCCACCAAAGCCAAAGAGGTGATTGACAACCGGGCAACCTACGGCTTTGACCTGCTGGCCGACCTGGCCGTGCTATGGTCGGGGTCGTCGGCGGGGGCCAACACCAGTGAAGACGTGCTTTCGCTGGCTACCACCGAAACGCAGTGGTTTGCGGCCAACACCATCTACGGCAGTGCTGCCACCCCCGGCGAAGAAAGTGGCTGGGACGATTATTTCGCCGAAATCGCGTTCTACAACAACTTCCCCGCCGGTAAGCGCAAAGACCTGACGTTTTATACGACGTTCAAAAAAGGCGATGGCACCACCCTCACCTGGCAGCAGAGCCAGACCAAGCACCCCTATTACCGCAAGTTTCGGTTGCAGGTCAACAACACCTACCAGTCGTCGTTGCCAATCTCGATGATCCGCTACGCCCACGTGCTGCTGACCTACGCCGAAGCGCAGGCCCGGTCGGGAATACCCGGCACCGAAGCCTACGCGGCCCTGAACGCCGTGCGGAGCCGGGCGGGACTGGCTCCCCTGGTCGGCCTGACGGCCCCGGCCTTTGCCAACGCCGTGGTGAGCGAGCGGTCGTGGGAGTTTGCCGCCGAGTGGACGCGCTGGTTTGATCTGGTACGGCTCGAAAAAGTGGAAGAAGCCAACGCCAGCAAAGCCGCCGATGACCTCAAACCCATCAAGCCCATTACAAAGGCCAACTACTGGCTGCCCATCCCGCTGGCCGACGTGAACCTGAATCCGAACCTGAAATAAGCAAACCGGGTGGGGGGTTGCCGGTAACGCGGTTGCTCCCCACCCATTTTTCTGGCTGTTTATGCTATTCAGACTGACGCTGTTTTTACTGTGGATTACTCTGCCCACTTTCGGCCAACCGGGTCAACGGCCAACGCCGAACGGTGATGTTTGGCGCGACACCAACGGCAACCCCATCCATGCCCACGGCGGGGGCATGCTGTACCATGAGGGCATTTACTACTGGTATGGCGAATACAAAAAGGGACCAACCCGGCTTGTTCCCGGTCAGGATTGGGAATGTTATCGGGTAGAAGCCGGGGGCGTGGCCTGCTACCAATCCACTGATTTGCAACGCTGGACGTTCAAGGGCGTAGTGCTGCCTCCCAACACCACCGACCCCGCCCACGACCTGCACACGAGCAAGGTTACCGAGCGACCCAAAGTGATTTACAACGCCAAAACCCGTCAGTTTGTGCTGTGGCTGCACGTAGACTCGGAAGACTACAGCTACGCCCGAACCGGAGTAGCCGTCAGCGACAAACCCACCGGCCCGTTCCGGTATCTGGGCAGTCTGCGACCCAACAATCAGATGAGCCGCGACATGACCCTGTTTGTTGATGACGACGGGCGGGCGTATCACATCGGCGCGTCGGAAAATAACCAGACAATGCTCATCAGCCAGCTTTCTGCCGATTACCTGCAACTTGCGGGGGTACACAGGCGCGTACTCGTGGGGCAGCACCGCGAGGCCCCGGCGATGTTCGGCCACAAAGGCCGTTACTACCTTATCACCTCCGGTTGCACGGGCTGGACCCCCAACCCCGCCACCTGGGCCGAAGCCGATTCGGTGCTGGGCGACTGGACACAACGGGGCAACCCCTGCGTGGGCAGCGGGGCCGATTCAACCTTTGGGGCGCAGCCTACGTTTGTGCTGCCCCTGGCCAATAAACCCGGCCAATTTCTGTTCATGGCCGACCGCTGGAACAAAAACGACCTCGAAAATTCGCGATATGCCTGGTTTCCCCTATCTATGCAACTGGCCCCGGCCAGTGCATCCATTCGGCCCGTTATTCGCGGGCCTGAACAACCTGCTGACCGACCAACTCGCTGATAATAAATTGTGTGGCTTTCTCATAAGCCGTTACATGGTGCGGGTTTATCAGAGCTGTTGTGATATTGATAGTCAAGTCGTTAATAGAAATTTCACAATGCTGCACTTACTTCCAAGATTGAATCGTTGTCTGACAGCTCATGGCTCCGCAGACTGTCAGACAACGCAAAACATCGCTTCAATCCGCCTAGACTATGTCCAACACTAATTTTATAGTAACGGTACTTATGTTACAAGGCCAGATATTGGTTTCAATCTGTCCCATAGAAGGTAGTGACTCCTCCAGGCCAGCGAAAATTGGACGTTTTAAGGCGGTCTTGACCACTTTTTCAGAGGCTTATCCTGCCACAATCAGCCGATATTTCGGCACACTCAACGGTCTGATAACCGGAACCGAACTCCTCGAGTCTGCCCCCAATCAACAAGTCTCGGGCCAGTACTGGATTGATGACGTCAACAATCAGTGCAAGCCCGTCTTTGTCTCTTTATCGGGTCCAAAGGCGAGGATTAATCAGCAAGGCCTTCTCCTCCGTAACTCGAATGGATGCATAAGCCGAATGCTCCGAATGTAACAGGTAGTTGATGCTATCGGGCATGACCGAAGAGGGAACCCCCAGCGCCAGCACGTCGGGCTGGCCTAGCCAATCCGATAGAATCGTTTGGCTGCGGCTGTAATTATCATCCTGCCAATAGGGGGGCAACTGGTCAGTTCGTAGTACACGGATACTGTCATCAGGTAGTTCCAGGGTGAACAAGCGGAAGGAAGGCAGATCGGCATAAAGCACCTGCGGCATGTGCACCAAGATCTCCACCAGAGCTAAGGCGGCATGCTCCGCCGTGTAGAGCAGACCCACGCCCGGCGGGTTCCAGCGCCCTCCGTTAAGCCAGGTACCAGTCGTGTCCAGAGGACGGTCTGCATACTTCTGACGTACTGCTCGGTAAACAAGGGCCATAACTTACCCGAAGATACCATGATTGATGCGTCCCAGCACCCGGTCGACCAATTGGTAGCCGGTGACGGTGTCCAGGGTTTGCCAAGGTGTCTGGTAATCCAGCTCCCGCAGGGGTACCCGTAGCCAGCCCAGCACGGTGGAGGCTTTGCCCTCGAAGGTGTCCAGGGCGTGTTGCAACAGGTTCTCCAGTAGCAACAGCCGCTCGGAGGCATCTTGGCTGATGCGCTGATCGGTTTTGAGTCGGTGGAGATAAGAAGCCGATAGACCCAGGGCCGTGGCCATCTCTTTATCGGTCAGGCCCACCAGCGCAGCTACTCGGTCGGCTTCAGCCCGGAGTACGCCTTGCCGACTACGGGCAATGATCTCCTGTTCGCTAAAAGGACTAAGGGGCCGGGGGTATGATGGCTGTAAGGAAGTAGTAAGGGCCATGACAGTATACTTTTTCACTAAGGTAGCTGTATAAGTTCATTCTGTCAAGATCAAGGAATTCAATGCAAAATCGTGAGACTATAATCACTTGATTCCATAGTACACCCTCGGATTTATTTGAAAGAAAACTAAATTAGTAATCTGAATCAAGGGTAGAAAATGAGCAAACGTAGCGCGAGTGATATGTTTGTAGAATGCTACAACTACAACTCATCGCCCTCTACGACTACGTTTGCCGACACTATGCTACGCATCCGGCCTTACATTTCCAACGATAGAGCAATAATAACGCCCCCACCTTCACCGATCAGGAACTGATGACAATCTATCTCTTCGGCCTCATCAAGCAACGACTAACCTTGCAGCAGACCTACGACTATATCGTCGATCATTGGCTGGAGTGGTTTCCACAACTCCCTTCTTATCAAGCGGTTAACCATCGAATCAATGACATTAGCTGGCATTTTGAGTCCCTGGTTGATGGCTTGAGTGAGCAACTGCAAACCCGTCCTGACCTGCTCTCAGATGTGATCCTGACCGACTCCTTACCCATTATTCTCTCCCGTCAGCCGGATTCGGCCAAAGTGGCCCTTCGGATGGCCAACAAAGGCTACTGTGCCACCAAGAAGCTCTATTATCACGGCCTGAAGTGTCATTTGCTGGCTACAGACCGGCTTGCCCGCTTGCCTTTGCCCCGTCATATTGGTTTCACCCCGGCCTCGGAGCATGATTTGACCACCTTACGGCAGACGGCTCCAGCATTGGCTCATGTTTCATTAGTAGGCGATAAAGCCTACGGCAGTGCGCCCTTCAGGGAGCAACTGTGGTTGAGCAGCAGGTTTGTCTCCACACACCGGTCAAGAAAAAGAAAGGCCAAACCCGGCTGGAAGCGGCTAATCGGCTCTATTCGAGTTATGTGAGCCGGATGCGTCAACCGGTAGAGAGTCTATTCAAGTGGCTGGTGGTACGGGTAGGACTTCAGGATGGTAGCCGAATCCAATCCGAAAAGGGGGCTATTTTACACTGTTTTGGCCGGTTATCCGCTGGGTTATACATCATCGCTTTCTACTCTTGATCCACATTTAGACTAACCTGCTACACCGTGAACTGCCTGCACCGAGGGGCAACGCCGAGTGATAATCGATACACTTTCCGTGACCGAAAACCATCCGAAGGATTAGGGGTGAAGCCACCGCTTTTCAGAATAAATCCGGGTAGTCCGTGATGATGCCGTCTACCCCTGACGTGGTCAGGGCCTCGATCTCGGCTTTGGTATTGACCGTCCAGGGCACCACTTTCATGCCCTGCTGATGACAATCTTTCACCAGTGCGGCGGTAAGGGCTTTGTAATAGGGGCTGTAAATAACCGGTTTGAAGCCCAGCAGGGCCAGGTTTTCGGCCAATGTTTGGGGATTGGCAGTGAGGAGAGCCAACGTCACGGTGGGGTATTGGGCGTGGAGGCGTTGCAGGGGCCGCACATCGAACGACTGGATGATGAACCGGTTGCCCAATTTCCGGGGCTGAATCACGCCCATCACCAGATCCACAAACGCCGCCGGGGCGGGGTGGTACGTCCCGTCGGTCTGGAGGCTGGATTTGATCTCGATATTGTAGCGCGGCGCGGGCAGACCTTTGGTGCGGGCGTAGGTTTCCACCGAATCGATCAACTCGGCCAATAGCGGTTTGTAAGCCGCCATTTTTTGCTGCCGGGGAAAGAGCGGGTGCGGCTTCAGGCCCACGTCGTACCGTCTGATGGCGGCATACGGCAGCACGTACAGGTTAATGGACTTCTCTTCGGCCCTGCTCACCGGCGTACCGTCGGGTTTGGTGCTGATGTCTGCCGCCATATACGGCTCGTGGGAGACCACCACCTGGTTATCCGCCGAAATAATCACGTCCAGTTCCAGGGTATGCACCCCCAGATCAAGGGCTTTTTTCATGGCCGCAACGGTGTTTTCGGGCATCAGGCCCCGGCAACCCCGGTGCCCTTCCCGCTCGAACGTGGGTTGGGCAATGGCCAGCGCAGGGGCCAACAGTAAGCAAAGCAGGTAGTTCATAGTATATTGTTTCGACAGATAAAAAACAGGCGGCGTAAGCAGTATTAGCTCACGCCGCCAGGTACGTTGCCGCACCCTTAAAAACTGTACCGGGCACCCACCTGCACCTGAAATGGGTCGTTGGCCGGGTTAGGAATACCCGTGGCGTTGACGCGGTAATTGAACCGCACTGTTGCGGTCGAAAACAAACGCCAGGTCGTTGGTGCCCACAAAGTCGCCGTTGTTATTCGCGCCCGACAGCAGGGTGTAGCGCGTACCGCCCAGTCCCGAATACCGAACGCCGATGGAGATGCTCCAAACCGTTGGCAGGGTACCATAAATGACCAGCTTTTGGCGAAACTGATTATCGGAAGCCGTCATCCGGCTTAGGTTGCGCGGGTCGTCTACTACGGGCTGCACCAACGTGGCGGTATTAGCCACGTTGCCATTGTAGGAGGTTTCGAGCGAGATGGTGTATGGCCCGCCGCTACGGCTGTTGGAAGCCCCCGCCGAAGTGGGGTTTTTGGCGGTGGTGCCGTCGATGGTGAAGTTGGTCGACGAGCCCAGTTGTCCCGACAGGTTGCCCCCCGGCCCGCCAGGGGTGACAGATCGGTGAGGGTGGTGAAGTTACGGCCGTTGATGGGGAGCGTGGAGATGGTACGGGCCGTGACGGCGGTAGCGGCCCCAAAGTTTTCGACCTTGTTTTTCAGGCCCGATGCCACCACTTCCACCACTTCGAGGGTCTGCCCCGCCTCTTGCAGGGAAAAGTTTACCCGTACCACGTCACCCTGGTTCAGTTGGTAGCCCGTGAGCCGCTGCTCGCCAAAACCCACAGAGATTTCACGGTGTAGGGGCCACCCAGGGGTAGTTTGGGCCGTGCTGTGGCTACTTAAACCGAGCAAACATAGGGTGATCAACAGCAATTGTAGTCGTACAGCGTGTCTCATGGGTTGGAGCGTTGTTGTTGGAACCGCAACGAGACGCTTCGTTTGGCACAGGCCCGTTACCAGCCTGTTATCAAATTGACATGCTTCTGTTACCATGGCTCTTACTGCTACGGCGATGTCTTTCTGAACCAGCTAGAAACATCATCACCCAGGTACTGCAAAGCCGCTGAGGTATACCCCTTCTCCACTCAGGTACAACACACATCTTGTATTACTTCACCCGAAAACCTGCCCCTATGAATCTGGTTGGCAGCGAATTCGATCTGTGCCGGCCGTTACCCCCTCCGACCTGAATGCCTGGATGCGTCTTTCAGTAGAGCGCAGGGCACAACGCTGCTCGACATACGTCTTTAGAATCATTGATATGGGATAGAATCAATTAGCGTATGCTGTAGCGAAGCGGTGACGAATGGTGTACGATTTGGAAGAACCACCCCCTGTTGGGGCGGGGCGGGCCTTTTTTGTACCTTTGAGCTTCACTTTTTACCTGCCTGTATGACCGCTACATTACCCACTGCCTTCCAACACCCTTACCCCTTCGACCCCCGTTTTGCCAAATCGGTGGCTTATTTTTCGATGGAATTTGCCCTCGATCAGGCCCTGAAAACGTATTCGGGCGGGCTGGGTTTTCTGGCCGGTTCGCACATGAAAAGTGCCCACGACCTGCACCAAAACCTCATCGGCATCGGGATGCTCTGGAAGCAGGGCTACTACGACCAGGTACGTTTGCCCGACAATGCGATGGGCGTTTTGTTTCGGGAAAAAATGTACTCGTTCTTGCAGGATACCGGTGCCCGCTTTACCATCAGCGTTTTTGGTCGGCCCATCTGGGTGCGTGCTTACTACCTTGACCCTAAGCATTTTAACACCGTGCCTATGTTTTTTCTGACCACCGACGTGGACGGAAACGACGAGCAAGCCCGGTCCATTTCCTACCGCCTATACGACAACGACCTGACCCTGAAAGTGGCGCAATGCATGGTGTTGGGCCTGGGCGGAGCCACGTTTCTGGAAAAGCTAAACTACAGCCCGGCGGTATATCATTTCAACGAGGCCCACGCGGTGTCGGCGGCGTTCCGGCTTTACCAACAACTGGGCAAATCGCGGGCGGCGTTGCAGGAACGGCTGGTGTTTACCACCCACACGCCCGAAGAAGCAGGCAACGAAAAACACAATATTCACTTTCTGGACAACCTGGGCTTTTTTGGCGGCTTGTCGCTGGCCGAGGTGCGCCACCTGACCGGCATCCAGGACGACGTGTTCAACCATTCGCTGGCGGCGTTGCGCATGGCCCGCCGCGCCAACGGTGTGTCTAAACTCCACGGCGAGGTGTCGCGGCAGATGTGGGGGCACTATCCCAATATTTGTGAAATCAGGCACGTGACCAACGCCCAAAACGAACGCTACTGGGCCGACACCCAACTGGCCGATGCCCACCGCGAAAAAGACAGCACCGCTCTGATGGCCCGCAAACGCGCCATGAAACAACCCCTGCTGAACATCGTGGCCGACCAGGCGGGCAAACTTTTCGACCCCACGGTGCTGACCATTGTGTGGGCCAGGCGGTTTGCGGCCTATAAACGGCCCGACCTGCTGCTTCGCGACGAAGCCCGGTTTCACCAGCTTATGACCAACACCACCTACCCCGTGCAGGTGGTTTGGGCCGGTAAACCTTACCCGTTTGATGAAGGCGCGAAACATACTTTTAACAAACTCCACTACCACTCCCACCTCTACCCCAACATGGCCGTGCTGACGGGCCACGAACTGGGCCTGTCTAAAATTCTGAAAGACGGGGCCGACGTGTGGCTCAACACGCCCGTGGTACCCCGCGAGGCATCGGGCACGAGCGGCATGACCGCCGCCATGAACGGGGCCATTAACCTCTCCACCAACGACGGCTGGATCTGCGAGTTTGCCCGCCCCGGCCAAAACAGTTTCATTGTGCCCGAAGCCAACCCACAAGCTACCGCCGACGTGCGCGATGCCCACGATTGTACCGGCTTTTTTGACCTGCTGGAACAACATATTCTACCCGCCTACTACAACCAACCCAACCACTGGCAGGCACTGGTGGCCCAAAGCATGACCGATGTTTCGGCCTATTTCGGAGCCGACCGCATGGCCGCCGAATACTACGAGCGGGTGTATGCCTGATTTTGATATTAGTGGCTCCAGGTATGTCCTTCGTCTTGTTTCCCTCTTCAAAGGTTTGCCCTGCGATACCTGTTTTGCTCTTGTAACAGACACCCCTGAGCACCCTTCTTCAGGGTTGGAAAAGGATGTTACAAGAGCATTTTTTTGGGGCTGCTGACCTACCTGACTTACACCCAACCGGTTTCAGGCCAGCAACGCCCGTTCGGCAGTTTGGGCGCGGGCTGCGCCGAACCCGTTCATGGCCTGTTGCATGGCTGCTTCAATTTCCTGGTTCATCAGGTTGCCCAGGCTCCCCTCGTGCGTATGGTGTAACGAACGCGGCGGCAGGTACGTATGTTCGGCTATTTCGCGGCCCACCTGCTGATACGCTTCCCGGAAGGGTACTCCGCTCAAAACCAGTTCGTTAACCCGTTCCACACTGAAAAGTAAATCGTATTTCGGGTCGTCGAGCAGGTTGGGTTTTATGGCAATATGGTCGAGCATGAAGGCCGTGATGGCCAGGCAATCGAGCAGGTCATCGAAGGCGGGCATCAGCACTTCTTTCAGCAGTTGGGTGTCGCGGTGGTAGCCGGAGGGGAGGTTGCTCATCACCAGCGTGACCTCCAGGGGCAGGGCTTTGAGGCGGTTGCATTTGCCGCGCAGCAACTCGGCCACGTCGGGGTTTTTTTTGTGGGGCATAATGCTGCTGCCCGTCGTGAGCGCGTCGGGCAGGGTCAGGAACCCGAAATTCTGGCTCGTATACAAACACACGTCCATAGCCAACCGCGACAACGTACCTGCCACCGCCGCCAAGGCATTGAGGGCCGTTTGCTCGGTTCTGCCCCGGCTCATCTGCGCATACACCGCGTTGACGTGAAGCCCCTCAAAACCAAGCAGTTGGGTGGTCAGGGTACGGTTGAGCGGGAACGACGAGCCATAGCCCGCGCCCGACCCCAGGGGGTTGCGGTTGGCGTAGCGGTAGGCATGTTGGAGGGTCAGCATATCGTCGGCCAGGCTTTCGGCGTAGGCCCCAAACCACAGCCCGAACGACGACGGCATGGCGATTTGCAGGTGCGTATAGCCGGGCAGCAGGTCGGCCTTATGTTGCTCCGAACGGGCAATAAGCGTATTGAACACGCGTCGGGTGGCTTCGGCCACTTCCCAAAGCCGCGTTCTGGTGAACAATTTCAGATCCACCAGCACCTGATCGTTGCGCGACCGGCCCGAATGGATTTTCTTGCCCACTTCGCCCAGCGCACTCGTCAGCAGCAGTTCGATCTGCGAATGTACGTCTTCCACCCCGTCCTCAATCCTGAACGAACCATCGAGCGTGGTGGGGTAAAGTCGTATCAGTTCGTGGCTAAGTTGTTCATAATCAGAGGCAGTAAGCAAGCCAATGCTGGCCAACATTTGGGCGTGGGCCAGGTTGCCCAGCACGTCGTGGGGGGCTAGCTGGAGGTCTAGCTCGCGGTCGCGGCCCACGGTGAACCGCTCAATTTCGGCGGCGGTGGCGGTGCCTTCTTTTTGCCAGAGTGTACTCAAGGGGTTGGGGGCGGGAGTGCAGAAAGGCCACGCCGGGGCAAAATTATTCAGGTATTTGCCCCCTTCCGCATCTTTCCCCAAAAACATGGCCCTTAACTTGCCCGTTATATTGTAATAGTCTGCTCTAAAAACCAACTGTTATGCTGTATCCGTTAACGTTCACGCCCCATTTTAAAGACAAAATTTGGGGCGGTCATAAAATCAAATCTGTTTTGGGGAAAGATTTTTCCCTGCCCAACTGCGGCGAAACCTGGGAGGTATCGGGCGTGCCGGGCAACGTGTCGGTGGTGCGCTCAGGTACGTTGGTGGGCGAATCGTTGCAGGATATTCTGGAAAAATTCGGCCCTGAACTGGTTGGCAAACACGTGTTTGAGCGGTACGGCACTGAATTTCCGTTGCTGGTCAAGTTCATCGATGCCAATGACGACCTCAGCATTCAGGTTCACCCTAACGATACCTTAGCCTGGCAACGGCACAACAGTTTCGGCAAAACAGAGATGTGGTACATCATGCAGGCCGATGCCGGAGCCAAACTCAATTCGGGTTTCAACCGCCCGGTCACGCAGGACGAATACGTGCGGGCCGTGGCCGAAAATACCCTGCCCGATCTGTTAAATATCGAGGCAGTACAGGCGGGCGACGTGTATTTTCTGCCCGCCGGGCGGGTGCATTACATCGGCAAAGGGTTGCTATTGGCCGAAATTCAGCAATCGTCCGACGTGACGTACCGAATCTACGATTTTGACCGCCGCGATGCGCAGGGCAACCCCCGCGAGTTGCACACCGAACAGGCCGTGGAAGCCATCGATTATACGTACCTGGCTGATTACCAGACCCACTATAACCGAAAGTTGAACGAAACCATCAACGCCGTTACCTCCGATTATTTCGTGACCAACGTGCTGCACTACAATCAGGCCGTATACCACGAGTACACCCACCTGGATTCGTTCGTGATTTTGGTGTGTGTGGAAGGGTCGCTCACGGTGCAGGCCGGAGCCTACGAAGTACACCTCTCCCTGGGCGACTGCGCCCTGATTCCGGCCATCATCCCCGCCGTGACGCTCGTTCCCCACGGCACCATGACCGTACTGGAATCGTATGTTCCCTGAGTGAAACGAAGTGCTGTAGGTGACATAAAAAAAGCCACTCCTCAACCGGGAGTGGCTTTTTGGTCATCTAACCTAATTATACGTACTCTAAGGACTTCATAGCTGGATTGAGTACAGACAAATGTAATAGGTAAACCAATCTAAAAGAGAGTTAGTTCAATAAAATTGTAAGTATTACTATCTTTTATTGATTGAACGGTTGGTTGGGGGAAGGGTTCGGCGTATCGTTCGTTGGCGTGTTGGCATCGGCGTATCGGATTCGGCGTAGGGCGGAGGCAAGCCCCGCCCCTACAATGCTGTCATCACACTATCAACATTCTGTGCGACGGTTCCTTTGTAGGGGCGGGGCTTGCCTCCGCCCTGCTCTCGCGTCAGCAATACGCCGATTGGTGAAGTAGGCAAAGCGCGTAAAAAAAACGTTCTTTACTAAAAATTTTACCAAACCCGTTCCCCCCATGAGCCTGGTCAGCAACAACATCAAATACCTCCGAAAGTTGAACGGCTTGACCCAGGAGCAGTTTTCGCAGCGCGTGGGCATCAAACGGTCGTTGTTGGGGGCCTACGAAGAAGGCCGCGCCAACCCCAACTGGAACACGCTCATCACGATTGCTAAACTCTTCAGCACGTCGGTAGATCAATTGCTGAAACAGGACCTGCGCAAAATCCGCGAAACGCCCGACCTCAGCCTACCCATGACCCACAACGGGGGCGGAAGCCGCGTGGCCTCGCCCCCGCCCATTTTCAGCGATGGCGAGGAAGATGCCGAAGATTTTATCTCGTCGCCGCCGCAGATCAACGACCCTAAACCCCCCGCCGCCCACGAGCCACAACCGCTGGTAAACGTGCTGGAAAAATATTATAAGCCCCCTACCGCCAACCGAACTGCCGACGAACGGGTTGGAAACCAGTCAGGTACGTTGCCGTCGGGGCCAGTGGAGCGACCATTGGCAGAACGTGCCGCCGCCGGGCAAAACGGCATACCCACTGGCCAGCTTTACGAAGAAATGCGGGCCAGAAGCGGCCAACCGCCGCACTCGCCGCCGTTTACCGTCAGCCGCGCCGCCGAGGGGTTTGGTGGCGGGGGCGAGGCGTTGCCCGCCTTCAACAACCATTTTGAGAAGCTGCCGCACCAGCCTCAGCCCGCGCCCGACCGCCCCCAAAACGGCGATACGCCCGCGCAGGTGATTCATTACGTGCCCCAAAACCAGTTTGGCGACTACCAGCACCGCTTCCAACAGCCCGATTACCTGAGCCGGTTGCCCACCATGCGCCTGCCCATGCTGCCCGTGGGCCAGTATCGAACGTTTGAGGCCGACGCTGATTTTACGTTTCCCGGCGCGTGGCTGGTGGGGCAGTTTGTGCGCAACTGGTTCGAGATCACCGATGGGCAGTTCTATGTGCTGTTGGTGCAGCACCAGGGTATTTTGGCCCGGCGCGTGTTCAGCCAGGTGAAAGACAAGGGTACACTGCTACTCACCGCCGACAAACCCAACGTACCTGGGCGCGAAGTAGCCCTGAAAGACGTGCTGGAGGTCTGGGACGTGCGGGCATTCGTGAGTCAGCAACTCCCCCCACCCGCCCCCAGCTACGACCGAATCCGGCAACTGGCCGACGAGTTGCGCTACGAAGTAGAAAGGCTGAAATGATTTGGGATTGTGGATTGGCTCTGCCGAGGCGACCAATCCGAAATCCCAAATCATTTCAGTCATGGCATTCCATCAGCAGTAAGTCGCCGGTTTGGTGCATGATGCGCACGAAGCCGTCGGTGGCGGCGTGGTTGCTGTTGCCGCTGCGGTGGCCCAGCGTCAGGGTGTCGTTGGTGAGGTTATAGGCCAGTCCTTCGGTGCTGATGCCCGTCACGGTGCCCACCGGAATAAGCGAGAGCACCGTGCCCTGCGCGTACCATTTCTCGAACCGACCCACCAGCGGGTACACCACCGAATAGTCGTCGATGAGCGTGATTTTTAGCTGGTGTTTATACCGAACCACGTTGGTCACGTTGCTGAGCGTATGGTCGAGCCGCCGCCCGGTGGCCCACACAATGTTCACGGCGGGAAAGCCCCGTTCGATTAAGAATTCGATGCCTTTTTCCAGATCGGTCTTGTGTTGGTCGGGCGCGGCAATGATTTCGATGGGATACTGCCAGGTACGTATCTGTTCCAGGTTCAGGTCGCGGTCGAAGTCGCCCAGGAGCACGTCGGCTTTGAGGCCCATGTCTATCACGCGGAGAATGGCTTTGTCGAGCACCACCATATAGGGCGACCATTCCAGCAGTTGGCCCAGCAGGTCGGGGTGGCAGGCTTCGCCGTTGGCAATGAGCAGGGCGGGTTCCTGTTTGTCGCGGATGATGTGGTGGGAAGACATGGGGTAGGGTCGATAAAAGTACGGCCAACGCCGTTGCGTGGAAAGTAAGAACCAAAATCAGCGCGTTGGCCGTTACGTACCCATACCAAACGCGCAGATTTTATGCATATTACCAACCACACGGTGGCGGCTATTCGGTACACCCTGCGCAATGCGGCGGGCGAAGTGCTCGATTCGAGCGAAGGCGGCGAACCGCTGTATTACCTCCACGGAGAAAATAACCTGATCTCCGGCATGGAAGAGGGCCTGGAAGGGCGGCAGGCGGGCGATAAACTTACCCTCGTTGTTCCACCCGAAAAAGGTTACGGTCTGCGCGACGCGGGCAACGTACACCAGATTCCCCGCACCGCGTTTGGCGGAGCCGACGTGGAGCCGGGTATGCAGTTCCAGGCCGACGACGGGATGGTGGTGACGGTGAAAGCCGTTGGCCCCGATACCGTTACCATTGACGGCAACCACGAACTGGCGGGCGAAACCCTGCATTTTGCCATCGAAGTAGTGGAGGTACGCCCTGCCACCGACGACGAACGCACACACGGCCACGCCCATGCGCCGGGCAGTTCCCATTGAGGCTGAGAAAGCAGTATCAGATACGTACCTGTACAACGGCCCGGTTTCTAAACCGGGCCGTTTGCTTTGGCGTATGCCCCCAACGCGGCGTAGCCCCCCGCCCTGAAGGGAGCCTTGCTTGCGCACGAGTACGCTTTCGCACAAGCAAGGCTCCCTTCAGGGCGGGGGGCTACGCGGAGAGTAGTAAAAGCCCTCCACTACTCAACAGAAAACGGCAAACGCCAAACAGATAACCGTCAACTTAACACAACTATAATTTCAGAATGGGTTAAAAATACCGAACTTGTGGCCTCAACCGCCTGATTTGTACGTGTATGGCCCTGCTCGACCCCGTTCGTAAACCGCTTACTGCCAAACAGGCGGCACACCTGCTCAGGCGGGCCACGTTTGGCCCCTCGCCCGCTCAAATTCAGTTGCTTACGGGCCAGACCCCGCAGGCGGCCATGCAGACGCTGTTGGCCAGCACTCCCACGCCCCCCCCACCCGTTGACTCCACCACAGGTAAGCCTTTCAACGACCTGGCATTCAGCGTGTTGCAACAGAGTAACTGGCAGGCCGCTACCAAATACTGGTGGCTGGGTGTGCTAACCAACGAAACGGTGTCTATCCGTGAGAAAATGGTTGTTTTCTGGCAAAATCATTTCGTCACCACCTTTGCCGAAGTGGGCGATGCGCGGTATATCTATCGTCAAAATGTCCTGTTGCGCCGCCATGCGCTGGGCAGTTTCCGCGCCTTCGTCATCGAGATAACGAAAGACCCCGCCATGCTGCGGTACCTGAACGGCAACCAGAACGTGGCTTCCAAACCCAACGAAAACTACGGGCGCGAGTTGCAGGAGCTTTTCACCATTGGCGGTGGCAACTACACCGAAGACGACGTGAAAGCCGCCGCCCGCGTGCTGACGGGCTGGGTCGAAACAGGCTACCGCAACGAACAAACCGCCGCCATAACCACCAGTTTCAGATCGGCACAGCACGATACTGCCGACAAAAAGTTTTCGGCTGCGTACCAAAACAAAGTTATTAAAGGCCGCACCGGAGCCACTGCCGGCGAGGAGGAACTGGCCGACCTGGTTGACATGATTCTGGCCCAGCCCGAAACCGCCCGGTTTATGGTTCGTAAGCTGTACCGGTGGTTTATAAACGCTGAGATCACGCCCGCCATCGAGCAGAATTTTATTGAACCGCTGGCGCAGGTGTTTCGGCAGGGCAACTACGAGATGCGGCCCGTGCTGACGGCCCTGTTCACCAGTGAACATTTTCTGGACGACACCCTGCGCGGAGCCGTGGTGAAATCGCCGCTGGAACTGACCGTGGGTACGTTGCGGTACTTTGGCATCACGGTCCCTGATGCCGTGACCAACCCCACGGGCTTCGCGCAACTGATGAATTTTGTGCAGGTACGTGCCCGCGAACAACAACAGGAGTTGCTGGAACAACCCAACGTGTTTGGCTGGCGACCCTACTACGACACGGGCTTCTATGACCTCTGGATAAACAGCACCACGCTGGCCCTGCGCGGCTATTTTACCGACCTGGTTTCGGGCGGAAACGTAAAATACGGCAACGACAAAATAACGCTCGACCCTGTGGCCCTGGCCAAACTGACTTCTGCACCGGCAGACCCGGTGAAACTCATCGACGAGTGGTCGGCGATGTTATATGCCGTTGACCTTACCAAAGCGCAGCGCGATTTTCTGATCGATAACGTCCTGGTGGCCGGGATACCGCGCTATGAATGGACCGACGAATGGACGGCCTACGCCAACGACCCCACCAACAAAAACAAGCTGATGGGGGTACGCGCCAAGCTCAACACCACGCTCCAGTATATGTTCCGGCTGGCCGAATATCAACTCTGTTAACGCCCTATGAACCGCCGCCATTTTCTTCAACACGCCAGTGCGTCCCTGCTGCTGCCCGTCTTTATAGACGGCCTGGGAGCCAAAGCCTTCGGTGCGCCCAATTCGGCGTTTATGCAAACCCTCCTCGACCTGGCCACCGCCACCGACCGGGTGCTGGTCATGATTCAACTCAACGGGGGTAACGACGGCCTGAACATGGTCATTCCGCTCGACCAGATGAGCCGATACAGTACCCTGCGCAGCGAAATTGCCCTGCCCGAAGCCAAAGTGCTGCGCCTGTCGGGCAACGCCGCCACGGGTTTGCACCCGGCCATGACGGGGTTGCAACGGCTCTACAACGACGGCAAACTGTCTATTGTCCACAGCGTGTCGTACCCCACGCCGAACTTTTCGCACTTCCGCGCTAGCGATATCTGGATGACCGGTGCCGACCCCACGCAGGTGCTCACTACCGGTTGGGTGGGCCGTTACCTGGATTCCGAATGGCCCGGCTACCCGGCCAGTTACCCCACCAAGGACGTACCTGACCCGCTGGCCATCCAGATTGGCTACATCACGGCCACCACTTTTGCGGGCATGGGCGGCCCCACCGCCGTGGCCATTCCTAACCCCGACACGTTTGCCCAACTGGTGGGCGACAAACCCACGCTCGACGTGGGCACCGTGGCCAACACCGCCGCCGGGAAGCACATCAGCTACATCCGGCAGCAGCAGATTTCGTCGGTACAATACGCGGCGCAGATCAAAACCGCCGCCGGGAAGGGCAAAAATATGGCCACCTACCCCACCGCCAACGGCCTGGCCGACCAACTTAAAATTGTGGCCCGGCTCATTCATGGGGGCTTGCAAACGCGGGTGTATTACGTGACGCTGGGCGGGTTCGATACCCACGTAAACCAGGTAGACGCAACCGATACCACCGTGGGCCAACACGCCAACCTGATGAAACAACTCTCGGATGCCATTGCCGGGTTTCAGGCCGACCTGGCGTTGCAGGGTACCGAAGACCGCGTGGCGGGGCTGACGTTCTCGGAGTTTGGCCGTCGGGCCGTGTCTAACGCCAGCCGGGGGACAGACCACGGCGTGGCCGCGCCCTTGTTTGTGTTCGGAAAAGGCGTGAAAACCAGCGTGGTGGGCACCAACCCCAACCTGAGCGATCTGGAGAATAACAACATCAAGATGCAGACCGATTTCCGGCAGGTCTACGCCACGATGCTCACCGACTGGCTGGGCGACACCAAGCCCGAAGCCACAGCGGTGCTCCAGAAAGACTACGATATCCTGCCTATTTTTCAGCAGAAAATTCTGGCCACCGAACCCGGTGCCCCGGCCCTGCGCCTGTTCCCCAACCCCGCCACCGACCGCGTAACGCTGGAAGGCTTGGTGCTGGACCGGGCCGATGCGCAAGTGCAGGTATACGATTTGTTGGGTCGTGCCGTGGACGTGCGCGTGAACCGCCTCAGTGCCCGTGCCATGTCTTTGAGCGTAGAAACGCTTACGCCAGGTACGTATGTGGTGGCCCTCGAAACGCCCGACCAACGCCACGCCGTCCGGCTGCTGGTGGCCCGATAGTGGGTTTTGCTGTATTTTTGTTTTGAACCCAATAACGAACCAATATGGAATCATTGCCCGAAAATACGTACCGGCCCCTGCCCGCCCACCTTTCTGCCGAAGCCGTTGCCCGCGAACAGGCCACGTTTATGACGCAGGTTTACGGCTGGATGAGCGTGGCCCTATTGCTCACCGCCGCCGTTTCCATCTGGACGGCCTCCTCGGAGACAATGCTGGCTCTGATTTTCGGCAATAAACTGGTTTTCTACGGCTTGCTCATTGGCGAGGTGGTGCTGGTAATGTCGCTCTCGGCGATGGTGAACCGGGTGTCGGCCACGGTAGCCACGGCCATGTTTGTGGGCTATTCGGCCCTGAACGGCCTGACAATGGCTTGTATTTTCCTGGTCTACACCGGCTCGTCTATTGCCAGCACGTTTTTCATCACCGCCGGGATGTTCGGCAGCATGAGTGCCTACGGGTATTTCACCAAAACCGACCTCACGCGTTGGGGAAACCTGCTGTTTATGGCCCTCATTGGCCTGATTCTGGCTTCGGTAGTCAATATTTTTCTGCAAAACAGCACCGTCTACTGGATCACCAGCTTCCTGGGCGTACTGATTTTCACGGGCCTAACAGCCTACGACACGCAGAAAATCAAGGAGATGAACGTGATTGGCAACGCCGGTACCGACGAAGACCGCAAGGAAGCCATTATGGGTGCCCTGACGCTATACCTCGATTTCATCAACCTGTTCCTGTATTTGCTTCGCTTCACCGGAAGCCGAAAGTAGGTCGCTGGCGTATTGCTGACGCAGGAGCAGGGCGGAGGCAAGCCCCGCCCCTACGCCAACGCGCGAAGCCACCAATGCCAACACAACCCCACAAAACCCCTATTTCGACGATTTTGGGGCCGTTTGGCTGGGGCGTACTTCAATTTTGCTGGGCAACGTGCGGGGGTGCATCTGGATAAGATCGACCACCAGTTTGCCGATGTCTTCGGGCTGAATTTTCCAGGCATCGGCCTCGCCAGGTACGTGTCCGCCGAATTCTGTAGCCACCGAGCCGGGCATGATGGTGCTGACTTTGATGCCAGCGCTCCGTAAATCGAGCATGATGGCCTGGGTGAAGCCTACCAACCCGAATTTGCTGGCGTTGTAGGCTGCTCCTTTCTCGAAAAAATTCGTCCCCGCCAAACTGGCAATACTGATGTAGTACCCTTTCGATTTGATAAGCTCTGCCAACGTGGCTTTGGCCGTGTTGAAGGCCCCGGTCAGGTTAATGTCGATGGTTTCATGCCACTGCTCGGCGGTCATGTCCTGAATGGAGGCCATGTGGCCCACACCCGCGTTGGCAATCACATAGTCGAGGCGTTGCCACTGACTAATTATTTGATCCACAACGTGTTGCTGTGAGGCCAGGTCGCGCACGTCGGCGGCCATGCCCAGGGCGTAGCCCGGCTTGATGGCGTTGAGTTGCGCGGCGGCGCGGGCGGCGGCTTCCTGACTGCGGCTCGTGATGGCCACTTTAACGCCTGCGTTGATGAGGGCCTCGGCCACGCCGTAGCCAATGCCTTTTGATCCCCCCGTGACGAGGGCCGTTTTAATCTGGTCTGTCATGCCGGTATAAGACCCAACGGGGTCAATTGGTTTCGGAAAAGTTCGCCTCCGTCAAAACTGCTCCGGTACGTTCGGCATAACAAAGCCGGTTGTGCGGGCGTTTTTAGGAAAACACAATGCATCAATGACGTATTCAACGCTTGTTTTTACGGGGCTGTTAACCGCCGCCAGCGTGCTTTTTGCCTGCCAGAAAGCACCCGCCCCTGCTGCCCTGCCCGCCACCACGCTTCCTCCCACCGCCGCCCCGGAGGTTATTACGGAAACCATTCTGACCGGTTATGAGGTAATTTGGGGAATGGATTTTTTGCCCAACGGCGATCTCCTTTTTGCCGAAAAACGCGGTCGGCTCTACCGCCGTAGCGGCACCACCGTCACTCAGCTAACGGGCCTCCCCACCGACATCAACACCGACGTGCAGGGTGGGTTGCTCGATTTGCGGGTACACCCCAACTACGCCGCCACGGGCTGGATCTACGCCAGCTACGCCGCCACCGCCCCAGGTACGTCAGCTACGCGGTTGCAACTGATGCGATTCAAAATATCTGGTAATCAACTTGTTAATTCCGAAATAATTTTTCGAACCTCGGCCACTAACCAGTGGAAAGGGCATTACGGTAGCCGAATTGATTTCGACAGAAGCGGAATGCTTTACCTCAGCGTGGGCGAGGGCGGACCGTCGAGCTACGGCGGGGCTACTTCGCCCAACCAAAACGCCCAGAACGTACAAACTGAGTGGGGAAAAATTCACCGCATGACCGACGCGGGCGCAGTGCCCGCCGATAACCCCGTGCTGCCCGGCAATACTGCCGCCACTACGGTTTTTTCCTACGGCCACCGTAACCCACAGGGCTTGCTGATTCACCCCACCACGGGCGACATCTGGGAAACCGAACACGGTGCCAAAGGCGGCGATGAACTGAACATTGTGCAGCGCGGCAAAAACTACGGCTGGCCGCTGGTGTCAAACGGCATCAACTACGACGGCACCACCATCTCGACCAGCCCCGTCCGGGAGGGCATTGAGGCCCCGCGCCACACCTGGACACCCAGCATTGGCCCCTGCGGGTTGGCGGTGGTTACGTCGGCCAAATTCAAGGGCTGGACGGGCAACCTGCTGGTGGGTGGTCTGGCCCTAACGTACCTGAGCCGCCTCACGCTGGATAACAACCGGGTGGTGGCTGAAGAAAAACTGTTGCCCGGAAACCGGGTGCGCAACGTGAAGGAAGGCCCCGACGGAGCCATCTACGTGTCGGTGGAAGGCCCCGGCAGGGTGCTTAAACTAACGGCCCAGTAGGTAGTTCATGGTCGGGCCGGGGTGTTCATCAGGGCGAGTGCCTGGCGGTAGATGATGTTACGTTTCCAGAGCATCTGCTTCACCATGGGCACATGCTTTTTGCCCGGTAGCACCATGTAGGTACTATTGATGCCCAACGATAGTAATTTTTCGTGGATTGCTTTCGAGCCGTCGCTGATGCTGGGGTAGGTTTTCTCGCCCGAAAAAATAAGCATCGGCGGTGCCCCCGAACGTACCTGATAGTAGGGCGACACGGCCCGCCAGCCGTCGGGGTTGGGGCCAAACGAGGTTAGGTATTGCTTGTCGGTGGGGTATTCCATTTTCAGCAGATAGTCGTACATATTGACCCCCGCCGGGTCGTTGAGCACGGCTCCTTTGACGGGGTTTTGGGCCAGACCCTGCTTTGTGAATAGCGTGTCGTCGGTGGCCAGCAGCGCAGCTAAACCGCCCCCCGCCGAGTGGCCCATGACGTAGATACGGGCGGGGTCGCCGCCGTAGTCGGCAATGTGTTGGCTGGTCCAGGCCACGGCGGCGGCGCAATCGTCGGCCATGGCGGGCACCTGCACTTCTGGCGAAAGCCGGTAGCTGATAACGACCGCCACCACGCCCTGACTGGCCAGCCGGCGGCCAATGAACCAGTAAATATTTTTGCTGCCGCTGTTCCAGTTTCCGCCATGAATGAAAACCATGACGGGGTGGGGCGTGTCCGATTTTTTGTTGGGCCGATAGACATCCAGCACATTTTTTTCGGCGTTGAAACTAGCCGATGAAGCCGGTCGGTAGGGAATATCTTTGTAGCGTTTGCTGGTGAACGAAAGGGCCAGCGAGGCGGTGGAAAGGCTGCTGATGAGCAGAATTGTGGCTAAAACTGACCCGAATGAGAACGACGGCATAACTAAATGAACAAGAAAGTTGGTATACCGGTACTAACGCAGATCGGGGCCGGGAGGTTTTAATGGCTCCGTTTGGATACGTACCTGACGCGCCACCCGGTATCGCCCGGAAGGCAAGTAGACTATGTGGGGCTATTCGGGCTTTATTTTCACGATTTTGCCGTCATGCATGACGACCAATACGCTGTTTTTGGCTTTTTTAAACGCTAACAGCCGTTGGTAGGCTAGTTTAAGCCCAACCTGAACTTTAAGTCTCAGTTCTTCTTGGTTTTCAATCGTTGTCATAGTAGCTTTTAAACAGATCAAAGTTGCTTTGATTCAATATTTCTAGCGGTTGATTGGATTCTCTTGCTTGCTAAAAGCCGTTAATTTACCTCGGAGTTATCATAAATCAACGCTCCTTCGACAATTGGCAGATAAATGTCAAATAAATTTTTGATTTGTCAATATTAAAAAATTATAAAAATATACAAAATTCTAGTTTTTCACGGTAGTGTTGCAATATGGATGGGTTAGTTGCCCATTTTGTACATCTCCCAAACCCCCGTCCTGTTTTCTTACAATGTGGTCAATAGAGATTGAGTTTCTATGAATTAAACCGTTACAAATTTTACATTTCGGTGCCGTATTAAGTGCCTCACTGATATAAATTGCTGATTTTCTTTCGGAATTAAATTCACTTATAGTAATCAATTCTTTTTCAATAGTAAGTGATAAGTAATTATATTTTTCGGTTTTAATCAAATCTGATACCACAATATCTATTGTAGAACCAGATTTATTTAACTCCTTGATAACAATAAAATAAAATTCAGTAATAAATGGATAACTTGCTAATGCTCCTCTATATTTTCTAACAATCTGTTGAATAAGATAATCGTATTTTAGTAAAAAAGATTCAAAGTATGAACGAACATTTATGAACTCCTGATACTTATTAGTCAATTCTAATTTCATTACGAAAGAAATAGTTGCATAAAATGACGCAACTTTGTGTCTTCCGTCCTGTGAATAAAAGTAAACTATAGGGTGTAAACCTAGAGAAGAAGGATGATTACTATTTATTCGATAAGCAATCTTTCTAACTTTTTCTAGGTACTTAATTGTCGTTTCACCGATTATATCATTCGATAAACTTTCCCTGAAACCCTCTTCTACTGAGTTTGCTATGTTAACTAAGTCTAGAATTAGCGGTAGAGTCTGCGCGGAATAAACTTTCCCTCCAATTGGTATGTCAAGAGTCTTAATTGGCGTTTGTAGAGTGGGGCTAAAAAGAATTTCATTAATTTCTTTTGCAAGCTCTTGTACTCTTAATTGACTGTCAAAAATGAACCCTGACCAGTATTTATGACCTTTACCACTTCTAACAATTGCACGTGCGGAGATACAATTTGGTTTCTTTCTTGACTCAAGTAGTATTAGCTCAGTTTTGTTTATTGGTGCTGCTTGTTGGTTTATTTTAAAAAAAGAACTTTCAGCTTTGTTTGCATCACCTTCTACCCACTGAAGTTGAATAGCAAGAGCACTCAAGTTTTTTGCTCTTTTAATAATAGTATGTTTAACTTTTTCTGGATTTGATAACGCAAGCTTAAAATCATCATACGAGCCAATTCTTTTACGAATTAACTTCTTTGTATCTTCTCCTAACTGAATTTGATCCTCAGGAATAATACCGTCATAGAACATTTTCGAAATTTTTCCATCTCCAAAATCATCATTAATCCAAGCGTACAGTGAACTAAGTCGATGTGAACCGTCAATCACGAACACGTAACCTGATGGGCTTCTCCACAGTATGAGGGCTGGGATTAGATCCCCATCTAAAAAGCTTTCTATAAAATCAACAATTTTCTTTGCATCCCATTCGTTGGTTTCACGTTGAAAATCAGGTTTTCGAACATTAGTAAAGAAGAAAGAATCTATTTTAAGATCTTCTATGGATATGGTTTCTTTCTTCTTTCCGGGATTAATAGTATCTAAGACTTCAAAATCCTCCCTTTGAATAAGAGCGTCTAAATTAATTTTTGCCATAATCTAAATTGAGTTGTAATTTTTTATAAATAAGTATAAAAAATAATGATTGTCAATTGATCAAGATCTACCATTGCTAATGGTCGTTTGATAATTAGAAATGGTAAATCTTGAAAAGTGGACTTTAATTGAGTCAACTTCACCCCCCAGAAGTTGGCCTAATGATACTACAATTCTCTTTGAGCATCATACTTATGTAATATAATCCCGTTTATGTATGTGTTCGGTGTGTAGTCCAATTCATTTTCTCTGTAATAATACGCAAATTTTCAAAACTTTCATTGGTGTCTGGGATGGCTTGGGCATTGGCTTGGCTTGGTGCGTCCTGTGGCGTACTTTCGTCGGTATGAACCTACCCCTCTTGCCCACCACTGCGCCCGATGCTACCGGCCCGCTAAGTCCCGCCGAACGTACCTACGCCCTCGACCTGCTTCGGCATACGCAAGAGGCTTTGCGCCAGGCACTTATCGGCCTTAGTCCCGCCCAGCAGCAGTTTGTGCCTGCGCCCAACCGGTGGTCTGTTGCCCAGAATGCCGAGCACATTGTGTTGGTAGAAACGGGTATTCTGGCCAAAGTAAAATACAATTTGGCCCTGCCCGAAGACCCTGCCAAACGCGAAACTCTCCGGCTCACAGACGTAGACGTGATAAAATCGGTCAGGAGTCGGCAGGCGGGTATCATGGCTCCCGACCCTTTTTTGCCCACTGGCCGCTATGCCGACGTAGGCGAAGCCATGGAAGCGGTTGACCGGCTCAGGCAGGAGGCCATTGCCTATGTAGAAACTGAAACGGGTAATTTTAGGACGCATTATTTTAACCATTTCGTGTTCGGAACGCTCGATGCCTACCAGGCGGTGCTGCTCCTTGTCTCGCACGGCGAACGCCACCGTAAGCAGATCGAGGAAGTGAAAGCCAGCGCGGGGTACCCGGCCTAAACTGTGCCCGACCTGGAGATTCTGCACCACGCCGATGGGCTGGTAGCCATCAACAAACCGCACGGACTGCTGGTACACCGGTCGTTGATAGCCGCCGATGCTAGCGAATTTGCCGTGCAACGCCTCCGCGACCAGTTGGGGCAGCGGGTGTATCCCGTCCATCGGCTCGACCGGAAAACGGGCGGGGTACTGCTTTTTGCCCTTACCGAAGCCTTGAACGGCACGGTGCAACAGGCGTTTGCCGCTGGTGAGGTGCAGAAAACGTACCAGGCCATTGTGCGTGGCCACACCCCCGCCGACCTGATAATCGACTATCCCCTGCGCCGGATGGAGGGCAACGGGTTGTCCGATACGTACCAGGAAGCCCGCACGCATCTCCGCACGGTACAACACACCGAGGTGCCCATCGCGCTGGGCAAACACCCCACGTCGCGCTATTCGCTGGTGGAACTGACCCCCGAAACGGGCCGAATGCATCAGCTTCGCCGCCATATGGCCCACATCATGCACCCCATTATTGGCGACCGGCCCCACGGTTGCAACAAACAGAACCGGCTGTTTCTGAGCCACTTTGGCATGAACACCATGCTGCTCCACGCCCTGCGGCTGGGCCTGGTTCACCCCGAAACCGGACAGCCTATCAGCATCGAAGCCCCGTTCCAGGACGAGTTTCGGCGGATGCTGGGTACGTTGTTTGGGGGCATCGCTCCGTTGGCTTCAGCCAACGGGGCGGTAGCTACTTTTTCCCGCTCCGCTTGATGGGTCGTCCGTACTTGAGCATCTTCTCGGCGGCATAGTCGCGGCGGACGTTGACTTTCTGGTTTTTGGCCGCTTTTTCGTGAAACGCCGGGCCTACATCTTCCCGTTTCAGGGTTTTCACCACAATGGTTTTCATGTTCACCTTCGGCTGTTCGTCGGGCAGCAGTACGGGCGAGATTAGTAGGTCCGGGGGGAGGGGGGCCGGGGGGATGGCGTAGTTCATCAGGCTCTCGATGGCCGTTTGGCGGTCGTGTTCGGCGGGGGTGATGAAGGCAATGGCCACGCCCGTTTTGTCGGCCCGGCCGGTGCGGCCAATGCGGTGGATGTAGCTTTCGGGTTCGTCGGGTAGGTCGAAATTAATCACGTGCGAGACGTTGGCCACGTCGATACCCCGCGCCACAATGTCGGTGGCGATGAGCACGCGGCTGGTGCCGGCCTGAAACTGACTCACGGCCTCGAAGCGTTTGGCCTGCGCTTTGTTCGAGTGAATGATGCCAAACAACGTACCAGGCATTCGTTCGGTAAGGTCGTCATAAAGGCGGTCGGCCAGGGTTTTGGTCGACACAAAAACCAGCACCCTATCCATGCTTTCGTCCTGATCCAGAAGGAGTTGCAGTAGATTCAGTTTGGTGTTAAAGTTCGGTACGGCGTAGGCGCGTTGGGCAATGCCGGTCAGGGGCGTACCCACCGGCGCGGCTTCCACCCGCACGGGTGCATTGAAAAACGTGTCGATCAGTTGTTCTACGTCGGGGGTGAGGGTGGCCGAAAAGAGTAGGTTCTGGCGTTTGGGCGGCAGCAGGTCGAGAATGATTTTTAGCTGCGCCCGGAAGCCCAGGTTCAGCATCTCGTCTACCTCGTCAATCACCAGCCGCTTCACGTTTTTCATCTTCACCGCGCCCGAAGCCAGCAAATCGACCAGCCGTCCGGGCGTGGCCACCAGCACGTCGGTGCCCTGCTGCACCTGGGCGGTTTGGGGTTTCAGGTTCACGCCGCCGTATACGCCCACCACCACCAGGTTCTGGTACGTGCTCAGTTGTTGCGCCGTTTCCACCACCTGCACCACCAGTTCGCGGGTTGGCACCAGCACCACCAGTTGCGGGCTGCGGTCTTTGGCAAACACCAGTTGACGCAGACATGGCAGCAGGTAGGCAATGGTTTTGCCGGTGCCGGTCTGGGCAATGCCACACACGTCGCGGCCCGACATGACCACCGAAAAAACCCGTTCCTGAATGGGCGTGGGGGTCTGGAAACCCAGGTCGGTCAGGGCGTTGAGGAGGGGCTTGTTGAGGTTGAGGTCGGCGAAAGTCATGGCGGCGCGTGGTGTATTGGGCAAAGGTACGGTTACTTTTGTGGATATGACCCCCGACGAACCCTCCCCCCGCCCCCCCGTGGCCCCCGTGCTGACGGCCCTCGGCATTGCCGCCCTGAACCCCATGCAGGCCGCCGCCCTGGCCGCCATCCGGCCCGGCACCGACACGTTTCTGGTGTCGCCTACGGGGTCGGGCAAAACGCTGGGATTTTTGTTGCCCTTAACGTACCTGTTGCGGTCAGACAAAGCCGGAGTGCAGTGCCTGGTGCTGGTACCCTCGCGCGAGTTGGCCTTGCAACTGGAGCAGGTTTGGCGCAAAATGGCCACCGGTTTCAAAGTCAACGTGTGCTACGGGGGACACGCCGTGGAGACCGAAATGCGCAACCTGAGCAACCCGCCCGCCCTGCTCATTGGCACCCCCGGCCGCATTGCCGACCACCTCACGCGCCGCTCGTTTTCCACCGAAACCATTGAAACGCTGGTGCTCGATGAGTTCGATAAATCCCTCACGATGGGCTTCCAGCAGGAGATGGGCTACATTGTTGAGAACCTGCCCAACCTGCAAACGCGGGTGCTGGCTTCGGCCACGTCGGGCATTCAGCTACCCGATTTCATGCGGCTCCACCGCCCTACCACCCTCCGGTTCGAGGCCGAAGCCGATGTGCCTACCGCCCTGACGCTGAGCCTGGTACGTTGCCAAAAGCCCCACGACCGCGACACGTTGCTGCGGTTGCTGTGCACACTGGGCAACGAGGCCGTGCTCATTTTCTGTAACCTCCGCGAGACGGTGGAGGCCCTCACCCAATGGCTAAACAGCCAGGGTTTACACGCCACGGCCTACCACGGTGCCCTGGAGCAGGAGGCCCGCGAACGCGCCCTGATTCGATTTCGGGGGGGTAGCGTCACGTACCTGGTCACGACCGATTTGGCCGCCCGTGGGCTGGACATCCCGGATATGAACCACGTGATTCACTACGAACTGCCCGCCCACCCCACCGAGTTTACCCACCGCAACGGCCGTACCGCCCGGATGCACGCCACCGGCACGGCCTACGTGCTGCTGGAAACCGGCGACCCCGGCCCGTTCTATTTGCCGCCCAACGTACCAGAGTTTGCGCTGCCCACCCCCACGCCGCCCCTGCCCGCCCCGCCGGTTTACACCACGATTTACATCAGCGGGGGCAAGAAAAACAAGATCAACAAAGTAGATATTGTGGGGTTTTTCACCCAAAAAGGCGGGTTGCCCAAAGAGGCCATTGGCCGCCTTGAGGTGGGCGATTTCATGGCCTTCGCCGCCGTGCACCGCGAGTGCGTGGCCGATTTGCTGAGCCGGGTGCAGACCGAAAAAATGAAGGGCAAAAAATACAAAATCGACGTGGCGCGGTAAGGTCAGTCGCGGTTGAAGCGGAGCGTGGTGCCGACCAAAAAACCCGTGCCCAGGTACGTGCCGCCCTGTATTCGGCCCACCACTTCGACCCGGAAGAACGGAAAACCGGGAATCAGCCCGTCCAGGCCGTAGCCAATTTCGGTGTAGTGCTGGCTGGCGGGGGTGCTCAGGTAATGCACAAACAGGTTTTCTTTCAGGCCCGCCAGCCGCACCAGCGTGAGTTGCGTGATGAGCAACTGCCGGAATTCGCCCATGACGTGGGCCTCGGCAAAACGGCTGCGCGTGCTGTATTGGTAGTAGGGTAAAAACCGGAACGAACTGACGGGGTCGCCGATCTGGAAAAAGAATTCGTTGCCCTGAAAGTGCTTAAAGTCAGGAAAATACACGTTTTTATTGGTCATGAAACCGCCCGCCGCCAGTTGGTACGCCACCCGGCTACGGATGCCCGTTTCGACCGAATGTCGCCAGGTGGCCTGGGCAAAATCATAGTCCGTATCCGAGCCGCCCACGCCCGCAATGCCTTTGCGGTAGTTAACCGTGAGCAGGGGTGCTTCGGCGTTATTGAGCATAATTCGCTGCCCGTTACGGATTCGGTAGCGGAGTTGGCCCAGGCGCAGGGCGGCGGTTAGGGTCAGGGTCAGGGCCTGGTGGGTGGGGAAGCCCGCGCTGACTACTTCGCTGGTTTGGGGCCGGTTGGGGGTGTAGCTAAACTGGTTCCAGTTGATAAATGGCTTGATGCTCTCCTTGTAGTTGCTTAGTTCGGTACGCTCGGCGTATTCCAGCCCGCCGCCCAGTTGCAGCCGCCCGCCCAGGGGTAGGTCCCGCAGGGTCAGGCGCAGGAAATCCTGCTGGAACAGTTTCATGAAATTTCGTTCAAAAAACACCGTCGTAATCGCGTTGAGGCTGGGGCTGATGGGGTTGTCGGGGTTGAGTTGGGCCACAAATCGCCCCCCGGCCAGGTCCAGGTACGTTTGTTTGTGCTGGTAGGTGGCCGTGGCGTAGCCCACCAGTTTCTCGCGCCCGGTTTGGTAGCGGGCCACCCCGCCCAGACTAAGGTACGTCTGTTTCAGCGTGTCGGGGCGGTGGCGGTAGGTCAGGGCGGCATCCAGCGTAATGCCCTCCACGGTGTTGAAATTGGCCTGAGCCAAGGGGCTTGTCCAGGTGATGGTGTTGTAGCGGGTGGGTCGCCAGGTTTGGGTGCCGAGCAGCACGTTCATGATCGACTGCGATTTTTTCCGGCTCTGGGCTTTTGTCTTTTTAAGGCTGTCGGGCTGGCTGGTTTCCAGCCGCACCACGCGCAGGCTGTCGTTTTTGCGGTAGCTGATGATTTCGGCCTGCGTCAGGGGCACCGTGCGGAGCGAATCCCAGAAGGCGTTGCTGCGTTTGCGGGCCAGGGTGTCCATCACGGTCGAGTCGTTGCGGACTACGGCCACGTCTTCTTTGTTGGCTTTGCGGGCCTTGTATGCCTGTTTTTCGTAC
Source organism: Fibrella sp. (assembly GCA_043763995.1). Classification (GTDB taxonomy): domain Bacteria; phylum Bacteroidota; class Bacteroidia; order Cytophagales; family Spirosomataceae; genus Fibrella. The sequence goes on from JAYUKZ010000290.1 coordinate 34,711, forward strand.
TCTTTAACCAGTTGTTTCAGGTTTTTGGTCGAAAACTCTTTTTGCTTCGCCACGGCATCGGCAAAGGTGCCGGTTTTCATCTCGGTCTTGCTCAGGGTGCGGGCGGGCGGGTTAAAACGTTCGTCTACCACCTTCACGTCTTCCACAAAACCGGGGTTGAGCACAAAGTTGCTGAAGGTCTGGCTCCGCACGAACCGCGCCGAAAAGGTGGCCCCCATAAACGCGCCGTTCACGTCGAATTGCTGACTCACCGGCATCCAGACATTCTTGACGGGGCTGCACACCGTTTTCGACAAAATGGTAAACCCCTGCTCGTTAATCGTTTCCAGTTGCGCACTGTATACGGCCCAGGTGTCTTCAATAATATAGATTGTGCCGCGCACCACGCCATCGCCAAACTGGCGCGGAATGACCTGAATCTTAGACACGTCCACGCCCTGTTCGCGGAACGTACCGCCATACTCGAACCGGTAATAGGCAAAGGCGTTGGGGGCCAACGGCGACACCGCACCCAGCAGTTTGGGGGTGTAGAGCGTGGGGTTATAGTAGCTGCTCACGCGCACAAACGCATTGTCGCCCTGCGAATTGCGGCTGGCCACCACGCGCTGTTTCACCGTGCCGGGCAACCGAAAATCGACCTCCGTCACCAGTTCGTTCAGCACCGGCTGACCCAGTTTAAAGTTGGACTCTTTTTCGAGTTCTTTCAGCTTGTCTTTGTACAAAAACGTGAGCGGCAACTTGTTGACCACAAACGACGATTTGGTGTAGACCCGCGCCGAAAACTGCTGTACCTGCAACTGGTGGAACCGGGCTTTGGCAATGGCCCGCCGCATGATGCTCACCGCCGGGTCTTCGGTGTTTTTGCCAATCTTCACGTCCTGAAGCGTGATAGCCTGTTGGCTCATGGCGACGTTAAATTCCTGATAATCAGTAGAAATAGTCACAGTTTTGGTTTCGGCTTTGAACCCCAGAAACTGAAAAACGATCTCGTATTGCCCCGGTTTCAGGGCCAGTTCATACCGCCCCTCTTCGTTGGCAATGGTACCGATGGTAGTGCCTTTGGCGGCAATAGTAGCAAACGACATGGCCTCGCCGGTGGTGGCTTTCACCGTTCCCCTGATACCCTGGCCGTGGCCGGTCAGGGCAAAAATCGTGGTCAGAAATAGGCAGAATGATAGTGGGAGGTAACGGCTGAGCATAGGAGTTGGCAGGTTGAGCAAGTGAGCGAACGGCAAAGTACGGCGGGGGGCCACGCGCCGCGATTATTTTTACATTAAACGCCCAAACCACCGGATAAACGGGCCGGTTGTATCCCAATACGATGCCAGACTGGCCCGGAAGGTTGCTCGGCCCGCGCCGGAATCAAACCCCGCCTAGATTTGTACTACTGCCGAACCCCCCTTGCTCATGGCCACCAACATGCCCCCGGCTACCCCGCTGCCCGCCCCCGCCAACGTACCTGGCCGCGCTCGCCAAACAGCCCATCGCAAGGGAGACAGTGCGCTGGTGCGGGAGGAAGAAAAGCGCGAAGACCTGGGTTTCGGTACCAAATTCAACGATGCGTCGGCGCGGCTGGTCAACAAAGACGGGAGCTTCAACGTGGTGCGAACCCACCAGGGTTTCTGGAACCACCTCAACCTTTACCACACCCTGATTACCATGCCGTGGCTGAAATTTATGGCCCTGGTCATTGGGTTTTACCTGTCGTCCAACACGCTCTTCGCGCTGCTGTATAGCCTTATTGGCTACGAGAATCTTACTGGCCTTCAGAACGTTACGCCCAACACGCCCGTGGGCCGGTTCATGGGGGCGTTCTTTTTCAGTTCCCAAACGCTCACCACCGTGGGCTATGGCCATATCAGCCCCGCCGGGTACTGGACAAGCGCGGTGGCCGCGCTGGAATCCATGTTCGGCCTCCTGTTGTTTGCCCTGGCTACGGGTTTGCTCTACGGACGGTTTTCGCGTCCGGTGGCCAGCATCCGGTATTCGGCCAACGCCGTTTTCGCCCCCTACCTCGACATCAACGGCTGGATGTTCCGCATCATTAATCAGCGCACTAACCAACTCATCGACGTGCAGGTGGAAGTGTCGTTGTCGCGGTTGGAAAAGAAGCCCGACGGCACGCTCTATCGGCGGTATTACGGCCTGAAATTGGAACGAAACAAGGTTAATTTTTTCCCCGCCAACTGGACTATCGTGCACCCCATCACCGATGATAGTCCGCTGTTCAACTGCACCCCGGCGCAACTGGCCGAGTCGGATGCCGAGTTTCTGATCCTGATTCGGGGCGTGGAAGACACCTTCAACCAGACCGTTCACAGCCGGAATTCGTACCGGTACGACGAGATTCATTGGGGTGAAAAATTTACGCCCATGGTCAACAGCCCCTTCCAAAGCCGGATTACCGCCGTTGACCTCGACCAACTGGACCAGACCGAACCGGCTGCGTTGAACTGATTTTTTGCCCGACATGCTGATTCCCCCTCCGCTCCGGCCCGGCGACACCGTAGCTATTGTGGCCCCCGCCAGCCCCTTCCCATACGCCGACCTCGACAATGCCTTCCGCATCCTCCGCACTGAGTGGGGTCTGAACGTGCTGGAAGGCACGTACCTGGGAGCCACCGCCGGGCCGTTTGCCGGTACCGATGCCCAGCGCACCGCCGACTTGCAAACGGCCATCGATAACCCCGACATCCGGGCCATTTTTACCGCCCGTGGGGGCTACGGTGCCTACCGGATTGTGGATAAACTGGACTTCTCGGCCCTGCAAACGAACCCGAAATGGCTCATCGGCTACAGTGACATCACGGTTTTACTGGCCCATTTGGAGCAGCAAGGGCTGGCCAGTCTTCACGCCATTATGCTCCGGCAGTTCCGGCTCGATAGCGTTACCGACGACATTGAAACCCTTCGCCAGTGGCTTTTCGGCGAGAACGTTGCGCCCTACACCGCCCCGTTCAGTTTGTTGAATCGTCCCGGTACTGCCACCGGTACGTTGGTGGGGGGCAATTTATCGTTGCTGGTGCATACGCTGGGTACGTCGTCGGAGGGCGATTGGGCGGGTAAGTTGTTGTTTTTGGAAGACATCGGCGAAACGCTTTTCAGCCTCGACCGGATGTTGACCCAACTTCGGCGGGCGGGCAAGTTAGCGCACCTGGCCGGATTGCTGGTGGGTA
>JAYUKZ010000291.1:0-37673 GCA_043763995.1 Fibrella sp.
CGCCCTCGTTCTCGAACGGGGCCGCCTATGCCGATTTCGACAACGATGGCGATCTGGATTTGGTGGTCAACAACATCAATGAAGCCGCTTTTTTGTACCGAAATACTACTCTCGATAAAACCCATAAAGCCGACAAAACCACCGCTGCCGGGGCCAACTACCTGCAACTGAAACTAGTGGGCGAGGGCCAAAACCGGGCCGGGCTAGGGGCCAGCGTAGACCTCCGCTACGGCCCAAACCTACGCGACCGGCACCGGCAAGTGGCCGATCAGGCACCCTGCCGGGGCTATAAATCGAGCGTTGACCCCGTGTTGCACCTGGGCCTGGGGGCCACCACCCGCCTCGATACGGTGCTGGTGCATTGGCCTGACGGAAGGCTGTCGCGGTTGCTGAACGTACCGGCCAACCAGTGCCTGACCGTTTATCAAAAACAGGCTAAAGCCCTTGAAAACGAGCCGGTTATGTTCCCAGCAACGTACCTGTTGACGGAGGCCAGCCCGGCTACGGCAGTACCTTTTGTTCATGCCGAAAACCCCTACACTGATGCGAAGGAGCAAGTCTTGCTGGCCCACAAATATTCGCAGCTTGGCCCCGGTATGGCCGTTGGCGACCTGAACGGGGACGGGCTGGACGATGTGTTTGTGGGCGCGGGTCAGGGCCACCCCGGTACGTTGTTTTGTCAGAAAAAAGGCCCTGCGGGTCAGTCCCGGTTTGTGGGGAAACCCCTGCTGCCGTCCGGAACCCGCAAGATGGCCGACGACATGGGCGCACTTTTTTTCGATGCCGATGCCGACGGCGACCTTGACCTGTATGTGGTGAGCGGTGGCAACGAATGGCCCGCCAACCACCCCGCCTATCAGGATCAGTTTTACCGAAACAACGGCCCCGGCCCCACCGGTATGCCCGTGCTCGTGCCCGATTCGCTGGCTCTGCCCGACACCAAAGCCAGTGGCTCGTGCGTGGTTGCCGCCGATTATGACCGCGACGGCGACCTGGATTTGTTTGTGGGCGGGCGCGTAACACCCCGTAGCTGCCCCCTGCCGCCCCGCTCTTACCTGCTGCGCAACGACAGCAAACCGGCGGGCCGACCCAAATTTACCGACGTGACCGCGCAACTGGCCCCCGGCCTGGCCGCACTGGGCATGGTAACAGCCGCCCTCTGGACCGATACCGACCAGGACGGGCAGGTAGACCTGATGGTGGTGGGCGAATTTATGGCCCCGACCATTCTCAAGAATCAGAATGGAAAACTGCGGCCCGTGCCCGCGCAACTGCCCGTGGGTTGGTGGAATTCGCTGGCGGCAGGCGATTTCGACAATGACGGCGACCTGGATTATGTGGCGGGCAACCTGGGCCTGAACAGCCGTTTCAAGGCATCGCCCGCCGAGCCGGTGAGTGTCTACGCCAAAGACTTCGACCAGAACGGCACCATAGACCCCGTTTTGTGCGCCTATAACCAGGGCAAATGCTACCCCGCCCCCCCCCGCGACCAGCTTGCCGAGCAGGTGCCGGGCTTCAAAAAACGCTTCCCTTCCTATGCCGTTTACGGGCGCAAAACCATCCAGGAGCTGTTTACGTCCGACGAACTAGCGGGGGCCTACGTGCTCCAGGCCACGGAGCTGCGCAGTTGTTACATCGAAAATACCGGCAACAACACCTTCCGGGTGGTGGCCCTGCCGCTGATGGTCCAAACCGCCCCCGTGTTCGGCCTCCACCCCACCGACCTTGACCAAGACGGCAACCTGGACCTGCTGCTGGTGGGGAACGACTATGGTACCGATGTGCAGGTGGGCCGCTACGATGCCGGTAAGGGGCTGGCCCTGCTGGGCAACGGCAAAGGCGGTTTTCACCCTCTGCCGATGGCCCAAAGCGGCCTGTGCGCCAACCGCGAGGCCCGCAGCCTGGTTGAATTAGTCACCGCCACCTACGGCGAGCGGCTGTTTCTGGTGGCCAACAACAACGACACCCTCCAAACCTACCAACACAACGTACCTGGCAGAACCACCCTACCCACCGGACATTGGGAACGTCTGGGGCCAACCGACTATGCCGCCACACTGCAACTGGCCAATGGCCGCACCCGCCGGGTGGAGGTCGGCTACGGGTCAGGATACCTGTCCCAGTCTTCGCGGATGCTCTGGCTCCCCCCCGGCACCACGGGCGGGTGCGTGTTCACCTATCAGGGAAAATCACGGGCATTGATGGGGGTGGCAACCCAGCCCACTTTGGCCAGTCGCAACGTATCGGCGGCCCGAAAATAATATCCCGGTAGTACATACTGCAACAATAAATCCGCTGACTATCAGATAGTCAGCGGATTTATTGTGCACTTGTAGGGACTGCAAAACACGTCTGACAATCAGCGTGTTAACTCCTGTTTTGCGAAAACTGTACCAAAACTGTATCAAAATAGGTTGAATTGTGGCCTTGACCTGTAGGTACGTTGGTCGTTTCGCAGTATGACAGGCTCTAGTGTTTCCGACGCGATCCGGCTAAAAAGTAAAAAATTACAGGCCGAAGGTTAGCCGTGTACCATCCGGCTGTCGATCTGGAAGGGTGCGTTTTCGATGATTTGTATTTCGCTTCTAAAATCGGGGTGCAGGGTGTGCAACAGGAAGTTTTGGGATCGGGTTACAATGGCCGAAGGGACTGACACGGCCAGGGTATTTGGCTGACGTAACCAGTCGATAAGATGATGGGCGAGCGATTCGTTGGGTTGCTCGTCCTGCCAGTTTTCTGGAAGATCAGCAACAGAGACTGACTGGAACGAATCGGGAATGTCGAGGACGAGCAGGTGGAAGCGGGGAATAAATTGCGGGTTCAGGTGTACCGCCACTTCCAGTAAAGCCAGTTCTGGCGTAGCTGACGTGTAGAGAATGGGGTAGCCTTTGGGGTTCCAGCGACCACCGGCACGACGCGCTCCTTCGGCCGATAGTGGCTCAGCGATATACGTGCTCTTATACAGGCGATAGACAAGTATTACGAATAAACGCCGTACTCGATGCGCGTCAACACATCATCGACCAGGCCAAACCCGCTGATTGTTGTCAGCAACTGAAACGGAGTCTGAGTCTGTAGTTCGCGGAGCGGATACCGTAACCAGTTCGCTAATGCGTCGGCGCGATCATCGAATACCTGCAATCCGTGCGCCGCCAGACTGTCGAGCAGTAGCAACCGTTCAGAAGCGTGTTGATCCAGTTTACCCTCGCTACGAAACCGGTGCAGGGTACGTTCGGCAATCTGCAACAGAGCCGCCATCTCTTTCAACGAAAGTCCGAGCAGTTGACTAAGCTGGTCAACCCGCTGTGTATTAACCCCTTGCCTGGCCCGCTCAATGATAGCGAAGCCTGTTGCGCGTTGAGGTACGTAGGGAAGAGGGTTATCAAGTCTGCGTGCTTTCGTGGCCATAGCATATACTCGTTAGTGAAACAAAGATAGCTGCCCTTTTGCAGTACACCAACTGCTTAATAGCAGCAGATATGCCAGTTCGTTTTGCCAAGGGCAACATCAATTCAATAACAAGCTACGTAACCTGTTGGGCCTGATTAGGCCATGAATGTCCAACAAGTTTAGCGGCCCGTTCCAGCCCTACCTATCTCGCCAAAGGAATACCATTGGGTAGTGCGACCAATTCAGTCAGGGAATGGGCATGAGTTTGCGCAAAGAGCACCATATCTTCGTAGTCATGTCCGTTGCTCAGGTAGGTACATAAGCCAATGATAAGAATGTCAGCCAGGCGGTGAGTGCATTTTTTAGGCTCCCGAAAGTCGTTCACTTGGAGCAGATAATCCTTGATGGGTTGGCTCATAGGCACCAAAGGTAACGGGGGGCTAACCAATACCGAATCTCATGCGTTTGCCCTGATTTGTAATGAAGTACTTATGTACTTTTGACCGGATTTATGGTGATAACAACGTAAACTTCGAGTCATGCCCATCTGGAGAAACTTCCTGGCCATATCCATGCCGATAAAGTCGTCCGCCGCTTTGTAGTCGAGGAAGAGTTGGTGGATTTTGTCGGCTGACTCACGGGCCACGTCGGGCGTTTTGAACCGCCAATGGGGCAGGATTTCGTCTTTGTAGGGACGTACCAGAAGCACCCCCATTTCGCCCACGCCCACGCGGTACAGTTCGGACTGTTCGCGCAGGTTCAGTTCGCGGTAATGCAGTAAATAGTCGAACGGCAGTCGGCGGGTTTTGGGAATAGAGCGGAGTTTCCCCAATATAACCCAGTAACCTGGCAAGCTGTTGGGCAGCGTAAAGGGTTTTGGGCCGATGTTTTTCGTGTCGAGTAAAACTGCTCTGTTTCCAAAAAGTGTTATATTTAACAACTTTTGGTTATGAACTACCTTACTATTCAGCAACAGTTTGCCCCTCAGGGCCTTTTCTCCACGCAGGAGGTGCTAAAACTCTACCCAACTTTTGACACCCGGCGGCTGGTGGAATGGCAACAGAAAAACTACATTCAGCGGGTGGCCAACCGTTGGTATCTGTTTCGCAATACCCCGCTGGATGAGCACCTGCTGTGGTGGACAGCAAACCGACTCTACCAACCGTCGTACCTCTCGCTGGAAACGGCGTTGTCCTACCACGGTCTCATCCCCGAAGGCGTTTACGCGCTCACTTCGGTCGGTTCCCGCAAGACACAGACGCTGAACACATCCATTGGTTCGTTCAGCTACCGCCACCTGAAGCCCCGCCTCTTTTTTGGCTATCAGGTACTGCGGCAAACCAGCCCGGCCCTCAATCGGCCCGTGTTGATGGCCTATCCGGAAAAAGCTCTACTAGACTACTGCTATCTGAACACCCACCTGAACGCCCTGGACGATTTTGTGGCCCTGCGGCTGAACGCCACCCACCTGCACCACCACCTTGACCGCGACCGGCTACGTACCTACACAGCCCTTTTTGGGGTCGGCCAACTCACGCGCCGAATGGCCGTACTTCAGCAGTATATTGACCGCTATGCTTGACCTGAACCAGCTTTTGCAGCAGTACCCCGCGCCGTTACGTCCCTTCAGCCGGTTTATTCTGCGGGAATACCTGCAACACAGGCTCCTGCAACTGATTTACGATAGCCCTTACGCTACCCGGTTTACGTTTCTGGGGGGTACCTGCCTACGGATTATTCATGGCAACCAACGCTTTTCGGAAGACCTCGATTTCGATAACACCGGCATTACTGAAGCCGATTTTGGCGCGTTGGCTTCAATTATTATCGACGGGTTACGGCTGGAAGGTTACGAGGTGGAGATGCGGCTGGTGATGAAAGGAGCCTACCATTGCCACATTAAGTTTCCGATGTTGTTGTATCAACAGGGGTTGAGCGGCTACCGGGAAGAGAAAATTCTGATCCAACTCGATACTGAACCCCAGCATTTTGCTTTCACCCCGGAGCCGTTTTTGCTCAACCGTTTCGATGTGTTTACCCAGGTCTTCACCACACCGGTTGAGTTGCTGCTGGCTCAAAAATTTTATGCAATTCTAAACCGAACCCGCAACAAGGGCCGCGATTTTTACGACGCGATGTTCTTGTTGGGCCGTGAGGTGCGGCCCAACTACGCCTACCTGAAAGAAAAAGTTGCCATTGACAACGGGCCGGATCTTCGGCAACGGCTTTTGGCCCACTGCCAAACCCTGGATATGCAGGCAATGGCGGCTGATGTACGTCCTTTTTTATTCAACCCATCAGATGATCGCCGGGTGCTTTTCTTCGAGGATTATATCCGACAGGTCGCACTCTAATCGCTATCAAATAACTGCCAGCCACAATGCTCATTCAGCTTGGTAAAACGCCTTCAAAAAGTAGCTCATAACCAACGTATGGTTAGCTCTGTAGTTGAAAAAATATCACTTATACGTAACCCCCTGACATTCGTAAGGGAAAGACAGTACAGTGTTCCGTTTGTGTATGTAAAAAACAAGTTCGCCTTTGCGTTTCAACACGGTATCGCCGGGGTTGATTTCATTCCCGAATTCCAAATACCACCCAAACTCATCTTTGTACCTCTCTCTCAGTCCATTCGAGGGATTTATTCCTTTGATTGTTAGTTGTCTGCTTACCAATTTTGACTCGGCCACAATTAAGTTGCATTCAAAATTTCTACGACTTTCGGCAGCTTCGTTACAATCTCCGCAGGAAATGCAACCAATCAGGAAACAAGATAGAATTACGTTACGCATCACTTTACGGTCTAAAAAATGAGATGAGTTTGAAAAATATAAGGATTAACGATCTCGTAGGTAATACTAGATTCCTATTTAATTCCTTACGAGTATGTAGAAACAGTTGGATCAGTACCAGGTACAAAGTAGTCACGGCTTGTGGCCAAACCAGATTCCGAAACAGCCTCCCGCGCTGTCATGTCCCTTCATTCGGTTCGTTTTCCGGGCGTACCGGCGTTCCTGTTCAGGATGAAACAGCCCCTGGGGCGGGTAGCGTGTAGGGTAGCATCCAAAGGGGCCGAACGTAAGGTAAATCTGGCTGCTGTTACTCTACCTACCGATTATCTCCGGTTGCTTTTTTAAAGATCAGGGGCATTGTTGCAGCATCTGTCGATTCCATGTCAATCAGCTTCAACGACGTAACCATCTTCAGTGTGGTGGTTTTGTACGTCTGAAAATGGGGCGTTTTCAGGTGTTGTTCGTAGGCGGCTCTGTCGGCGTAGATTTCCAGAATCCTGACCGAAGTAGGGTTTGCCTTTTGGTACATCGGGAAGATGGCAATCACGCCCGGTTCCAACTTCACCGATGCCGCCGACTCTTCGGCCAAAATAGCCTTGTAGGCTTCCAGGTACGTTGGGGCTATCTCGATTTCCGAGAGCCGGATCATCCGTCCCGTCTGCTGCCCGAACGCCGCCGGGATGCTGCCAACCAGCAACGCCGACAAGAATAGGAGCGTGTTATTGATCATCATGTTTAGTTTGGAATTGTTCAGTTTATGTTTGGCGGTCAGCGTACCAACTACCTCAATGTGTAGGCAATAATCCGATTTGTTCCGTAGGCGGGCACAAAAAGGGTGCGGGTTTTGGGGTTATAGCCGATATCGTTGGCCATAACGCGCTGGGTACGTGTGTCCAGCAGCACCTGCTTTGTCCCGTCGGCTTTTACGTAGTAGAGCATACCCCGGTAATTACTCACGATAAATTCGTTGTTGGCCACCCGTACAATCCCATCCAGCCCGCTTTCAAACTCGTCGGCAATTTTTGTCACCTGCTTTTTTGCGTCGACTTTCAGAAACGTGGTTGCCCCGGCAACATACACATCCGAGCCAATAGTCAGCAAGCCATTGGCGCCAGATACGTTGTCGAGGCATAGCGTGGGCTTGTCGTTTTCAATCCGGTAGACCCTGCCCGCCCGCGTGTCGCTGACGTAGACAATGCCGTTGGCATCGATCGCCACGTCGTTCAGCATCACGGCCCCCTCAACAGGTATACGCCTGACCACCACCGCTTTCGCCACGTCGATCACGGCAACGGCGGCAGGTTCGGCGGTGTAGAAGAGGCCCTTATGCAACGCCGACCCTTTGTTGGCGTTCAGGCCCACGACCCAATCACGTTGGATAACCTTTCCGCTAACGTCCATCCTGACCACACTGCCCGACCCCATGCTGGAGACGTACAGCGTGTTCGATGTTGGGTCGAACAGCACTGATTCCGGGCCTTTCAAGGTGGTGGAATCCGATTCCCATTGTTTCTCCAGGCGGTGCTGGGCGAAAGCCACCGTGCAGGTCAGCAGGGCGAAGGCTGTTAACAGGGATTTGGTCATTGTCGTTGCTGATTAAATTTTGTTCGGTGCTTCTACATCCGAGAAATCGAGCACCATCTTCGGCAACCGTTCGCCTTTGACGGTACTTGTTGCCAGTTCCTGCTGGAATTGGGTCAGTTCATCAGCCGTAAATCGTATGCGCATGGCCCCGCTGTTGTCCAGTAAGTGCGTTACTGCGTGGTGCCGGGGATGGGCACAATCCAGGGTTTCTGGGCCAGCAACCATGCCAGCGCAATTTGGGCGGTGGTGGCCTGTTGTTCCTGCGCCAACGTACCCAGCAGAGCCACCAGTGCCTGGTTGGCCCGCCGGTTTTCTTCCGAAAAGCGGGGCACGATATTCCGAAAATCGGTTTTGTCGAAGGCCGTATCCGCGTCGATCTTGCCCGTTAAAAACGCTTTTCCCAACGGGCTGAACGGCACAAAGCCGATGCCCGGTTCTTCCAGCGTGGGCAGCAGTTCCTGTTCCGGCTTGCGCCACCAGAGCGAGTATTCGCTTTGCAACGCCGCCACCGGCTGCACTGCATGGGCCTGCCGGATGCTGCCCACTCCCGCTTCCGAGAGGCCAAAGTGCTTTACTTTTCCTTCGGCAATCAGGTCTTTCACCGTACCGGCCACGTCTTCCATCGGTACGTTGGGGTCTACGCGGTGCTGGTAGAACAGGTCGATCACGTCTGTCCGTAACCGTTTCTGCGACGCTTCGGCCCTGGGCAGTGCGGCCTTCTCTAAAGCCAAACTTGGTTGCCAGCACCACCCGCCCGCGAAACGGGGCCAGGGCTTCGCCAAGCAGCGTTTCGTTGTCGCCGTGGCCATAGGCTTCGGCGGTGTCGAAAAAGGTTACGCCTTGCTCATAGGCGTGTCTGAGCAGGTCGATGGCTTGCTGTTTGTCGGTGGCCGGGCCGTAGCCGAAGCTAAGGCCCATGCAGCCCAGCCCCATGGCCGATACCTCCAGCCCGCTGTGTCCTAGTGTGCGCGTTTGCATAGGTTCCGTTGTTGTCTTGCGTTTTTGTAGGGAAAAGTTCTGCCCGATTTTTTCGGAAAATGTAGATGAATTACGGCAATACCTACCACTATTCATGATCCTCGCCGGTCAGGTGCCGTTAGCGTTCGACAAAGCCGTACTGTCAACCTCGACTAACCCACTAGCCTTATGGACACCCTGCGTTGGTTCGAGACTATAAATGAGTATAACGCCTTCAACAACAACCAGACCCACCACCCGCTTGTCAGTGTGGTCGACCTCTTGAAGGCTGCTCTCCGGCAGGGGTCGCGTATGTATTTTGGCTTTTATACTATTTTTCTGAAAGACGTAAAATGCGGCGATCTGGTCTATGGCCGACACACCTACGACTACCAGGAAGGCACGCTGGTGTTTTTGGCCGGGGCAGGTGGCGGGCGTGAACAGCAACGGCGAGACGTACCAGCCCAAAGGCTTCGCGCTGGTGTTCCACCCCGACCTGTCGGCCAATTACTTTGGTGATCTGGTAAAGAAAGAAACGGGTCAATCGGCGCAGGAATACATCCAGACGAAGTTGATCGACGTGGCGAAGGAGCGTATTTTCGACCGAACCAAAAGCGTCAGCGAGATTGCCTACGGGCTTGGTTTCAAATACCCGCAACATTTTAGTTGGCTCTTCAAACAGCGGGTTGGCCTGTCGCCAATGAGTACCGGGCGGATCAAAATGACTGTACGGTTCATGGTTGGCTGAAGCACTAGTTAGCGGCTACTTTCAACCCGATATGCCCGATATAATCCGCCAGCTTAAAATTCACCCGCCCCCCAACCTATACACCGGCTGCAGCAGCCGCCACTTTTCGCCGGGGTGCCCGCCGGGGATAGCCTGCTGGTAGGTTGCCATCAACGTTTCCCAGGCTTGCACGGTATCGTTTTCGGCATCCATTTGTGCTTTTTGTTCGAACGAAAACGTTTCGTCGGTATCCATCAGCATGAACAGGCGGTTTTCGAGCCGGTAAATGGTCATGCCGGTAATACCCGCCGCCCGGATGCCGGCTTCGATTTCGGGCCAAACGGCGGTGTGGTAGCGGTCGTAGTCGGCCCAATGGGCGGGGTCGTTGGTCAGGTCTAGGGCCAGGGCGTAAGTCATGCGGGGGTGTTGGTGAGAGTGTTTCCGCGCCAGCCAAACCAGGCCACCACGGCAAAACATAGCAGGGGTACAATGTAGGCCGTCTGGATGGTAGTCTGGTCGGAAATCCAGCCCATCAGCAGCGGAAAAAACGCCCCCCCGGCAATGGCCATCACCAGTAATGAAGCCCCCATCTCACGGTCGTTGTTGAGCCGGTTGATGCCCAGGGCGAAGATGGTCGGGAACATGATAGACTCGAAAAAAGGCACGGCAAACAACGCCCACACCGCCAGTTCTGATTTAGCCGTGAGGGCCACCGCCAGCAAGGCCATACTCACCAGCGCGTAGCCGGTCAGGAGGCGGGTAGCGGGTACGTAGCGGGTAAGGAACGTACCCACAAACCGCCCGATGAGGAACCCCAGCAGGGCGTAACTGAGCCAGTCGGCGGCTTGCCGTTCTGGTACGTTGCTGGTGAATTTGGCGAACCGAATAAAGAAGCTGGTAACGCACACCTGCGCCCCCACGTAGAAAAACTGCGCCACAATGCCCGCTACCAACTGCCTGTTTTTCAGGGCCGTGCGTACCGAAGATACCCGATTGCTGACTGCGTTGCGCACGTCGGGCAGGGGCGTAAACCAAAACAAAAGCATGACCAGCCCCACCACCCCGGCAATGACCAGGTAGGGCAGTTTCACCGAATCGGCCTCGAATTGCAGGTACGTATCCAGCGCGGCGGGGGTCATGGCGGCCAGTTCGGCGGGGGTGTGCTCAATGCCGCTCAGAATCAGTTTTCCCCCCAGCAAAGGGGCCAAAAACGCCCCCAGCCCGTTGAACGACTGGCTGAGGTTGAGCCGCGTGGTGGCGGTTTGAGGTGGCCCCAGTTGGGTGACGTAGGGGTTGGCGGCAGTTTCCAGAAAGGCACACCCGGCAGCAATGATGAACAACGCACCCAGAAAAAGCCCATACAACCGGGTGTTGGCGGCGGGAATAAATAGCAGTGCCCCCAGTGCATACAGGGCCAGGCCCACCAAAATTCCCCGTTTGTAGCCGTACCGTTTCATCACAACTCCTGCCGGAATGGCCATCAGAAAATAGGCCAGATAGACCGATGAATCGATCAGAGCCGATTGAAAATCAGAGAGTTGACAGGCTTTTTTGAGGTGCGGAATCAGGATAGGTTCCAGGTTATGAACGAAGGCCCACAGAAAAAATAGGCTCGTCACCAGCACAAACGCCAGTTTATACGAACCCGTCTGCGCGGCAGGAGTGGGGGAGGTGGTCATGGGGGAGGGGGTTTGGTAGTACCGAAGCGGTCTGCCGCTTCGGTACTACTCATATTGCCCGATCTAAATGCGTGTAGCCGCCATCGATGTGTATTAACTGCCCCGTGGTGTGGGTCGATTGGGCAGAGAGCAGGAACGCAACCATGTTGGCAATTTCGGTGGGGGTAGTCATGCGGTTTCCAAGCGGAATGCGGGCCTTTATTCGGGCCAGCGTGGCGGCGGGGTCAGGTACGTGGCTGATGAAATTTTCGTACAAAGGTGTCCAGCATTCGGCCACCACTACGGCGTTGACCCGGACCCCGTCGGGCAGCAGTTCTACGGCCCACTCCCGCGTGAGGGCGTTGCGCCCGCCGTTGGCCGCCGCGTAAGCCGAGGTGCCGCCCTGCCCGGTTTCAGCCACCTTCGAGGTGATGTTGACGATGCTACCCCGGCTGGCTTTCAGGGCAGGCAAAGCCGTTTGCGTAACCAGGTAATAATGCACCAGGTTACGGTGGAGCGAGGCCATGAAGGTCTCATACGTACCTGCGGCCAGCCCCACGCCATCGTTCACGCCCGCGTTGTTGACCAGCCCATCCAGCCGCCCGCCCGCCCACCTGAGCGCGTCGGCCACGGCCTGTTGGCAAGCGGCGGGTTGGGTGAGGTCGGCCACCACGCCGTGTACTTGACCTCCGGCGGCGGTGAGCATGGCCACGGTGTTGGCCAGGGCTGTTTCGTC
Organism: Fibrella sp.; assembly: GCA_043763995.1. Classification (GTDB taxonomy): domain Bacteria; phylum Bacteroidota; class Bacteroidia; order Cytophagales; family Spirosomataceae; genus Fibrella. Next base: position 11,845 of record JAYUKZ010000291.1, read on the forward strand.
GCGGTCTATCAGCACCACGCGGGCACCTTCGGCCACCAGCACCCGGCAAATGCCCTCGCCAATGCCTTTGGCCCCGCCCGTGACCAGCACTACTTTTTCGGCCAGTTGTAGGTTCATAACGAATAGAATTTCAGGGCGTTACCGCCGAAAACTTTACTGCGAACCTCGTCGCCCCAGGGAATCAGGTAGTCCTCCACCACGGTTTTTACCTGCGTATAGTTGGCAGCAGTGAGGCACACGGGCCAGTCGGAGCCGAAGAGCAGCCGGTCGGGGCCGAAGTGCTCGAACACCACGTCGAGGTAGGGAAATAGGTCGGCTTTGCGCCAGATTTGCCAGTCGGCCTCCGTCACCATGCCCGATACTTTGCACGACACATGGGGCTGTTTGGCGAGTTCGACCATAAAATTCGACCACCGGCTGATCTCCTGCCGCCCAACGGACGGTTTGGCCATATGATCAATTACGAAGTTGACTTCGGGCACGGCCCGAACCAGGTGCAGGGCGGCTTTTAGCTGGCTGGGGTAAATCAGAATATCGAACGTAAACCCAAAGTCGGCCAACTGCCGGATGCCCCGAATTACGTTGGGCCGCGCCAGAAAATCGGCGGGTTCGGCCTGGGCAATGTGCCGGAATCCGCGAATTTCTTTGTGTTGCGAAAAGGCTTCGAGCCGGTCGGTCAGGTTCGCGGCCAGTAGATCCACCCAGCCCACCACGCCGCGCACAAACCCGTAGGTACGGGCCATATTCACCAAAAATAGGGTCTCGGCCTCGGTTTGGTCGGCCTGCACCGCCACGCACCCGTCTATGCCGCTGGCCGCCAGGATGGGTTCCAAATCGGCGGGCATAAAATCGCGGCGGAGGGTGGCCATCTCGTCGGTGAGCCAGGCGTGGCGGGCGAGGTCATAGACCCAAAAGTGCTGGTGCGCGTCGATGGTCATGCCCAAGCCACGGCTACCTGTCGTTGTTGGCCCAGCCCTTCGATACCCAGTTCAACCACGTCGCCGGGGGTGAGGTAGCGCGGGGGTTTCAGGCCCAAACCGACCCCGGCGGGTGTTCCGGTCGAGATCACGTCGCCGGGCAGCAGGGTCATAAACTGGCTGATATAGCTGACCAGCGCAGGTACGTCGAAAATCATGTCGTCGGTGTTCGAGTCCTGAAGTTTCTCGCCGTTCACCGTTAGCCATAGGTTCAGTTTATTGGGGTCAGGTACGTTGTCGGCGGTGACGAGATACGGGCCGAGGGGACCGAAGGTGTCGCAGCCTTTGCCTTTGTCCCACTGCCCGCCGCGCTCAAGCTGAAAGGCCCGTTCGCTGTAATCGTTCATCACGGCATAGCCCGCCACGTGTTCCAGGGCATCTTCCACATCCACGTAGCTGGCCCGTTTGCCAATGATTACGGCCAGTTCCACTTCCCAATCGGTCTTTACGGATGTTTTGGGGAGAACGACCGGGTCGTTCGGGCCGCAGAGCGAGGTGGTGGCTTTGAAAAATAAAATGGGTTCTGTCGGGGGTTTAGCTCCGGTTTCGGCGGCGTGTTTGGCGTAGTTCAGCCCCACGCAGACAATTTTGGAAGGCCGTTTCACGCAGGAGCCAAACCGACTGTCGGCAGGAATGGCGGGGCATAAATCGGCGTGGGCCACCAGCCAATGGGCCAGGCGGTCGGGGCCATTGGACGCAAAAAACAGTTCGTCATAATCGCCGCCAAAGTGCGACACGTCGATGTGGCGACCATCGGGCAGACACACGCCGGGGTGCTCGTGGCCGGGGGGGCCGAAGCGGAAGAGTTTCATAGCAAAACGATTGGCCCCGTGCCGGATGCGGGTTGGGGCGTGCAAGCTAAAGACGCGGGCCACGTTTTTTTAACTGCACGGCGGAAAAATGCCGGGTTTGCTACGTTTGTTTTCGGCGAAAAGCCCGTTTTTCGGGCCGCTAAGCATACGAGACCGGCTTGTTTGGGCGTTTGTAGGGCAATGTTCTTGACAACGAAGTATTGCCCCGGCCCACCGGCCACCCTGCTTGCGGCGGGCTTGCTGCTGGGTATGTGGGGTTGCCAGCGACCAGTGGCCTATTTTCAGTCTACGCCCCGCCCCGCCTACGCCCGCCCCGCCCCGCCCCCCGCCAACGTACCTGACACGCTACTATCGCCGCCTGTTGCCTGGGCTGATGCCCGCCCGCTCGTTGCGCCCGAAAACCGCCCCGTGGCCCAAAAACAGACTGTTGCTGAACGAATTAGCCACCGCCAGGTACGTGTGCGAGGGCTGCTTGCCGCCCCGGTTCGCCCGGTTGCCGTGGTTCAGCCCGGCCCCAAACCCAAGCCGGGGCAACGCAAAACCCTGCGCCAGTTTTTGGGCTTGCCCCCCCGAAAAGAACTCAACTGGTGGCAGCGTATTTCGTGGCAACTCAAAGCCGCCACCGTGGTCATTTTGGTAGCCGTGCTGTTTGCCATCCTGAACATCACGATTCTGGCCATCATTTTCGGCATCATCGGCGCGGTGTTGCTGGTGCGGGGCCTGAAAAAGAGTTTCAAAGTCCGGCGCGGTATTTTTGGGTTAGGGCGGTGACGGGCGAGGTGTGTTGTCATCGGCGTATTGCTGACGCGAGAGTAGGGCGGAGGCAAGCCCCGCCCCTACAATGCCGTCATTACACAGAATGGCAATTTGTGTGATGGTGCCTGTGTAGGGGCGGGGCTTGCCTCCGCCCTCCGCCGAATACGATACGCCAATGCCAATACGCTGAACACTAATTACGCCGATACAAGTACCCTTACACCCACCCAAAATTCACCCCTTCATAACCGGCATATTTGCCAGAATTTCCTTTTTAAACGCATTTATCAAACTGCGTTTCAGAAAACTGCGGTGCATCACCAGGGCCACCTGCCGGGTGGGAGCTTCGCCCGCAAAAGGGCGGAGGCGGGCACGGCGCGAGGCATCGAAATCGAGCGTGGCCAGGTGGGGTAGCAGCGTGAAGCCATCCTGCCGGTCAATGAGTTTTACCAGCGTTTCGAGCGAACCGGTTTCATAGCGCAACGTGGCTCGCCCGGCGTGGTTGCCGCCGCAGAGGTTCACTACCTGATCGCGAAAACAATGGCCTTCCGACAGTAGCCAAAGGCCATCGGCAGTGAGGTCGGCGGGGGTGAGGGTTTGTTTCTGGAGGAGGGCGTTTCCCTGCGCGGCGTAGACCATAAACGGCTCGGCAAAAAGCGGAATCTCGGTCAAGTGGCCTTCGCGCAGGGGCGTTACCACCACGCCCACGTCGAGGAGGTTGGTGCGGAGCCGTTCCACAATCTGATCGGTGAGCAACTCCTGCACTTGAATAGTCACGGCGGGGTAACGCGCCATGAACGGGCCAATAAAATGCGGTAATAGATAGGGAGCCAACGTGGGGATGATGCCCACCCGGAGTTCGCCGCCCACTTCCAGGCGCGACTCGCGGGCCAGTTCAGGTATACGGCGGGCGGTTTGCAACACCTCACGCGCCTGTGCCACAATGAGTTGGCCCGTTTCGGTGGGAATAACGGGGTGTTTCGAGCGGTCGAAGAGCAACAGGCCCAACTCGTCTTCCAACTTTTGAATCTGCATACTGAGCGTGGGCTGTGTCACGTGGCAATGCTCGGCGGCGGTGGCAAAATGGCGGTGCGTGTCAATGGCCACAATGTAGTCGAGTTGCGTGAGGGTCATGGGCGGACAGGTACGTATAGATAAATTCGATACAAAAATAAATCAGATTGAGCTAACAAATGACCTGCAACTGCTTTCTTTGTCTGTTCATCTCCCTAACATACTCCGCTATGACTTGCTTCCGCTCTGTTTTGCTCCTTGCCGCGATGGTGATTACCGCGCCCGGTTTCGCCCAAAAAAAACTCAATAACCCTGCCGCGCGGGGCTTTGATATTGCCGGTTCCGACCCCCGCGCCGTGCGGGTGGCCGACGAGGTGATGGCGGCGCAGGGCGGGCGCAAAGCCTGGGACAACACCCGCCACCTGGCCTGGACATTTTTGGGTGTCCGGCGGTTGCACTGGGACAAAAAGACGGGCGACGTGCGGATCGACAACCTTAAAAATGACCAGACGGTATTGCTCAATATCAATACCGAAAAGGGCCGTGTGTTCCGAAACGGGCAGGAAGAAACCCAGCCCGACAGTGTGGCCAGGTACGTGAAACAGGCCAAAGGGGCCTGGATCAACGACTCGTATTGGCTGGTGATGCCCTACAAACTGAAAGATTCGGGCGTGACGCTGGGCTACGTGGGCGAGGCCAACACCGAAGCTGGTGCCCCCGCCGACGAACTGCAACTTACGTTTAAAAATGTGGGCAACACGCCTGATAATAAGTACCGGATTTGGGTCGATAAAACCACCCGGCTGGTGTCGCAGTGGGCGTATTTTCCGAAGTTTTCGGACGAAAAACCCGCGTTTGTGCTCTCCTGGGCCGACTATCAGACGCTGGGGGCTATTAAACTGGCCAGCAAGCGCGGCCCCCGCGAACTGGGCGACATCCGGGTGGCCGACGCATTGCCCGCCGCCACTTACACGGCCTTTGCCCGGCCATAACCGGGGTTTTTATGACGATGTTTTGGCGGCTTGTGCTGGTGGCGGTTGCGCTGGCCAGGCCAACCGGGCTGCTGGCCCAACCGGATGCGGCCCAACCGGATGCGGCCCAACCGGATGCGGCAGCGTTTCGGAACCACCGTTACCTCGATTTTTACCGCGCCCATCGCGACCCGTCCTACATTTCGCCCGCCGGTGAACTGGGTGCGCCAGGTACGTATGTGATCAACGGCGAACAACTGGCCAGTTATTTTTTGCTGGCTACCCCGGCTTCGCGCTGGTCGGTGGCGGTCACGCAACGGTTCATGGCCCGCACCCGCACCGACCGGTCAGGCCCCATCCGCACGCCCAGTTTCCGGTTGGGGGCGCAGGTGTATTACCGCCTCAGCCCCGATGTGGTGAATTTCAGGTACGTGGAGGGGCAGTTGTTTCACCATTCCAACGGGCAGGATGGCCCGGTTTTTCGGCCAAACGGCACGTTCAACACTGAAACCGGCGATTTTTCGACCAACTACCTGCAAGCTACCTACAACTGGGGCACCCACCGCCAGGCCCGCGCCGGTACCCACTACGCGCTGGGCTACCGGTGGCACGCCCCGTTTTTCAACCACTCGGAAGGGTTGGCCGGCAACTACGGCTTCGGGCGGCTGCTGGGCCAGGCCAGCTACCGAATATTGGCAAGGGTGACCTCCGGTGGCCTTGCCCAGACGCAGAAGATCACGACCGACGTAGAACGGCTACGGCTGACGCTACAAGTGTCGTATGCTGTTAACCCCCTGACTAACTGGGCGTTGGGTGCGGCGCTGCGGCGGTTCAACACCGAACTGACGGCCTGGTACGTGCCACCCTTCAGCCGCGACGCGGGCGTATTTGCCACCGTGGGCTACTACGGCGAAGACCCGTATAACATCTATTTCAACGACCGTTACGCCTTCCTCCGGCTGGGCATTGCGGCGGGGTTCACGCGCTACACCGACCACCAAAACTGACCACCCCGCAGGTAAACCGTTTTTCGGCGAAAACCGTTACCCCCTCATGGAAGCCACTGCTTTACACTCTCCCCATATTGCGGCCACCGATGTGCCGCTTGGTAAAACCGGCGTGTTACTCGTCAACCTCGGCACGCCCGACAGCCCCAGCGTACCCGACGTGCGCAAATACCTGCGCGAATTTTTGATGGACGGGCGCGTGGTCGATTTTCCGTATCTGGCGCGATTTATCCTCGTTAACGGCATCATTGCCCCGTTTCGGGCACCCAAATCGGCCAAAATCTACCGCGAACTCTGGACCGAAAATGGATCGCCGTTGAAGTTTTACGGCCACGCCGTTGAAAAACTGGTGCAGGATAAACTAGGCGACGAGTATGTGGTGACACTGGCCATGCGCTACCAAAGCCCCAGTATCGACTCGGCTCTGGCGGCGTTCAAAAAACTGGCCCTGACCAGCATTGTGGTGGTGCCGTTTTTCCCGCAATATGCTTCGGCCAGCACCGGCTCGGTGTACGAAAAAGTGATGGATATTCTGCAAACCTGGCAGGTTATTCCGCAGGTACGTTTCGTGAATAGTTTCGTGGATCACCCCAAGTTCATTGAAGGGTTTGCCCAGATTGGCCGCCGCCACATGGCCGCCTACGACTATGAGCACTTTCTGTTCAGCTACCACGGCCTGCCCCAACGCCAAATTCGTAAAGGCGACGAGAGCAAAACCGTCTGCAAATTTGGCGAATGTTGCGAATCGTTACGGGCTGATAATCAGTACTGTTACCGGGCGCAGTGTTTTGAAACGACCCGGCGGTTGGTGAAAGCACTGGGCATTCCCGAAGGAGCCTACACGACTTCGTTCCAGTCGCGGTTGGGCAACGACCCCTGGATTAAACCCTACACCGACGATGTGATTAAGGCCCTGGCCGGGCGGGGTATCAAGAGCGTGTTGGCTTTCTCACCCGCCTTCGTGTCCGATTGTCTGGAAACGACCATCGAGGTGGGCGAAGAATACAAAGAGATTTTCGAGGAAGCGGGCGGCAAGCACTGGCAACTGGTCGAAAGCCTCAACGACAGCCCGCTTTGGATCGAGACGGTTGTTGATTTGGTGAAAGGGAGTTAAGAGTGTAGGGTTAAGAGTTAAGAGTTGGCTGACGCGTCAGCAATGTTCTTGCGTCAGCCAACTCTTAACTCCCTTAAGGCTGAATCTCGGCGTTGACCACCAGGGTCTTGTCCCAGATAACTTTGTTTTCGTTCACGAACGTTTTGTAGGCGGAATTTTGCTCGAAAGCCTTCATGTCGGCTTCAGTCTGGAACGTGAGATAATGCATCACGTCGTACTCTGAACCGGCGGCACCCACCAAAAATGTCTTGCCGGCGGTGTAGCCAACCACCTGTGGAATTTCGTGCCGAAGGGCCGCAAAAGCGCGCATATGCTTGTCAACAGCTTGCGAATTGGCATCTTTGGTGAAAGAAAAGCAGAAAATTTGCTGTTTCTGGGCTTTGCGGGCGGGAGAATAGGCCCCGTAGATTAAGATGCCCAGGAGGCAAAACAGGCCCACAATGAGGGCATATCCTTTAGATTCGCGTTGCATTGATTTGGTATTTATGATGTTTGACAGAATTTTATTCGTTTAGCGTCTTGTTTTTATTTGATACGTCTTACTTTGTCTTCAAATAGTACCAAGACTGAACAAATGTACAGCAATAGTCTTCGGGCCGTGATTTTTCGAAAAAAATATTTTTCGGCCTGGTTGCTTTGGCTGTTTCTGTGTGGCTCAGGTACGTTGCGGGCGCGGCCTCCCGAACCGCTCCGGGTGCGGCCCGCATGGGGGTTTTTCGCCCACCAACAGATAAACCGGCTGGCGGTGTTTACCCTGCCTGCCGAGATGATGCCGCTCTACAAACGGCACATCCAGTTTCTGACCGATAACGCCATCAACCCCGACAAACGCCGCTATGCCGTGGCGGGCGAGGCCCCCCGCCATTTTATTGACCTCGATGCCTACGCCGACACCTCGCGCCTGACTCTGCCCCGAAGCTGGAGCGCGGCCACCGAGCGGTACGGGGCCGATACGCTGGCCCTGCACGGCATTGTTCCGTGGCACATTCAACTGGTCAAATACCAACTTACGGAGGCGTTTCGGGAACAGAACGTGCCCAAAATCCTGCGCCTTTCGGCAGACATTGGCCACTACATTGCCGATGCCAACGTGCCGCTGCACACCACCCGAAACTACAACGGGCAACTCACCGGCCAAACCGGCATTCACGGTTTCTGGGAATCGAGACTGCCCGAACTGTTTGCCCAAAATTATGACCCGCTGGTGGGTGCTGCCGAGTACCTTGAACGCCCCCAACAACGTACCTGGCGGGCCGTGTTCGCCGCCCACGCCGCCCTGGATTCGGTTCTGACCCTGGAACGGGACCTAACAAAAGAACTGGGCGAAACCCGAAAATGGAATTTTGAAGACCGAAACGGCCAAACCGTGAAGGTCTATTCTGCCGATTTTGCCGCCCGCTACCACCAACGGTTGCGCGGGCAGGTGGAGCGGCAACTACGGACATCGGTGAAGATGGTGGGCGATTTTTGGTACACCTGCTGGGTCGATGCCGGGCAACCCGACCTGAAAAAACTCACCACATACGCCCCCGACGAGGCCGAAATGGCCACCGAAGCCGCCGAGAAAAAAGGGTGGCTTCGGCGGCTCTTCAACGCCCGGCAGGAGGGCGAATAGGGGCGGAGGGGCACGTACCTGGCGTTAAATTCTCAGCCCTTTCATGTAGGCCGAATCGGCAGTCATGCTGGCCAACGGCGATTCGGGGTACTCTTCCTGTTCCACCAAAAAGTGCTTTATGCCGCTTTTTCGGGCCTGTTTCAGAATGGCTTTGTAGTTCACCGTGCCTTGCCCCAGATTTTGTTGCACCACTTTCCCGTCGGCTTCCCGCTGGAAATCTTTGATGTGACAAAGCTCGTAGCGGTTGCCGTATTTTTTCAGGTGGTCAACCGCGCTTTGGTCGGCGGCTTCAATCCAGCACATATCCAGTTCAAACATCACGTTCATTGGGTCGCACTGCGAAAGCAAATACTCCTGGGGCAGTTTGCCGTCCTGGAGCCGGAATGAATAATCGTGGTTGTGGTAGCCAAAGCGCAGCCCGCCGTTGCGCACCACCTCGCCTACCCGGTTGAAACTGTCTGCCACGCGCTTCCAGTCGTCCCAGGTTTTTTGGGGGCCAATGTAGGGGCACAACAGGTACGTTAGTCCGGCCCCGTTGGCCATGTCGATGGCTTTCTGGAGGGCATCGGGGTCGGTGGCGGCGGCTTTGAAGTCAAAATGGGTGCTCACCATCCTCACGCCAATACCGTTCAAAAACGACTGCATGGCGGCGGGTTCCATGCCCCACAAAAAGCCCTGCGACCCCTGGTAACTCTCGAACTGTTTGTAGCCCATGCGGGCTAACTTGGTCATAATGTTCTTAGGATCAGCCGGTAACACATCCCGAACGCTGTAGAGCTGGAGGCCGTAGGTTTTTATTGACCCGGCCAGGGCCTCGGTGCCCAGGGCCAGGGCACCGGTGGCCCACAGGCCGGTTGTTTTCAGGAAATCACGTCTGGTTGGTTGCATTGAAACGGTTCTTTACGTCTCAAAAGCCGCGCCCCGCCTCAATTTACCATTGCCCCCGTGGCTTTGTTACCTTTGTGGCATGAGTTATCCCCAAATTTTTTTGCAAAAAGGCCGCGACATTGCCGTGCGGCGGTTTCATCCCTGGGTTTTTTCGGGGGCGGTGTCGCGCCGCGAAGGCCAACCCGACGGGCAACTGCCCGAAGACGGAGAAATTGTGGAAGTGCTCGACAGCCAGGGCACGTACCTGGGGACGGGCCATTTCCACGACGGCAGCATCCAGGTACGTCTGTTCTCGTTTGCGGCCCACACCAACGGCCTGCCCATTGTGCCCGACGTTGATTTTTGGACTAAAAAACTGACCGAAATCCGGGCGGTGCGGCAGAGCGTAGTGCCCGCGCAAACCAACTGTTACCGCCTAGTACACGGCGAAGGCGACGGGTGTTCGGGCCTCATTATTGATATGTATGACGGGGTGGCCGTGCTGCAAGCGCACTCCATCGGGATGCATCGGCAACGGCCCCAACTGGTGGAGGCCCTCCAGCGCGTGTACGGGGCCAATTTGGTGGCCGTCTATGACAAAAGTGCCGAAACTTTGCCAGACCACTATGCTGCCGGGGTGCAAAACGGCTTCCGCTATGGCCGCACCGATACTGGCACCGGCGAACATCCCAAACCTGTGCTCGAAAACGGCCATACGTTGCTGGTAGATTGGGTTACGGGCCAAAAAACGGGCTTTTTCCTCGACCAGCGCGACAACCGGCAACTGCTGGGCCGCTACGCCGCCAACAAGCGGGTGCTGAACTGTTTTTGCTATTCGGGCGGCTTTTCGGTCTATGCCCTGGCGGCGGGCGCGGACCTGGTTCACTCGGTCGACGTATCGAAAAAAGCTATTGAGCTTACTCAGCAGAACGTGGCCGCCAATGCCGGTTTTGCGGGGCAGCACCAGGCCATTGCCGCCGATGTGATGGACTACCTCAAGGCCGACACCACGCCCCAGTATGACGTGGTGGTGCTGGACCCGCCCGCCTACGCCAAGAGCCTCTCGGCCCGGCACCGGGCCGTGCAGGGCTACAAACGCCTCAACACCGAGGGGTTGAAACGAGTGGCTCCCGGTGGCATTCTGTTCACGTTTTCGTGCTCGCAGGTGGTAGACCGCGAACTGTTCTACAACACGGTGGTGGCGGCGGCCATCGAAGCCGGGCGGCAGGTACGTGTCTTGCACCACCTGAGCCAACCCGCCGACCACCCCGTGAGCCTGTTCCACCCCGAAGGCGGCTACCTGAAAGGGCTGGTGCTATGGGTATCGTAAACATTTTTTTGCCGAACTGAGTAATAGGGAGTATGCAACCATCATCTGCCACCCCCATCTACACGCCCAAACAGCAGCGAATTCTGCTCATTGCCAGCCTCCTGATTCTGGGTGGCTTCATCATCGCCGGTTTGCGTGGGTACGTATCCGCATTTTTTGGTGCGGGCATTCTGTACGTCATCTTCCGGCCCCTTTTTTACGGGCTTGTGTACCGCAAAAAATGGAACCGCACTTTGGTTACCACGGCCATCATTATCTTCTCGCTCGTTGTGATTGTGCTGCCGTTTCTGGTGCTGAGTTTCATGCTCATCGACCGGATTCAGTACTACCTGGCCCACACCGACGAGATTTTGGGGCTGGTGAAACAGGTGGAAGACCTGTCGGGGTTTAAACTGACCAGCCAGGAGAATATCCGCAAGTTCCTGCAACAGGGCGGCACGTTTGCTTCCCGGCAGCTACCCTCTGTAGCAGGCGGTGCGCTCGATTTTCTGGTCATCATTGGCCTGATGTTCTTCACGCTCTTTTATATGTTTTCCGACGAAGAGTTTTTTCTGCGGGGGCTGCGCAAACACCTGCCGTTCAAACGCGACACGCTGAAAGACCTGGGTGAACAGTTTCGGAACAACGTGAACGCCAACGTGTTGGGGCAGGCTATTGTGTCGTTGGTGCAGGGCATTCTGACCGGCCTTACCCTCTGGATTTTCGGTGTGCCCGACGCGGCGTTTTGGGGCACGGTGGCGTTTTTTATGGCGTTTATTCCTGTGTTGGGTACGCCGTTGGTCTGGCTCCCTGCCGCCCTCATTCAGATTTCGCAGGGCAACTCCACCCAGGGCATCGGTATTCTGCTGGTGGGGGCCATTGTGATCACTAACATTGATAACCTGTTGCGGATCATGCTGGCCAAACGAATGGGCAATGTGCATCCGCTGGTCACGTTGGCGGGCATTGTTATTGGCGTACCCATTTTCGGAATTCTGGGGCTGGTAATCGGCCCCACCATTCTGTCGTTTTTTATTGTATTGATTCAGGTCTTCGCCAACCAAAACCTGGACCTGCGCGAAGAAGCCGCCCAGGACGAAGCTAACCTTAGTGAACGCACCGCCGCCTAAGGCTTTGCCAACGTACCTAAGAAGGCAACGTAGCGACCACCCTCAGCAGCCAATTTTGAGAGGATTGCGAAGCAAAGGAGTGTTCTGTTTTTAGGTACCTTTGACCTTATTCCGACACTAAAACTCGTCCGGTTATGGAATCGCTGTCGTTTGATTTGATTGAGGAGTATCACTCCGAAGACATAATGTCCTACAATCATTCAAAACTCATTCATCGGCTAAGTGTAGCTCTTGACCGTTATAACGACCAGTATGACATACTACCGGAATTGGAACTCGAACTGACCACCGGTAAATGTAAGCCTGATGTGAGTGTGTTTCCCAAACGGTCTGAAGACTGGGAAAACGACATTATTTTTTATTCAAAACCACCCATCACTGCCATCGAAATTCAATCGCCCAAACAAGCCACTACCGATATTACCGGCAAGATGAACGCCGTTTACTTTCCGGCAGGTGTTCAATCGGTTTGGATCATTATTCCGCCGCTCCAGATGGTTCAGATCAGAACCAGTGACGGTGGCAAAATAACCTACACGGATGGATTGCTGAGAGACCCCGCCACCGGTTTTGAGATACCATTCAACGATCTCTTTCGCTGATAATATTCTGCCATTCCACAGCAATTGCCAGAAGCAATGCTCACTCGCTTCGAAGTGATTTTACGGGGTTCATCAGAGCGGCTTTTATGCTTTGGAACGAGACCGTGAGCAGGGCGATTCCCACGGCCAACGTACCTGCCAGCACAAACACCCACCACTCGATATTGACCCGGTAGGCGAAGCCTTCCAACCAGCCGTGCATGGCCCACCAGGCAATTGGGCTGGCAATGAACAGGGCAATGAGTACCAGTTTGAGGAAATCTTTAGAGAGCAACGTCACGATGCTACCCACGCTGGCTCCCAGCACTTTGCGCACGCCAATTTCTTTGGTACGTTGCTCGGCGGTGAACGCCGCCAGCCCAAACAAGCCCAAACAGGCAATCAGGATGGCCAGCCCGGCAGCAACGGTAAACAGCCGACCATACTGCTGCTCGGTTTGGTACTGCTTGTTATACTGTTCGTCTACGAAATAATACTCGAACGGATTGCCCGGAAACGTCTGCTTGTAGAGTCGTTCCAACTCGCTAATTTTCGCCTCAACCCGGTCGGTAGTAAGCCTGACGGTGTAGTTTGACGCGGCGTAGCGCGGAAAGATGAGCAACGGCTGGATGGTCTGTTGCAGTGACTGGTGATGGTAGTCTTTCACCACACCCACCACCTCAAACTCGCTCCCGAACTTGACTTTCTGCCCCACCGCCGCCTGCGCCGACTCGAAACCGAGCGATTGGGCCGCTTTCTGGTTGAGCATCATGTGGAACGACTGCGGTTGCCGGGCGCATTGGTCGGGGCTGAAATTTTGCCCCGCTACCAGGGCAATGCCGTAGGTGGGCAGAAAACTATCATCGAAATACGTAATGGCGTAGTTCTTCTTGTCGTCGCCCGGTGCGGGGTTGAGCCGGGTGATACCGTTGGCGTTGAAGCTGTAATACCCGCCCGGCACACTGCCCGAATTGCTGAACCGCTCCACGTAGGGCAGTTGGGCCAGTTTATCCCGAAACGCCATTTTGCCCGACTGTCGGGCCGGCTCCTCGCCTACTTCGGCTCCTTTAATGACCAATAACTGCCGGATGTTCATACCCAGGTTCTGGTTTTGCATGAACCGCAACTGTTGGTAAAGCACGACCGTGGCCACGATGAGCACCACCGAAATAACGAACTGAAACACCACCAGCCCCTGCCGCACCCGCGTACCGCTCACCAGGCCACTGCTGCTGCGCCGGGTAAATACGCCTTTCATCACACTCACCACAGGCAGGCCCGACAGCCCAAACGCCGCATAGCCGCCAGAGGCTACTGCCCCCGCCAAAACTAATCCTAAACCAGCTAGCCACAGGTAGTTAGTGCCAAACGATGCCCACGACAACGGCTGGCCAACGAGATGGTTAAACGGCTCCTGCAACACCACCATCAGAGCAAGGGCCAGGCCAAAACCCAGCGTATTCAGTAGCAGCGACTCGCCCAGAAACTGCCCCATAATGTGCGCCCGGTCGGCCCCAGCCACCTTCCGAACGCCCACCTCTTTGGCCCGTTTCAGTGACCCTGCCGTGGTTAAGTTGACGTAGTTGAGCCAGGCAATGAGCAGTATCAGCCCGGCAATGCCGCCCAATAGGTACACAAAACTGAGTTTGCCATACGTAGGTCGGGTGTCGGTCAGGCCATCGCCCAGGTGCAGGTACGTCAGGGGTTGCAACCGAACCTGGTCGGTTGCGGCGGGGAAGAGCCTGCGGGCCATGTTGTTAGCACTACTTTCCAGAGCCGCCGCCCCGGCACCGGGCGCAAGCCACACCACAGCCTGCGAAAAGGCCCCTTCCCAACTGTCGAGCCGCGCCCAGTCGTTGCCGTTGCGGCCCGCCGCCGTAGCTAGCGTACTGAGGGCATACACCATGTCGAACTGCAAATCGGAGTTGGTAGGTACGTCGGCAAACACCGCTGTGATGGTGTAGGGCGTTTTGCCGAACTGATTGTTGAGCATCAGGATGTTACCCACCACCTGACTCGGAGTGGCATTACCAAAATAGGCGCGGGCTTTGGTAGCTGAAATAGCCACCGTGTTGGGCCGGTGAAGCGAGGGCGTACCGGCCAGGAGGGGAAACGAGAAGATTCGGAAAAAATCGCCATCGGCGCAGAGCGAATTACTCTCCCGAAACGAACGTAGCGATGCACTTTTGCTCTTGTCTGCTACCGTGACAATCCCGTTTTGCACATACGCCAGTCGGCAGAAAGCCTTCACGGCATTGTTGTTTTGTTTCAACACCGGCGCAATGGCCGAGGGCACAAAATCGCCGTAGGTACCCGTGGCCGATTGTAGCAACACCCGGTACGTTTGCGCCTTGTTTTGGTGGAACTGATTGAAGCTGCGCTGAAAACTGATGTACTCCAGAATCAGCCCGAAGGCCGCAATGCCCAACGCCAGCCCGGCAATGTTGATGGTTGAATAAACCTTGTTGCGGAGCAGGTTCCGAACGGCGATTTTGAGGTAGTTGCGGAGCATTTGATTAATTTTGGCTAGCGTTTACAAACTGTTCAAAATGTATGGAAGTTCAAAAACTCAGTTCGTTGCAACTCGACCTGCTAAAGGTATATTCCTTTCAGCCCAGCGAAACAGACTTGTTGGCCGTTCGGCAGTTATTGGCCGCTTATTTTTCAAACAAACTCACTAACACCATTCGGAATGCCGTTGATGGGCAAGGGATTACCGAAGCTGATCTCACGCATTGGCTCAATGAATAAACTGCGCCTTGTGCTTGATACCAACGTGTTTATGGTTTCACTGGCTCCGCAACACAAATATCGTTGGCTGTATGACAGCCTCGTTCAGGGTAAATTTGAATTGGCTTTGTCAAACGAAATCCTGACTGAATATCACGAACAGATCGTGTTGCGCTATGGTATCGACCGTACCGCTGCCCAACTTGACTACCTGCTACTACTCTCCAATGTCGTCCTTATCAATCCTGCGTTTCGGTGGCAACGGGTTGAGGATGACAAAGACGACCGTAGCGACGGACCGCAATAAGTTTGTAGACTGTTTTTTTGCCAGTCAATCCGATCATATTATCAGCAACGATCGGCATTTGCGCGGGTTGCCAACGGATGAGTTTCCTCCGTTATCTGTCCTTTCATACGACGATTCTGACCGACAATACAAGGCATCACTCGCTTCGTAGGCTCTTCACGGGGTTCATCAGGGCGGCTTTGATGCTCTGGAAAGAGACCGTGAGCAGGGCAATGACGATGGCCAACGTACCTGCGGCGGTAAACACCCACCACTCCATCTCGACGCGATAGGCAAAGCCCTGCAACCAGCGGTTCATGACGTACCAGGCAACGGGGCTGGCCATGACAATGGCGATGATGACCAGTTGCAGGAAATCTTTGGAGAGCAACGCCACGATGCCGGCCACATTCGCACCCAGCACTTTACGAATGCCAATCTCTTTGGCCCGCTGTTGGGCGGTGAAGGTAGCTAAGCCAAACAAACCCAGACAGGCGATGAAAATGGCCAGGACAGAGGCCAGGCCAAATACCCGGCTATAGTGCTGTTCGCGTTGATATTGCCGATTGTAGTGTTCATCCACGAAGTAGAAAGCAAACGGGTTGCCAGGGTAAGCGGCTTTGTAAAGACGCTCCAAATCAACCAGTTTGCGGGCGATATCATCTGTTGTAAGCTGCACCGTCAGGTCGGCGGCACCCCGGCTGGGCAGGTAAATCGTTGGTTCAATCAGGTTCTGCAAAGCCTGATGATGGTAATCGCGCACAACGCCAACGACCTCATACAGTGCGCCCCAATTGATTACATTCCCAACAGCCTCGGCTGCGGAGGAAAAGCCCAACTGCCTGGCAGCGGTTTCATTGACCAGCATCTTTTTGCTTTTCTCCCAGGCTAGTATGGCCTCCTGACTCGTAAACGGTCGGCCTGCAGCCAGTTGGATATCGTAGGTAGTCAGGTAGCGGTCATCGACGAGGGTCATGGCGTAGCCGCGTTTGGCATCGTTGGGGCCAATGGGTGCGCCGCCCCGCTGCTGCTTCCGTGCAATGCCGCTGGCACCGAAATCGAGCGGGTTGCCCGGCGCACTGCCCCGGCACAGTGCTTTCACGTAGGGTAGTTGGGTGAGTTGTTGCTCAAGGGCCACCGAGCGCGAGGCAAGGAGTGCATCGCCGCCCACCGACGGGCGTTGCATAACCAGACGTTGCTCCAGCCGCACGCCGAGGTCTTTGTGTTGCATGAATTGCAATTGCCGGTAGAGTACAAACGTAGCCGCTATCAGGGCCACCGATGCGCCAAACTGCGCCACTACCAGCGTTTTGCGGAGCCAGCCGCCCTTGCCCGTGCGCAACGCACCTTTGAGGGTCTCCACGGGTTGAAAGGCCGTTAACATGGCCGCAACGTACCCACCCGATGCTAACATACCCAGCAGTAGCAGTGCCAGCCCCGCCACCCACAACCGACCTGTGCTGAGTGTAATGAGCGATAAGTTCAGTTTAACAAGCTGATTATAGGAGTCTTGCAATGCCAGCACCAGTGCCAGTGCTACCGCCAGACCAATACCGCTGAGTAGTACTAATTCGCCCATAAACTGCGCAATAAGCTGCCCCGTTCCAGCTCCAACTACCTTTCGAACACCCACCTCTTTGGCCCGTTTCAAGGCACCTGCTGTGGAGAGGTTTACGTAATTGAACCAGGCGATAAACAAAATCAGTATGGCTAATGCGCTCAGAAGATACACAAATCCCAATCTACCGCTTGTCCGGTACGGGTCGCTGAGGCTCGATGCCAGGTGTAGCGTAGTGGCGGGCTGCAACAGCAATAGGGTCTTGTCGTCAGGCGTGGCCTGGGCTTTGTAGGCTTTGATTTTGGCTTCCAGCGCGTGGGGGTCGGTTTGGTTAGTTAGTTGCAGGAAGGTGGTCAGGTAACTACCGTCGAAGCTGTCGAGTCTGGCCCAGTCGTTGCCGTTGAGGTTGGCCGGGTTGGCCAGGGTTTGCAACGAAAACACCGCGTCGAATTGAAAATCGGAGTTGGGCGGCATATCAGCATACACGGCACTGACGGTGTAGAGCGTCGCGCCAAACCGGTTGTTCAACGTCAGCGTTCGACCAATGGCTTTCCTGGTACCAAAAAACTGACTGGCTTTCGTGGCCGACAAAGCCACGGTATTAGGCTGCACCAAGGCCGAAGCAGGCGTTCCCTGCGCGAATGGAAACGTGAAGAGGGCGAAGAAACTGGCATCGGCATAAACCAGCTTATCTTCCCGGAAGCTTTGTGCAGCGCGACCAGTTTGCCCAACGCTGACCACACCGTTGGCCGAGTGCTCGGCAATGCGGCAGTAGTCACGTACCTCCGGGAAGGCCTGTTTGGCCAACGGAGCCAGTGCCGGGGCCATGTCGGTGTAGGTGTCGCCGTTTTCATTTTGCCCCGTCAGCCGATACAGCGAGGGCAGGTTCTGATGGAAAGTATTAACGCTCTGCTCAAAACTAACGTATTCGAGGATGAACAAAAACAGGGCGATGCCCAGCCCCAGCCCGCCGATGTTGATGGCCGAAAAGGTCTTGTTGCGGAGCAGATTCCGCCAGGCGATTTTGAGGTAGTTCGAGAGCATAGACTTGTTGTTTTGGTTATCTTTGAAAAACTCGTTGTTTCATGAAAGCACTCATCGAACAACTCTCCGAGTATGAACTCGAACGTGGTAAGCCAATACCCAATACACCCCATTCAATTATTCAGTCAAACCTTATCTTTGAACTGAAAAGCCAATACCGTCGTCAATACCGGGCCATGTCTGAATTGACACTGGATACACCGCCGAATGGGTCAACCCCTGATGTGGCTGTTTACCCTTATTTCGAGGTTGACTTTACGGTTGAATATCCCGCCAAACGTTCGGATGCTCCACTGCTTTGTATCGAGATTCAATCACCGTCGCAAAGCCTGGATGAAATGGTGGATAAAGTGAATATTTATTTTGAATTTGGTGTAACGTCCTGCTGGGTTGTACAACCCCGCGTGAAAGCTATTTTTGTTTTCGACCGTCTTAACCATTACCATTTTTTCCATTACGAGGATATCCTGCGCGACCCAAACCTGGGTATAGAGCTATCCCTTCCGCTTATTTTCGAATAACTCACTCGCTTCGTAGGCTCTTGACAGGGTTCATCAGGGCGGCTTTGATGCTCTGGAAGCTGACGGTCAGCAAGGCGATACCAACGGCAAGCAAACCCGCCAAAACAAACACTGACCAGTGCATGTCTACGCGGTAGGCAAAGCCGTGTAGCCAGGAATTCATAGCCCACCACGCCACGGGCACGGCCACCAAAATACCCGCACCCACCAGCATCAGGAAGTCTCTGCTGAGCAACCCGATCAGGCTGGAGATGCTGGCTCCCAGTACTTTACGCACGCCAATCTCTTTGGTACGCTGCTCGGCGGTGTAGGCTGCCAGGCCAAACAAACCCAGGCAACAGATCAGGATGGCCACGCCCGCAAAGAAGCTGAACAAACTCCCGGTACGTTGTTCGTTGCGGTAGAGGCGGTCGTAGTTTTCGTCCAGAAACGAGAACTCGAACGGATATTGGGGCATGTTTTTCTGCCACACGTCTTTAACGGCGGCAATGGCCTGTGCGGCGTTTTTGCCGGTCGTTTTCACATACAGCGTCCCGTTCCATTCAGGGTGGTAGTAGAGGATTGTGGGGGGTATTTTTTCGCGGGCCGAGGTAAACACAAAATCCTTCACCACGCCGATAATTCGCCCTTCCCATTCGTGAAACTTGAACCGCATCCCAACCGGCGACCCACCGTTCCGGGTAGCAATACCCATCTCGCGCACGGCGGTTTCGTTCAGGATAAACGAGAGCGAATCGGCTTTCGACTCGCGGAAGTTGCGGCCCGCCACCAGTTTCATACCCATATCGGGAATAAAATTGTGGCTGACGCTCATCTGATAAACCATAAACGTGCGGCCCGGTGCCTTGCCGTCCCACTCGGTATCGCCCGTGGTACCCATGCCGGTGGTGAGGCCACCCGATGCCGTAGCTATGTTGCCGATGGTACTTTCGTTGGCCAACGCCTGCCGAAATGCCTCGGTTTTGTCGTTGGTCTGAATCGTGAAGACGTGCTCTTTGCTGAAACCCAGATCGCGTTGCTGAACGTGCCGGAGTTGATTGCCAATCACTAACGTGCTGATGATAAGACCGGTAGCCAGCGCAAACTGCGTGATGACCAGCCCCTGACGTAACCTCACCTGACTGCCTTTGGCCCCGCGCCCGCGCAATGATTTCAAGGGGTCGAAGCGGGCGATGACCAGGGCCGGATACACCCCCGCCAGCAACAACGTACCCAGCAACGTACCCACCAACAGGAGCCAGACCTGCGGATCGAGCAGTGAGAGGCCGCCGGTTTTGTCGGTCATTTGTTTGTAGAAGGGCAGCATAAGTTGAATCAGCCCCAGGGCCAGCACCAGCGCAATACCCAACGTCAGCAGCGATTCCACCAGCAATTGGCCCATGAGCTGCCCCGTTTCGGCACCCACCACCTTGCGTACACCTACCTCCCGTGCCCGCCGCGTGGCTCGCGCCGTGGTGAGGTTGATGTAATTAATGCAGCCGATGCCGAGCAAAAACAAGGCAATCAGGCCCATCATACGTACCTGTTGCATACCCGTGTCTTTGCCGTCGGCATCATAAAGGTGCTGGGTGGTTATGGGTTGTAAACTGAAACCCGCCGTTATGGACAGGCTGGCAATGGTGGGGTCATTTTGGTAAAGAACCGTAGCCGATTTGCCCACGTTAAGGGGGTCTACCTTTGGGGCCAGCTTCACATAGGTAGTAAACGAAAAATTGCCCCAATCGTCGTCCATACGCTTCCAGGGGCCATTCCCACCAAACGTCCGCTTCCGCAGATCCATCGGGAAGATGATCTTTTTCTGGTACGACGAGTTGTCGGCCATATCGGCCAGCACCGCCCCCACCGTGAACACGTTGTTGCCTTTGATCTCCACAATGGTCTTACCCACGGCGTTGGCAGTGCCGAAAAATTTCTGAGCAACAGCCTCCGTCAGCACTACTGAATTGGGCGTGGGAAACGGTTTGGCCACGCTGCCATACAGCACCTGAAACCCACCCAGAACGTCCAGAAAATTCTCGTCCGCGAAGCCCATGTCGTCGCCTTTTTCAAAGAAGGTTTTGTTACCCACGCGCAAGGCATTGAAATCCCACAGGCCCGTTACACGCGTTGCTTTTTCCACGCCCGGCAACCGCCCCGAAGTCGCTGCCGCGCCAACGGGGGCCGGTGATGAATTATAGGTTTTCTCTTCGGCACCTTTACCGAGAAAGATATTGACGCGGTAGGTACGTTCGGCATCGGGGTGAAACCGGTCAAAGGTCAGTTCGTCTTTTACCCACCAGCCTAGTAACACGCTGACAGCCAGCACCACGGCCAGCCCACCAATGTTGAGAACCGAATACCAGCCGCCGCCTTTCAGGTTACGCCAGGCCAATTTGAGTGTGTTGGTGAACATGGATAATGTTTTTTTTACCGCAAAGACGCAAAGAAAAAAAACGCAAAGGGCGCGAAGAGATACTTTTTTTTCTTTGCGCCCTTTGCGTTTTTTTCTTTGCGTCTTTGCGGTGGTAAAAAATTCAGACCCGAATATTTTCTGTCACTACTTTTCCGTCGAATAAATTCACCGTACGGTGGGCAAAACCGGCATCATAGGGCGAGTGCGTTACCATGATGATTGTGGTGCCTTCGTCGTTCAATTCTCCCAGCAGTTTCATTACTTCCTCGCCATTTTTCGAGTCAAGGTTTCCCGTCGGTTCGTCGGCCAAAATCAGTTTGGGTTTGGCCACCACGGCGCGGGCAATAGCCGTGCGTTGTTGCTGCCCGCCGCTCAGTTGCTGCGGAAAGTGGTTGCGCCGGTGCATGATGTTCATCCGGTCGAGGGCTGCCTCCACGCGGGTTTTTCGCTCTTCGGCGGGGGTTTTAAGGTACAGCAGCGGCAGTTCAACGTTCTCATACACAGTGAGTTCATCGATCAGGTTGAAGCTCTGAAATACAAAGCCGATACTACCCTTGCGAAGCTGTGCCCGTTGCCGCTCGGTCATGTTAGCCACCTGCGTACCGTAAAAATTGTACTCCCCGT
Organism: Fibrella sp.; assembly: GCA_043763995.1. GTDB lineage: Bacteria > Bacteroidota > Bacteroidia > Cytophagales > Spirosomataceae > Fibrella. The sequence continues at coordinate 33,153 of JAYUKZ010000291.1, forward strand.
CGGAAGGGTTATCGAGCAAACCCAGAATGTTGAGTAGCGTTGATTTTCCGCAGCCGCTCGGCCCCATTATGGCCACAAATTCCCCATCTTTAACATCCATATTGATGCCGTTGAGGGCGGTGGTTTCTACTTCTTCGGTAGCGAAGAGTTTTTGCAGGTTGATGGTTTGTATCATGATTGGGGAAAGGAACGCAGACCAGGCAGATGGAGCAGATTCGTGCAGATTTATTTCGTAAAAAATCCGTGTTAACCAGCGCTATCAGCTACATCCGTGTTCTATTTATCTTTAAAATTCTAACACTTCGTTATCACCGAAATTCTCATAACTCGACGTAATCACTTGTTCACCGGGTTGTAGGCCCTCCAGCACTTCGTAAAATTCGGGGTTTTTGCGGCCCAGCGTAATGGTGCGTTTGGTGGCGCGTTTGCCCGAATTATCCAGCACGTACACCCAATTGCCACCCGTGTCGGAGAAGAAGCCGCCCACAGGGAGCAGCGTGGCTTTGGCGGCTTTGCCCAGTTCGAGCCGGATGGGCGACGATTGGCCGCGCTTGATGCCCTGCGGCACGCCTTTGGGGAAAATCATGTCTACATCGAACCGGCCATTGCGCACCTCTGGAAACACCCGGCTGATGCCCAGAGCGTATTCCTGCCCGTTGAACTCGAAGGAGCCATTTAGCCCCGGAAACACCCGACTGATGTAGTGCTCATCGACCCCCACGCGCATTTTGAAGCCGTTCAGGTCGTCGATCTGCCCGATGTTTTGCCCCCGGTTGATGTTGCTGCCCACCTCCACGTCGATGCTCGACAGTTGGCCCGACACGGGGGCTTTCACCACCAGGTTGCTCAGCGTTTCCTGCCATAGGGCCACGTTGCGTTGGGTACGTGCCAAAGTACCCTCCAGTTGTTTGATCTGAAGTTTCGAGTTTTCCTCCTGATACTGCTGCGATTCGGCCTCGATTTCGCGCTGTTTGGCCAGCCGTTGGTAGGCTCGTTTGGCTTTCAGATAGTCTTCTTCCGACACCACTTTGTCGGCGAAAAGTTTGGCTTGACGGTCGTAGGTGTCTTTGGCCTGTTCCAGTTGCGCGTCGAGGTCGGCCAGGGCTTTGCGCAGGGCAAACCGCTCCACGCGTAACCGTTGGCGGGTGTTTTGCAGGTCGTTTACCAGGCGGTTAGCCTCCGTTTCTGACTGTAAAAAGCTGAGTTTCAGGCTTTGATTCTCCAGTTTCAGCAGCACCTGCCCCTGCGCCACCTGCGCCCCGCCTTCCACCAGCTTTTGGGTAACGTACCCACCCTCGATGGCATCGAGCCGGATGGTTTTTAGTGGTTGCACCACCCCCGTTACGGCAATAAACTCTTCGAAAGGCCCGATTTTCACCCCCGAAACCGTGATTTTTTCCCGCGCCACGCTCAGCTTCGAGCGTTTGTCGGCAAAGACCGTGACGTAGGTAATGAGGGCCAACAGCCCAACGCCGCCCGCCGACAGAAGGAGGCGTTGTTGGGTCCAGAAGCGTTTGGGTAAGGCGCGATCCATGGCGAAAAAAAGGGAATAGTGGGCGAACGGTAGGGGTGGTGGTCGGGGCGAACTGAATACGCTAAGCCAATTGACGTGCCAAAGTTTGAATGGTGTTGATAATCAGTAGTTTAGACGTAAACCCGTTGCCGAATTTGTCCGGTATCGGACAGTTTTTCGTCCACATATGGACACTACCGCGCCGGTTTGGCCCCCGCCTACGTACCCATTAACCGCCAGAGGGCCGAGGCTAGAAACAGCAGCAGAGCCAGGGGCGTGAGTACTTTCCAGCACAGGTGCATCAGTTGGTCGATGCGGAGGCGGGGCAACGTCCAGCGCACCCACATCTGGGCCAAAACCGCCAGCAGAGCCTTGCTCACCAGCCAAAACCCGCCCGTGACGTTGCCCCAAACCGTGCCCGGTTCGCCGCTTGTCCAGTCGGCCAGGCGCAGTGTACCCACGTTGGGTAGGGGCGTGTTCCAGCTTCCCCAGAACAAAATGGCCCCCAAAAACGACACCAGCAGCATCATGGCGTATTCCGACAAAAAAAGTAACGCCCAGCGCATCCCCGAATATTCGGTTTGGTAGCCCGATACGATCTCGGATTCGCCTTCGGGCAGATCGAACGGGGCACGGTTGGATTCGGCCAGGGTGCAGATAAAAAAAATGACGTAGGCGGGCAGTAGCCACGGGTTCCGCACGATGTTCCAGGCAAAAATGCCGCCCCAATCCGTCACGTCGATCTGCAAGGCTTTCAGCCCGAAGAGGTAATTGGTTTGGGCCGAATAAATTCCCTGTTGGTAGCTAAGTTCCTGAAGGTTAAGCGTTTGCCCCGCCATCACGGCGCACAGAATGGTGAGGCCGAGCGGGATTTCGTAGGAGACAATCTGAGCCACGGCCCGAATGGCCCCGAAAAGCGAGTATTTGTTGTTGGAAGCCCAGCCCGCCATCAGTATGCCCACCACCTCGAACGAGAGCACGGCCATGATGTAAAAAACGCCCACCGCCGCGTTCGACCCCTGCACGTCGGGGGTGAGGGGCAGCACGGCGTAGGCCGCAAAAACGGAGGCGAAAATCAGGGCCGGGGCTAGCAAAAACAGGGGCCGGTCGGCGGCACGGGGCACAATGTCTTCTTTCTGAAGCAGCTTCAGCAGGTCGGCAATGAGTTGGAGCAACCCCCATTTGCCTACTTCCATCGGCCCCAGCCGGTCCTGGATGAAGGCCGATATTTTTCGTTCGGAATACACCCCCACCACCACAAAACCGGTGGACAGCAACAGGCAGATGGGCAGGGCGACAAGCACAGTTCAGGTACGTTAGGAGGGGGGAGTAAGTGGCCAATACGGCCTCAGGGTTGGGGTTCCGGCGCGTTCAGGTTGGTTTTGAGGTCTACCATGAATTGCCGAATTTGGCGGAGGCGGTCAACCATTTTTTGGGTGTCGTTTTGGGCGGCTTCCTTTTTGCTCAGGTGTTCGCGGGCACCCTGGAGTTTGAACCCCCGGTTTTCGACAAGATCCAAAATCTCGCGCAGGTGGTCTACCTCGGCTTTGGTGTAGACCCGGTCGCCGGAGCGGTTTTTTTTGGGTGAAAGGCTCGGAAATTCCTTCTCGTAATAGCGCAGTTTGGAAATGTTCACCTGGAACATATCGGCCACTTCCCTGATGCTGTAATATCGTTTTTCAACTGCTTCCATCCTGTTATTACGCGCTGCTTGACCGGGCAATTCGCCCGTCGAATACGTACCCAACGGCGAATTTAGCGTAAATTTGCCTACCTCATCTCTTTATGACTTCTTCCGAAATACGCCGCCAGTTTCTCGATTTCTTTCGCAGCAAACAACACCTCATCGTCCAGTCGGCCCCGTTGGTGGCCAAAAACGACCCCACCCTGATGTTCAATAACTCAGGTATGGCGCAGTTTAAAGACTTTTTTCTGGGCAACGGAACGCCCCCCGCCCCCCGCGTGGCCGATACCCAAAAATGCCTCCGCGTGAGCGGCAAACACAACGACCTGGAAGACGTGGGGTTCGATACCTACCACCACACCATGTTCGAGATGCTGGGCAACTGGAGTTTCGGCGATTACTTCAAAAAAGAAGCCCTCCACTGGTCCTGGGAACTGCTCACGGAGGTGTTCAAGCTGCCCAAAGACCGGATTTACGTGTCGGTTTTTCAGGGCGACGAGGCCGATGGCGTACCCTTCGACCAAGAGGCGTGGGACATTTGGAAGAGCATTATTCAGGACGAAAGCCGGATTATTCTGGGCAACAAAAAAGATAATTTCTGGGAAATGGGTGCCACCGGCCCCTGCGGCCCCTGCTCGGAAATCCACATCGACCTGCGCTCTGCCGAAGAAGTTGCCAAACAGTCGGGCCGCGAACTGGTCAACGCCGACCACCCCCAAGTGGTGGAAATCTGGAACAATGTCTTCATGCAGTTCAATCGCAAGGCAGATGGCTCGCTGGACGAACTGCCTGCCCGCCACGTAGATACGGGCATGGGTTTCGAGCGGCTTTGCATGGCTATTCAGGGTAAACAAAGCAACTACGATACTGACGTTTTTTCGGGCACTATTGGCCTGTTGGAAGAGCTTTCGGGAGGTACCTACACTGGCAGTATGGCCAACGCGCCCGATGGCATGAGCAACGTGGCGATGCGCGTCATCGCCGATCACATTCGGGCGGTGGCCTTCGCCATTGCCGATGGGCTGATGCCGGGCAACGCCAAAGCCGGGTACGTGATTCGCCGGATTTTGCGCCGCGCCATTCGGTATGGCTATACGTACCTGGGTTTCACCGAGCCGTTTATGTGCAAATTGGTACCCCTCTTGGCCGAACAATTTGCCGACGTGTTCCCCGAACTGATGGCGCAGGAAGAATTTGTGGCTACCGTTATTCGGGAGGAAGAAATTGCGTTTTTGCGCACCCTGGGCACGGGTTTAACCCGCCTCGACCAGATTATTGCTCAGTTGGGCACGGCGAATATCATCCCCGGCGAAACGGTTTTCGA
>JAYUKZ010000292.1:0-2536 GCA_043763995.1 Fibrella sp.
ATGTCGTCTACCAGTTGGATGCCCGTTGGGCTGTCGAGCAAGTCAAGGGGAGAACGATCGCCCAGTAACCGCAGGGGGCGGCGCAACCACCGGGTAAACTTGGCCTGATCCTGAAAGACGCTGGCCCCGTAGGTAGCCAGTTGACCGAGCAACAACAGTCGTTCGGAGGTAGCCGCGTCGAGCCGCCCCGCTTTGGCCTGCCGGTGAAATGTAGCCACCGACTGGTTGAGCAGCCGGGCCATCTCTTTGTCGGAAATGGCCAGCAGACCGGCAATTTGTCCTGCTTCGGTGCCGACCAGGCCCTGCCGTGACCGGTCAATGAGTTGCAGCGCACTTAACCGGCTCGTGAACGGGGCAACAAGCGACAAAGATATGGGGAGGGTTGGTTGCATCAGAATCATTTGATAAGCAGACAACAATCTTTTGAGCCGAAACGTGCTATACGCTGGTAGGTACGTTAGGATTAGCTGAAAAAAAGTAACGCTGTTTTTTACGTTCATGGGCAACTGACCGCGCACACAAACTCAATTCTGGTTAATTTTGTTGAACGTACCTGCATTGACACCTCTAAACCGGCTTTACCGGCCCCTTTTCGTACAAAAAAGAACATGGCAACACTCGTTAACGACTTTACGTACTCGACCAAATCGGAACCCCACCGGATTCGTACCCGGCAGATCATGAAGGCCCACCCGGAGGTGAAAAAACTGATTGGCCAGAAAAACCCCACCACGTTTTGGGTGGCTTTGGGGTGTGTAACCATGCTCATCACGATGGCGTGGTTCCTGCGCGACCAACCCTGGTGGATGCTGGTGGCCGCTGCCTGGTTCATTGGCGCGTTTCCGGCCCACACGCTCTTTATCTGTATCCATGAGGCGGCCCACAACCTGATTTTCCGCAAACCCGCCGCCAACACCTGGACCGGTATTTTTGCCAACCTGCCCACGGTGTTCCCTACGGCCATTTCGTTCAAGAATTTTCACATCAAGCACCACGCGTTCCAGGGTGTTCATGAACTGGATGCCGACCTGCCCGACTGGTACGAAGCAAAGCTGATTAACAACTACGCCATTGGCAAAGCCGTGTGGCTGCTGCTGTTCCCCATTTTCCAGGGCATCCGCACGTTGCGCTGCATTGAACTGGCCGTGATTGACAAGTGGGTGGTGGCCAACGTGGTGGCGCAACTCGTTTTCGATACATTGATTGTGGTGTTTTTTGGCTGGAAAGCCCTGGCCTTCATGGTCATGTGTCTGTTTTTCTCTATTGGTCTCCACCCCCTCGGTGCCCGCTGGATTCAGGAGCACTACCTGACGCTTGACCCCGAGCAGGAAACGTACAGCTATTATGGCCAACTGAATGGTGTGAACCTGAACGTGGGTTTCCACAACGAGCACCACGATTTCCCGTCGGTACCCTGGAATAAGCTGCCCGAACTGAAAAAGAATGCCCCCGAATTCTACAACTCATTGAAGTACCATACGTCGTATGTGAAACTGCTGTTCACGTTCCTGTTCAGCCAGGAGGTGTCGCTCTATTCGCGCATTGTGCGCAAAGAGCGGGGCCGCGTTACCCTCGACGACCAATCGAAACCCGACGTTGAACTGATACAAGCCCACGCCGAGCCTCTGGCCGTGTAACGCTAACGTACCTGGAGAGTTTTTTTACGAAGCCTGTTGCCAACTACGGCAACAGGCTTTTTTAGTGGTGCGGTATAGCCCCCGTCTCGGCGTAGCCCCCAACCCCCTGAAGGGGGCTAAAAAGCTGACGCAAGCGTACCTCTTTCGGAGCAAAAGCCCCCTTCTGGGGGTTTGGGGGTTACGCCGAGACGAGGGCTACGCCGACTCCGGGGCCGCTCCTCCTTTGGGGCGGTCCCGCGTCCGGGTCGGGGGGCTTCCCGTATACGAAAACGGCGTGATGGCGCGGAGTTCGGTTTTTATGGGTTCCGACACACTCAGCCCATCAATGAACTGGCTGATTGTTTGGGCGGTGATGGCTTCGTTTTTGCGGGTAAGGGCTTTCAGGGCTTCGTAGGGTTGCGGGTAGGCTTCGCGGCGCAAAACGGTTTGGATGCCCTCGGCCACCACGGCCCAGTTGGCTTCCAGGTCGGCCTGAATGGCGGCTTGATTCAATTCCAGCTTGTTCAAGCCTTTCAGCGTGGCGTTCAGCGCAATTACCGAGTGGGCAAACGGCACGCCGATATTTCGGAGAACGGTGGAATCGGTAAGGTCGCGTTGGAGGCGCGAGATGGGCAGTTTAGCCGAAAAATGCTCGAACAGCGCGTTGGCGATACCCAGGTTTCCTTCCGAATTTTCAAAATCGATGGGGTTGACCTTGTGCGGCATGGCCGACGAGCCAACTTCACCCTCCTTTATTTTCTGCTTGAAATAATTCATCGACACATACGTCCAGATGTCGCGGTCGAGGTCTATCAGAATGGTATTCAGGCGTTTGTAGTTGTCCAGCAGCGCCGCCAGCATATCGTAATGCTCGATTTGGGTGGTAAACTGGCTGCGCACCAAACCCAGGCTACTCACGA
>JAYUKZ010000293.1:0-2526 GCA_043763995.1 Fibrella sp.
TCGGCTTTGGCTCCGTTGGGGCTTCCCGTGAGGCGGTGGCCAATGCGCCCGGTGGCTTCGGCCAGGGTTTCGTAGGCCCGGCTGTTGGCCAGCACCTCGCGGTTGATTCGCCCAAAAACCTTCTCCAACGATGGTTTTAGGGGGTTAACAAAAGCCGTGGCGGAAAGGCCACAGAGCACTAAAAGCGAAACAGTAAACCGGTTTGTCATGCAACATAATAGGGTAAATGTGGAGGGATAAAGATACAGAAACTGAGTTACTTATTGAGCCAGGTACGTTGTTCGGGGGTACGAAAAGCCCATTTTTGGCGGGTATTGCCGGTAACGAACAAAGCCCAAAACCGCCGTGTTCTACGCATAGCGGCTCAGGCCGTACCTTTGTTCAATAGTCCCGTTTACCCCGCTTGTTGGCCATGAAATCGTTCGATATCCCCGCGCATTACCGTTCCGTGTTGGTTACGCCCCTGAAAGAGTACCGCCGAAAACGCGATAAACTCAAGCGCGATTTCACGCCCACCCTGCTCGACTTTGGCCCCGTCCGGTTTTTGGTGGCCCGCCATTTTGGGTTTTGTTATGGCGTGGAAAACGCCGTGGAAATTGCCTACCGGGCCATTGCCGAGAACCCCGACAAGCGCGTTTTCCTGCTCAGCGAAATGATTCACAACCCCGACGTAAACGCCGATTTGCAGGGCCGGGGCGTACGTTTTCTGCTCGACACGCTGGGTAAACCCCTCATTCCGTTTGCCGATCTGACCCCTGCCGACGTGGTGATTATTCCGGCTTTTGGCACCACGTTGGAAACCCACCGGCAGTTGGCCGATATTGGCCTCGACGTGGAAACCTACAATACTACCTGCCCCTTTGTGGAGAAAGTCTGGAACAAAGCCAGCCAAATTGGGCAAAAAGACTACACGGTGGTGGTGCACGGCAAACCCACCCATGAAGAAACCCGCGCCACGTTTTCGCACAGCAAAGAAACCGCCCCCACGGTGGTGGTGAATGATATGGCCGAGGCCCAATTGTTGGCCCAGTACATCACGGGGCAACGCCCGCCCCAGCAGTTTTTCGCCGATTTTGCCCATCAATATTCCGACGGGTTCGACCCCACCCGGCACCTGCGGCGCATTGGCGTGGTGAACCAAACCACCATGCTTGCGGCTGATACGCAGGGCATTGCCGATTATTTGAAACAGGTTATGGTGGCGCATTATGGCCTGGAAACAGGATCGGCGGCGGTAGAAGAGCACTTTGCCAACACCCGCGACACGCTCTGCTACGCCACCAACGACAACCAGGAGGCCACCTACGCCCTGCTCACGTACCCAGCCGATTTTGCCGTGGTGGCCGGGGGCTACAACTCCTCAAACACGCAGCACCTGGTAGAACTTTGCGCCCAAAAACTGCCCACGTATTTTGTGGAATCGGAGCGAAAAATCCTGTCCGACACGCTGATTGCGCACTACGATTTGCACCAACAGGAGGAGCGCGTGACCGACGGGTACGTACCCACGCACCGCCCCGTAACGGTGTTGCTCACCTGCGGCGCGTCCTGCCCCGACTCGGTCGTAGAGGCCGTGCTGACGCGATTGCTGGGCTTTTTCCCCACGGCCAAATCCGTAGCCGACGTTATGGAAACCTTCAGTTGAACCCGCCCCGGTACACCACCGGTACGCCCGCGCTCTCGTTCTGAAGCCGGTCGGTGGCCGACACCACGTAGGTATATTGCTTTTTAGGGTCAGCCGTGCGGTCGGTGTAGCGGCAAGCGGCTCCTGGCTGGCAGATGGCCAGGATCCGGCGGGGGTCGGTGGTGCGGGGCAGGCGTAGGCCCTCCGTGCGGTAGACCACGTAGGTACGTACCTGATCGAGCGGGGTGGGTTGGGCGGGGGCTTCCCACTGTAGCTCTACACTGCCCACGGCGGGGGTGGCCGTTAGGCGTTGGGGTTGCCCCGGCGGGGTGGCATCCAGCCAGGGCATGGTGGGTACCAGCGCGGGGTAGCGGTAGAAGTTGAGCCGAAGCGAGTCGAGGCTGCCGCCCATGTTGGTCTTCAGGGATTTAGCACTAAAAAACACGCTGCCCGTCACGTCGGCATATTGGCGGTTGTGCCGCACCTGATCGGAAAATTGGCTTGCCTCGCCCCAGCCCGCATCGGTTTTGGTGCTTTTGCCCAGCCGGTATGGCCCCTGCCCGATGTAGAGGTGGTGATTGCCCCGGTTGCGCACCCACCAGTCTACCAGCGTTTTGTAGTTGGCGCGGTCGAAGCGGGTCGAAAAATAAATTTGCGGCACCATGTAGTCTACCCAGTCTTCCTGCGCCCACTTGCGGATGTCGGCATAAAGGTCATAGTAGGCTTGCCCGCCAAAGGTGAGTGATCCGGCGGGGTCGTTTTTCTGGTTTTTCCAAATGCCAAACGGGCTGATGCCGAATTTGACCCAGGGCTTTACGTGCTTGATCGAATCGCCGATTTGCCGGATGAGTTTGTCGATGTTTTGCCGCCGCCAGTTGTCTTTGTCCAGCCCGTCGGTGTTG